>JBHIDB010000001.1:0-52218 GCA_046759865.1 Thermoplasmata archaeon
GTGGTCCGTCGGACGATCCTCAGACGTCTCGCTGCCATCTCCAAGGAATTCGGTCATGCTCGGAGCCTCGGTCGTCCTCGCCTTGGCAATGATTCTCGCACTCACCTCCCATCAGCGTATGGTCCAGGCGACTCAGTACTACTCAGTGATGGGCGACGACGTCTTGGACGGATTGGCCTGGATCGAGGCGAACACGCCGCGGGGAAGCGTGATTGCGACAACTGGGCCGAGTCAGTTCGGGGCCGACGCCTTGGTAGGGTGTGTCTGGGGGTGGTGGATCGAAGGGTTGGCACAACGCAAGTCCTTCTGTAGCGGGGATCCCGTGGCCTTAGCTTGGCAGTCGCAGGTTCAACGCACCCACGATGCTAACCGCGCCTTTGCAGGGCCGATCTCGATGGAAAATGGCTGGGTGAGGGTGGGGGAATATGCCCCCTTTGGAAGCCGAGGCAATCCCATCATAGCGACCGAATCTGGCAGAGGCTTTCAGGCCATGCTGTTTTTCAATGACGCCGAGACCGAGGTCCGATGGAGCCCGTTGGGGGTTCCCGCATTCCGGACGGATGCCCCCCACTACCTGCCTCGCCATACCGTGTCTCAGTCGTCAACGCCAGAACTCGGAACGATCGAGCATCTCGCGGAGTCGGCCGCGATGAGGGTCTCCCGGACGGTCCACCTGGCCCGAGACTCCTCGCTCGTCTGGGTCAACTACTCGATAGCGGTTTCGGGAACCATCAATGATGTTTCGATCCCAGTGATGGGCACCTCGCTCTCCCGCTTGAACCACTTTGATCCGATACTAAGAACCCTGGAGATCGGTCACGACTCCACCTTCCCGCAGGGGATTGGGGCGCAGGTGAAAATAATCACGGGCGGTGAGTCGTTGACGAGTGTTGCCTTCGAAACCAACCCGGAGGCTGCTATGCCCCAGGTCAGATTCCTCTTCGTCCCGGACGGGGCCCTCTTCGAGACGTCGTTTGCGGTTCGCCTCATCTCCTCTCCCGACGCACAGTCCTCGGACGTCCGCCTGGCGGACGCACTGTCGGCGTTTGAAGTGGGCGAGGTTGACTACGTTTTCGTGGATAAGCTCAAAGTGCGGGAGACGGAATGGTTCGCGAACGATCCCGCTCACTTCCGGATCGCCTATCAGAACTTCGCCGTGGCCCTGTACGAGGTGATATAGGTTGGCGGGCGAAGAGCGAAGTGAGTTTCTCCTTGCAAACTCCTACTTTATGGCATACGACCGTAAGGAGCAACGCATCGAGGGGCCCTACGCCCCTCTCGGTCCGTTATACATCGCGTCCTGCCTGCGAGAGGCCAATGTCCAGCCCAGCTTCTTCGACGGGACCCATGCAAGCAGTCTGCGCGACTTTGCCGCAGCCTTGGACTCGGAACGCCCGCAGATTCTAGGCATCTACGCAACCGTGATATCCCGCCACGTAGCCCTTCAGATGGCCAAGCTCGCGCATCACAGGGGCATTCCCGTCATCGCCGGGGGCCCGGATCCCTCTTCGGACCCTAACGTGTATCTCAGAAGCGGCCTCGTGAACGTCGTGGCCCGTGGGGAAGGGGAGGTCTCCGCGGTCAACCTGGGGCGTTACTACTTGGAATCCAGCCCCTCTGACTTGCAGGACATCCCGGGCCTTTCCGTGCGTGAGAATAGTGGGATCCTCCATACCGACGACCAGCCTTACATTGAGGACCTGGACCTCGTTCCCTATCCCGCCCGGGACTTGATGGACTGGCCGGCCTACGAGGCGACCACGCGGCGATTTCATGGAGTCAGTCAGCTCACCATCATGACTGCCCGGGGCTGCCCCTTCCAATGCACCTGGTGCTGTAAACCGATTTTCGGGGCCCGGTATCGTCACAGGAGTCCCGGGAACGTTGTCGGTGAGATTCTGGAGGTCAAGACCCGCTACGGACCTGGGATGGTTCGTTTCGCCGACGACATCCTAACAATCAATCGGCGGAAATTCATGGAGTTGGCGGACGAGATCGAGCGGGCAGGGGCCCAGATTCCCTTCGAGTGCCTCACACGCGTAGACCTGGTGGACAAGGAGGTCCTGCAGAGACTTGTCGACATCGGATGTCGAAAGATTTTGTACGGCGTCGAATCCGGGAGCCAGCGGGTCTTGGATTCCATGAAGAAGGGGATCAAGGTCCAGGAGGTGCACGAAATCAGCCGACTCACCCGTGCGCTCGGTATGGAACAGTACTGGTTCCTGATCTACGGGTACCCACCTGAAGACATCCACGATCTGCGGCTGACGATCGACATGGTTCGGCGACTTCAGCCAGATGATTACGGCATCACGGTGGCCTACCCACTTCCACAGACGGAGTTCTATGACCTGGTGCGCCACTCTATGCAGGAGGGGACCCATTGGAAACGGACGCGGGACAACCTCGTGCTGTACAGGCACCTCTACAGCTCGCTCTTCTACAAAGCCGCCATTTACGGCACGCATCTTGTCTACCGGACCCGCAGGATGGCGAGGGCAAATTCAGGAATCCTCGCCCGGGCGGTTGATCGGATGGCCTATGGTGTGACGGACGCAGTATTGGGAGGCTGGGCTGGTCGTGCAGGGGGATGATCCCAGTCCTTACGAGGGCGTAGCAAGGGGCTTTGATGCCATTGCGGAGCGTTACGACGACCTCGTGGAGGCCAATCCTCTGCATCACTCCATGCGGGAGCAATCCCTTCAGTGGCTCGAGGAGGCCTTCGCGCCGGGAGAGCGCGTTCTTGAGGTGGGCTGCGGGCTTGGGACGGAGGCGATTCACCTGGGCGAAAGGGGGGTGGAGGTTGTCGCCACCGATGTCTCTTCTGCAATGGTTGCTGGCGCGCGCGAGAGGGTTCAGGCAGCGGGCCAGGAAGGCCGGGTCACCGTCCTGCGCGCCGCCGCAGGGGAACTCGAGGCCGCTGTCCACAACGAGACCTTCGACGGTGCCTTTGCTTCATTTGGACCGCTGAACTGCGAACCGGACCTTCGGGCTGCACTAGAGAGTATCGCATTTCATCTCAGGCCCACGGCCCCCTTACTCGCTTCGGTGGTCAGTCGGCCCTGTATCTCCGAGCTGGCGTACGGTGCGTCCGTGTTCCGCTTCCGCAAGGCCTTCCGTCGCCTGTCTAACGTCGTCGAGATTGACCTCTATGGAGCGGGACCTGTATCCGTCCGGGCGTACTCGGAAGCCGAAGCGCGGACCGCCCTGGCGCCTTGGTTCACCCTCCGGAGGTTGGAGGGTCTCCTCGTGGCCCTTCCCCCACCGTACACGGTCAAAGCTTGGGAACAGCTGACCGCCGTTCATCGCCCCGTCGAGTGGTTGGACCGACACCTGAGGCACACGTGGCCCTTCCGCGGCATGGGGGACCACCTGCACATCTGGGCGACGAGGCACGCGGAATGAGCGAGCTCGTAACGCCCGAGTTCCTCGTCCGAACCGGCGGCCCGATCTCCTCCTCCCCGCTCCTGGTTGACGCCAATGATGATGGTTGGCCGGAAGTGTTCGTGGGGGGAATCCGGTTTCACGGCCTCACGTGGCGGGGAGAAGCGCTGCCTCGATGGCCAAAGAAGGCGAGACGCCCCTTTGCGTCCTCTGCTGCCTTCGGGGACATCAATGGCGATGCCCGAGGCGAATTGGTCATCGGCTGTGATGACGGGAGGGTCTATGCCTACCACCTCGACGGTGATCCCGTTATAGGCTGGCCGTTTCCCACGGGAGGGGATGTCTTTTCGACCCCCGCGCTGGCGGACATAAATTCAGATGGAGCCCTGGAGACAATCGTCGCCTCCGACGACGGATCCCTTTACGTCCTGGATGGTGACGCGGTGGTTGAATGGAGGTCGGCGCTTGCCGGGAACCCCTTTATCAGCGCGTCGCCGACCGTGGTGGACTTAGATGGAGATGGGACGGAAGAGATCGTCGTGGGGGCGTGGGACGGGAAGATTCACGCATGGACGTCGGAGGGGCAGCCTTGTCCTATCTCGTGGCCGGATGGAGGAGGCTACATCTGGTCCTCGGGAACCGCATTTCACGCGAACGATGGAGGCGCTCGGCTCACATGGGCCTCAGATCGGGTAAACCTCGTTTCGGGGAGCGGCGTCTCGGCGCCAGGCTGGCCGCGGTCCACACACTCATGGATGGTTTCCTCTCCTGCCGTGGTCCAGTTCGCAAAGGGCCAGGTGGGGATCGTGGTCGGGTCCGATCGTCTCTATGGGTGGGATTTGCATGGTCAGTGTCTCCCAGGGTGGCCAATCGACCTAGGAGAGTACGTCTGGTCAAGCCCTCTCGCCTTCGATTTGGACGGGGATGGGGCGCGCGAGGTGGTCATCGGTAGTTGGGATGGCGGGGTCCACGCGGTTCGCCTTGACGGGACACCCGTCCCTGGCTTTCCACTTCGGACCGACGGCCCAATCTTCTCCACCCCCGCCGCAGCCCCCCTTCCTGGCGGAGGAGGACTGTTGGTAGTCGCCTCGTGGGACGGAACCATCCGGGGGTGGAGGCTGCCTCATGCCCGATTTGAAGACTCCGATTGGCTTCAGTTTCGCGGCTCTTCTGTCCGTACAGGCGTCGTCCCGGTCATGGTGAAGGAACAACCAGGGACACCGCCGCCCGCGACCCCCCGCCTCGGACGCCCCAACCTTCGCGGAGCACAAGCCGAACCGTGGTACGGTGGCGTCAAGCGTGTGGTCCTCCATGGCACGGATCTTCATCGTGCGCGGAGGCTCGTAGTCCACTATCAGATTCGGGGAGAGGGAGCAGCCCACATTAGCCCGGCCGTAAGAAGCGGGGGCAAATTCGTCGCACTCATCCAACCACTCCGTATCCCGCGCAGATTGCGATTCTGGGTGGAGCTGGAGCGACCAGACCGCACGAAACAGCGTTGGCCCACCAGAGGCTTTGCGTCGATGCTTCAGCTGCCATCCCCGATTGCCCGACTTCTCGATAGGCTCGGGAAGCGCGTGCGGCGAGAACGAGATCGAGCCGCGGTCCAATGAGGGACGCTCAGGGGGGAACCGGCGACCCGGTCGTGGCAGTCGTGACCCACAGGAATCTCGTGGGTCTTCGCAGGCTTGTTCCAGTATTGCTTCAGCAGACTGCCTCTCTCGGCATCGAGTTGGTCATCGTGGATAACGCATCGCAAGACGGGACGAGGGAGTGGCTGTCTCGCGAGGGGGGCCCAATGACCGTCCTCCGACTTCCGGACAACGACGGTCCTGGAGCCGCCCTCAATGCCGTGTTCGAGACGCGGCCTGAGGCTGAGGCCTACGTCTTATTCGGGGACGACGCCCTTCCGAGAGGCGACGAAGTGGCGAAGCTTCTAAGGTCGCTACGTTCACACGAACGCCTGGGAATCGTCGCTGGAGAACCGTTCACGGCGAAGGGTGACCATCTTGCCCCCTCCTACACCCGTCGGCCATTCGAGAGGGCCTTCCCACTCCTCTGGGGCCGCTGGTGGGGTGCGAATCCTGCATCGTCTGGGGGTACGCTGGAGTACGTCGATGTCGTGGGCGGTTCGGGGATGGCTGTTCGAGGCGAATTGGCGCGGGAAATCGGGCCCTTTGAAACAATTCTCTGGCCAGCCGCATTTGAAGATCTGGATTACTGTGCCCGAGCGAGGTTTCGAGGATGGGCAATCGCAGTCGATCATGGAGTTCCGATTCATCATGAAGTGTCCGTGACCATGACTCGGGTATTCGGCGAACAATACCCCGTGGTCAGACGATCGAGCGGGCTCATGTACGCTGCCCTGAACTATCCCTTAGTCATCGCCATCGGCCGGCTCCTCGAGGCAGCGATCAACGTCATGACCTCCTCGGACGAGGTCGTCCGACGGGGAGATGCGTGGGGCCTCCTTCGATGCACACGAGCGTTGCGACCGCTTCTGGAGGGAAGGCAGGTTCGTCGGAGACTGCGTCAGATGAGAAGAACGACGAACCTGCCGCCCTGGTCCTAGCTTCCGCTTTAATCTTTAAGCGAATCCCGTTATGGCCTTGGGGGTGTCGCCATGATCGTCCTGGACGGGGAGAGCCTAACAATCGAGAACGTCGCACGAATTGCCAGAGAGTCGCATGAGGTTCGTCTCGCGAGCTCCGCAGCGACGAAAATGAAAGCCTCTCGCCAGTTGGTGGAGAAGATAGGCAAAGAGGGCCACATCGCATACGGGATCACGACAGGAATTGGCGAACTAGCCAATGTGAGCATCCCCGAGGATGATCTACGCCAACTGCAACAGAACATCACACGCAGTCATGCAGCGGGTTCAGGAGACCCCCTGCCTGAGGACGTGCTCCGCGCCATGATGGTCCTTCGGGCCAATGGGCTCGCAAAGGGCCACTCGGGCGTTCGACCCCTTGTCGTCGAACTCCTCTGTCAAATGCTCAACCAAGGCGTTCACCCCTTCGTCCCCCAAAAGGGATCCGTGGGAGCAAGCGGGGACCTCGCCCCCCTTGCGCACATGACGCTTGTGTTGATCGGGGAGGGGGAGGCATCCTATCAGGGGCAGCGGCTCGCGGGACAGAGGGCCTTGGGGGAGGCAGGCCTTGAGCCTCTGGAGTTGCAGCCGAAGGAGGGCCTTGCCCTGATCAACGGAACATCTCTCATGGCCGCCTACGGTTGCCTGGCGGTCCATGACGCTCTCGCCCTGCTCAAGGATGCTTTGATCGCCGGTTCCATCAGCTTCGAAGCCCTGAAGGGTTCCCCTCGTCCCTTCGATCCCCGTATCCACGCGCTTCGACCCCATCCCGGGCAAGTGGCCACGGCCCGGGATCTCCTCCAATCCCTCGAGGATAGCGAGATCATACCCTCCCATCTGGGTCCCCACAAGGTGCAGGACCCCTACACCCTTCGTTGTATGCCCCAGGTCTTTGGCGCCGTCTTAGACGTGATTCGGCAGGCCGAGCACGTGCTGGACGTGGAGGCGAACTCGGCCACCGACAACCCCCTCCTCTTTCCGGAGGACGGAGAGTCCCTCTCAGGCGGGAACTTCCATGGCCAGCCCCTCGCCTTCGCCATGGACTTCCTGGCCATCGCCCTGTGCTCCCTCGGAGCCTTCTCCGAGCGTCGGATTGCGCGGCTGGTCGACGGCAACCTGAGCGGGCTCCCGCCCTTCCTGACTAGGAAATCCGGCCTCCATTCCGGATTGATGCTCACCCAGTATACCGCGGCTGCCCTGGCCGCCGAGAACAAAATCCTCGCACACCCCGCGTCCGTGGACTCCATCCCGACCTCCGCGAATCAGGAAGACTTCGTCCCCATGGGCCCGACCGCGGGGGAAAAGCTCTTCCGCATCATCGAGAACATGCGTACCCTCCTGGGAATCGAATACCTCTGCGCAACGCAAGGGCTGGAATTCGAGAAGGCGCTTGAGCCAGGACGCGGACCTCTGACGGCGTACCGGATTCTCCGCCAACACGTCCCAGCCATCGAGGATGATCGGTCTCCCTCGCCGGACATCGAGGTGATCACATCCCTCCTCGTCGAGGGAAGGGTGGTGGACGCCGTTGAGAGCGAGATCGGCCCACTGCTCACCTAATATTGACCAATGCGGAGGAGGGCAGGTCGGGCGGTCCCTCAGGACGCCTTTACGTTGATCTGAAAGACGTGCTCCCAATCGTATTCCTGCTCGTCGATGAGGCGCTTGGCCTTCACCTTGACCATGACGGGAACCTCCCCCGGGGAGGGGAAGATGAGGGTGAAGGACATGGACACCTCATCGTTGGCCCGCACGGACGCGGGCACCTCCAGGGCCTTGACCTCAAGCTCCCCGAGCACCTCGACTTCGAGGTCCTTGGCCAGCGCCTTGCTCGTGTTCCGAACCGTAAGGGTCGCCTCCACGTCTTTGCCCGAGGTGGCACCCGGTGCGCTGAGGCCCAACTCGAGGGTCGGTGAGAAGGCGTCGAGAGCGTCTCGAACCTGTTCGAGGCTCCGCTCCGCGCTCTGGAGCGCCGATGGTGGGTCGTCCTCCCGCATGACCATGGCCTGTTCCAGCGACTCCTCTGCGGCGCCTACGTCAATGCCGAACTTCTTTGCCGTGCTAATGAGCTTGCGGGACTCGGAGGTCGCGTCGAGGAAACGCTGTGCGGACTCTTCGAAGGATTGCAGGGATTCCCTGGCCTCCTGGGCCGCCCGGATGGCCGACTCGAAGCCTCTCTCCTTCAGGGCCGCTCGTGCCTCCTCGATTCGGCTACTCGCCTCTCGAACGTCGACCCCCAGCTCGGTGGCGTGGTTTTGGGCTTCCTCAGCCTCGGTAATGATCCCTTCCACCTCCTTCTGGAGGGCGTTCTGGACCTCGACGAGGGACCCAGAGAGCACCTGATGGGCGCTCACAAACTGGTCCTCCTCGAGGTAAGCCAGGCCCTCGGACAGGCGGTCCTCGATGCCTTCAACCTCGCAATCGAGGAGGCTGCTGAGCACGCGGGCGCTGCGGACCCGGCCGTGGAGGTCCGTGAGGTAGGTGGACACCATCCCCGACGCGTCCGTGGCCAACCGGTCGTAAGATTCCTTCGCCCCGTCCATGTCGGCCTTCTTGGAGGCGGCCTTCGCCTCCTCGAGGATGAGGACCAGCTGGGAACAATCCAGGCCGAGGGTGTCGGCCACGTTGAAGTTTCGGAGGGCCACCTCCTCCGAGATGTGCATGATTTCGAGCTCTTCCTTGATCCGGCCGAGCTCGTCGCTTGTGTTGATGGCGACCTCGAGGGACTTCACGTACTCGCCCGCCTCGAAGGCCTCTTCCGCCTCCTTTAGGAACTTCTGCAGGAGGTCCACCTTCGCGGGTAGGGCGTGGATGCGCTCTCGGGCCGTCTCGAGAGAGTTCTGGGCAATCTCCCGCTGTAGTCCCATCTTCTCCAGGAGCACCTCGCTCTTCATGGCGCTGGAGAGGGAATGCTGGTATTGACCCTCCGCCAACTCCTTCCAGGCCTGCTTCAAGAGGGCTTCCGCCTCCGCAGTCGCCACGCCCTCCTTCTGGGCCTTTGCGGCGGAGGCCTCGAAGCCTTTGATCATCCGCTCGATGCTCTCCTTGCGATCCTTGGCGAGCTGGCCCATGGCCTCGCCGGTGAACTGCTTGGCCACGGAGAGGCGGCCCTCATTCAGGGCCTTCCCGGCCTTGTTCATGAGTTTCTGGGGACCGCTCACCTTGATACTCAGGGCCTGCAGGTCCGCGATAAGGGTCTCTGCCTCCTTCCGATCGAGTAGGATTTCTTCGTACGCCTCGGCCGTGACTTGCGACTGGGACAGCACCTCCACCGACTGCTCGGAGGCCTCCTTCAGGTCGCCCCCCTCGAGGCGCGCTTTGACTTCCTTGAGGGCCGCTTGGAGGTCCGCAATCTCGGGGGCAGGGACCTGCACCTTCTCGAGCATGCTCTCCGATCGGGCCACCCGGCCGTTCACGCTGTTCAAGACACCGGCCCGGGCCTGCGCCTCCACCTCCATGGCGAGCTCCACGGCCTCCCGGAAGTCGCCGTGGTCCAGCGCGCGTTTGGACCGAGCAAGGAGACTGATCCAGGGCTCCACATCCACTTCCTGGGCCTCGGCGAGGGCGAGGCTCTCCGCGGCGGCCTGGAGCCGGTCGTTTACATTGAGAACGCTAATTGCCTTCTCCGCCTCCGCCCGGGCGTCCCCGGCAATGTCAAGCGCCCGCTCGATTTCCCCCGCCTCGAAAGCGGTCTTGCCCTTGAGGAGGAGCTCGACCGCCCGCGTCATGTCGACGTCCTTCTTCTTGCCTTCCGCCACGAGGACGGCCGCAGCCCCCATGGTATCCCGGACTTTCTGGAAGGCGTCCAGATGAGCCTTGGCGGAAACGTCGCAGTTGCGAAGCTCGATCAGGCCTTGCGAGATGTCGCCACCGGTGATGGCCTGCTTGGCTGCCTTGAGAAACTCCTTCTCCTTGGTGATATCGATGCCTGCATTACGGGCCTCGATGACCCGGGCCTTCACCTCGTCGAAGGCTCTCTGGGTCAGGTGGGCGAGCACGTCTCGGACGGACTCGACCTGTTGGAAGAGGGCAGACAGCTCCCCTTTCTCCAGGGCCTCCTTGGCGGCTAGGTGCGTTTCTCGAAGCCCGTCGATTTTCAGGTCGTGTTCCGTGGCGAGTGCTTGGGCCGCTTGAAGTCCTTCCACCGCGAGTTCCCCGAACGCCTCGGACAGGCCTCCCGCCTTCTCCTCTGCCTCCTCCATGAGCCTGGCGGCCGTTCCATAATCCCGCACGTCCAGGGTCGTCTCCACCTTGAGGAGCAGTTCGGAGACTTCCCGCGCCGCGGCCGTAGGCGGGAGGGTGTCCCTCAGCGTCTCCGCCTTCGCCCGGAAGTGGGACGTGATGCGCGCCTCCGCTGTCTGTTGCAGCCTCGTGGCTTCGGTGAGGGCCTTGCTGACCTCCTTGGACTTCAGGAGTTGGGCACACTCCTGAATCCCCGCGGTGGCCTCATCGAGGTCGAGGCCGATCTTTTCCGCGAGCGTGACGATGAATTGGACCTCGTCGAGCATCTCGGCGCACCGGTCCGACCTCGCCTTCTCGAGGCCCTTTTCAACCCTTGTGACATGCGTCGCCCAGGCCTTGGTGTCGCCAGCGGCCAGCCTGCTCTTTGCCTCAGTGAGGAGGCCCTGAACGTCCGAGAGCTCCAGTCCCTGTTCGGCAAAGGAGGCGATTTCCGCCTCCAGCTGCTGGGTTCGCTCCGTGGCCTCGTCCAACTCTCCTACGAGCTTGTCCAGCTCCTCGTTCCCCTTCTCCGCGTAGTAGAGGGCGTCCGTGTGCTTGCCCTCCTGGAGTTTCGCCCGGGCCTTGTTGAAGATCTCCATGGTCGCGTCGATGTCGACGTTCATCTCTTTAGCCCGGAGGAACTTCGGCCTGGAGGCCGAGATCGTCTCGAGGACCATCTTGAATTTGGCGTTCTCCAGACCTTGGAGACCCTCCCGGAGTAGGTCGGAGGCCCGGTGGTAGTCCTCCGCCTTCGCGGCCTCCAGGGCCTCCTCCCCCAGCGCCTCGGCCTGGGTTACATCCACCCCCAGTTTTCTGGCTTCCTCGATGGGTTCCTGGAGGTTCGCCTTGCCGGACTCGAACCCCTTTTGCAGCTGCCGCTCCGCCTCGACACGGGCTTGTTTGAGGTAGTTGAAGGACTTCTGGTAGTCGCCGCCCTCCAATTCCGTCTTGGACTTCTTCAGGTACCCCTCCGCTTTGGCGATGTCCGCCTTCAGGGCCCGACCGGCCTGGAGGAGCTCCTGCACGACCTTCTCTTCGTTCTCCAGCTCGTAGCCCAGCTCTCGACCGAGGATGTCCAGGGCCTCTTCCGTGTGGCCGAGGGCGTCCTCGTGCTCCGATTCCTCCAGGGCGGAACGGGCGCGAGAGAGGAGATCCTCCACCATGGCCGTGTCTTTCTCCATGGCTTTCGCGGCGAGGATCCGCGTCTGGACGGAGGAGAAGGAGTCGGAGAGGTGCTCGTTCAAGGTCTTTTCGAGCTTCGTCCACCCGCGACGGGCGGTCTCAACGCCTTCGCGGAAGCTCCCCTTCTCCAAGGCCTCCCGGGCGCTCCCGAGGAGGGCCTCAAATTCGCTGCTGTCCACCTCCGCCCGCTGCAAGAGGGCGATGAACGACTCCGACGCCTCGAGGACGGAGTTGGCCTCTTGGAGGAAGGCCGCCTTCGCCTTGTCCTCCCCCTCTTGGGTCTTGCCGAGGGCGAGCTTGTAATCCTTCGACGCCATGGCGCTGTTGGCCTGAGACAGGAGCTCCTCCGCGTCCGTGACCCGGCAATCCACCTTCTTGGCGTCCGCGATCAGGCCGCCTAGCTGCTTGATCCGCTCGTCGGCGTGCTTTCGGTTCTCAGAGGCCTCTTTGGCCTTTTCCTCGAGCTGTCGCGACAGCTCGATGTGTTTGAGGTAGCCGCTCAAAGCGTGTCCGCCCCGATGGAGTTTGCCAAGTCCTCCTGGCTTCCCCTCCCTCGTGGAGGACGCTATAAATACGTTCGGCCGTCGTTATCAGCTGGCCAGGTCGCCGGCGAGGTCCTGTTCTCCCACCCGCGACGCCATCAGGTGGCGGAGATCCTCACGCCCCCGGACGGCGAGTCCAAAGAACTCGGGGAACTTGCTCGTGGTGGATAGCAGGAGGGTTCGTCCGTGTGGGCGCGCGGCGATGAGTCCCCGATCGCGGAGTCGCCGGACGTGGTCGTAGGCCCGGTACCCGACCAGGGAGGCCAGATGGCTCTGCTTCACGGGTTGGTGATAGGCAATGAGGGCCGCCGTCTTCAGGACTCCCTGGGGCAGCGTGGCCGGCGCCATGTCGGCGGTCTCCCGCTGGTACTCCCCACGAACCTGCAGGATCCAGCGGCGCCCGCGGCGGGCCACTTCGATGGCGCTCTCTCGCTCCTCGTACTCCCTGGCAAGGAGCGTGAGCACGCGTCTCACGGTGGAAACCGTCATTCCCGTGGCCTCCGCCAACTGCCGCTCGGTGAGGGCTCGCGCGGTGAGAAACAGGATAGCCTCCAGGAGGCCTTGCTTCCGCATCTATATGACCTCGGAGGTGGGAATGGCCGTCGCGGCGACCTCATCGGCCTCGCGGAGGGGCCGCAGGTAAATCTCTCCATGGGGGAGGCTCTTCTGCCAGACCTCGAGCCACCCCATCTCCGCGAGGAAGAGAACGGAGAGGAACAACGTGGCACGGTCCCAGGGATTGCCGTGATTCAGATCACTCATGCTCAGGACCTCCACGTCGCTGGCCCGGATGAGGTCCCACGCCCACTGCAGGTCCTCCGCCAGGTCCTCTCGATGGAGCTTGTCGCGCAGGCCCTCCAACAGCGCCGGTGGGTCTGTGCGAGTCACGGCGACCGCCCTGGAGGTCTCGCGAAAGGCTTGATCCAGGGCATCCAGGAGATCCACGAGGCTCACGGGTCGTTGGATTTCGCGGTGGAAGCCCTCCTTCAGCGGGGGCTCCCCCCCATGGAGGATTTGATGGGTGAGGTCGACTTCTGCGGGTTCCTGATAAAACCCTGGCATGACGTCCCACCCGTCGTCGATCTCCTCCGCGGGCGGGTTGACCGTCTCCGCCGTCGACAGGATCATCTCGGATTGGAGCTTGAGAACCGACCACGAGAGGAGGACCAGCCGTCCCGCGGCCACGAAGTTGACGGCTCCGAGTTGACGAAGTCGCCTCAGGTATTCCCGAGAGAATCGGGCGAGGTCGATGTCCCAGGGGTCAAAGGAGTCCTCAAGGACGAGTTCGAAGGCCGTCACGACGCTATCCTCATAGCGATTTCGGGTGGGAACGACTCGTCCCTCTCGGGCCTTCTCGAGGAGTTGCATGTACCGCGCCATCTTTTCCGGCTCCTCCTCCTCCAAGGCCTGGTGGAAGAGCAGGTGACCCAGCACCGCTTCGAACCCCGACATCAGGCCGCCGCCTCCACCGCCTCCGTTGAAGGGACCTCCTCCTCCAAGACCTCCTCCAGATTGACTTGCATGATTACCTTCGAGATGCCCTTGGATCCCATGGTGACCCCCACGATGTGGTCCGCCTCCTTCAGGCTCACCTTGCGAAGGGAGATCTGGACGAATTGTGCCGACCCGGCGTTTTTGTGGATCATCCGGGCCACCTTCTCAGCGTTGACCGCATCGAGGTTCTGATCGACCTCGTCGAGGAGGTAGAAGGGCGAGGGATCGTGCCGCTGCAGGGCAAAGATGAAGGCCATGGAGACGAGGCTCTTCTCGCCTCCCGACAGTGCCTCGAGGCGGTGGAATCGCTTCCCTGGGGGCCGAGCCCGGATAAGGAGACCGCCCTCGAAGGGATCCTCCTCGTTCTCCAATTCCAAACTCGCCTCCCCGCCCTCGGAGATCTCGGCATAGACGGTGGCGAAATTGGACTGAAGGGCGCGGAAGACCACCAGGAGACCCTGTTTCTTCTTCGTCTCCAGCTCCCGTACGACGCGGAGCAGGTCCCGCCTCTCCTTCCGCATCCGTCCAAGCTCTCCTTTGAGCTCCTCGTGGCGGGTTTCCTGCGTATCGTAATCCTCCAGGGCCCGCAGGTTTACCGCGCCGATGCGGTTCAGGGCCTTCTCGCGATCGGCCACCGCGAGGTCGATTTCCTTCATGGACGGGAGGGGTTCCGCCGGCTCGCCGAACTCCTTCGCGCGGCCCGTGGCGTCCTGGATCTGCTCTTGGAGTCCGGCAATCTGTGTTTCGAGGCCCACAAGGAAGTCTTCGGTGGTCTCATGCTTGCTCTCTGCCTTGGCGATTTCAGCCTCAAGTTGGGTCTTCTCTCGGAAGGCACGATCCCGCTCCCCCTGAACCTCCTCCGCCTGGGAGAGGGTGCTTGTCTGGAGCTTCTCGAGGGCGAGAATGTCCTTCTGGAGTTTCGCGAGGGTTTTCGTATCACCTTGGACGCGTTTTCCCGCTTCGGTCGTCTCCCTCTCGTCTCGGGCCAGCTGTGTCACCAGCTCGGCTCGTCGCTCCTCTTGGAACGCAATCTGATTCTTCAGGACCTCTCTCTCGGACTCCCGTCGGTGGCGTCCCTCTAGTAGGTTGAGCCGCTCGCCCTGGAGCTTCCGAAGCTCTTGGGTGATTCGGTCCGGCGTAATCTTCCCCATGGCGACACGGAGTTCCTTCCTGCGGCCCTTGGCGGCGGCGAGCCCTTTCTTCTCCTCCTCGAGCCGCCCCAACAGGACCTCCCGCTCCTGAGCGACCTGGTCCAGCTCCTCGGTCTTCTGCACCAGCATGGCCACCGTAGCCTCGAGGCGTGTTAGCAGCTGCCTCTTCTGACCCTTGAGGAGGGCTCGCTGGGACTTCTGGCGGTCCTCGGCCTCGCGGGACTTCTGCCGTTGCCGCTTCACCGCTTCAAGCTCCGCCTCGACCTCCTGGAGGCGGTCCTGGACCTTCTCGAGCTCCCTGGTTGCCCGTCCCACTTCACCGGCCACCCGGTCGAGGTCGCTGGCCGATCCTTTCCCGAAGCGGAGGAGGGGATCCTCCATGTGCCCGCCCACCATGGCCCCGCTGGCCTCGACGAGTTGTCCATCGAGGGTCACGAGCCGAACGCCCCCCATCAGTTTGCGGGCCTGGCCCAGGTCCTCCACGACCACCGTGTCTCCGAAGACGTACCAGAAGGCATTGCGATACGGTTCGTCGAAGGTGACGAGATCCAAGGCGAATCCCAAGGCGTCCTTCACCGCCATGAGTGCCTTGCCCCGAGGTCGACCCGGCAGCATCTTAGAGAGGGGGAGGAAGATGGCCCGGCCGTGCTTCTTGCGCTTCAGGTGTCCGATGGCCTTCGCCGCTACCCCATCGTCCTCCACCACGATGGCCTGCAGACGGGCGCCGGCGGCCACCTGGAGTGCCCGCTCAAACTTCGCGTCCACCTGGCCGAGGTCGGCGATCGTTCCATGAATCCCGTCGAGTTTTCCGCCGTCTCGCGCCTCGAGGACGGAGGACACGGCGCGGTTGTACCCCTTTCGAATGGTTTCGGCGGCCTCCGCCTCCGCTTTGAGGAGGCTCAGCTCGCGGGAGAGGTTCTGGACGGCGCTTTCCAACTCGGTGGATTGGTGGAGGAGCTCCCCTCGTTCCTTCTTGAGCGCCGCTACGCGCTCCTGCAGGTGGCCGCGCTGCTTCCTTTGGCTCCGCGAACCCGATGCCGTTTCCTTCGCTTGCCACTCCGCATCCTTGACATCGAGATCCTGGGCCTTTCGTTCCTCTAGGAGCTGCGCGAGCCACTCGTCGAGTTGGTCCCGGCGCTGGGTGAGCTTCTCCGTTTCGAGAACCAACCCTCGGCAGACCGCATCCTGCTCGTCGATCTCCTGATCGAGGGCGACGGTGGCCTTCTGGAGTTTCAGGACCCGGGCATCAGCCTCAGAAGCGCCCTTTTCCACCTTGGCAATCTGCGACTCCTTGTACGCGATCGATTCCGTGAGTCGCTGAGCCTCCTCCTCCCCCTCCCCTGCCCGTTCTCGGAGGGTCACAAGTTCGCCCTCTGCCTTCTTCTGGTCGCGTCTGATACCCGCCATCCTGGCTCGGAGTTCCTTCCCCCTCTCCTTGCCCCGCTCTATCCCGTCCTGGGCCCGAGCCTGCTCGATCCGAAGGTCATCCAGCCTCGCGCGCACCGACTGAAACTCTTCCCCGCCCTCCTCGGCGAGCCGGGCTTCGAGGGCCTGGAGTCGATCCTCTCCCGTCTTCAGGGCCTCCCGCAGTCGAACCCGCTCCTCTTCCCAACCCGCACGCTCCGCTTCGTAGCGCTGAACTTGCTCGTGGGCGGAGGCGAGCTGTCCTTCGAGGAGTTGAATCTCCTTGTGCGCCCTCTGGGCGCGGGCCGTCTCCAGCGCTCCCTGCAATTCCCGGTAGCGGAGCGCCCCCTCACGGTCCCGTTCGAGCTGGCGGAGCTGGCGGCGTATCTCTTTGAGGATGATCTCGATCCGGCCCAGGTCGTCCTCTACCCCCTGACGCTTGCGATCGGCCCGTTGGATATCCTCCTCGAAACGGGAGATGCCGGCGATGTCCTCGAGGACCCGACGCCGTTCCAGGGGGGTCATCTCGACGATGCCCTGCACGTCTCCCTGCTGAACGATGTTGTAGCCCTCGGCCGAGATCCTGGAGTTCGCCAGGAGTGCGTCGAACTCCGTGAGAGTCGCCTTCCGACCGTTCACGTAGAAATAGGAGTTGTACCCCTCCGTTACGCTCGGCGAGCGCCCCACGTAACGGGTGAGCCGGACCTCCGGGGCCTCTAGGGGAATGGCTTGGTCTTGGTTGTCGAAAACCAGGGAGACGCGGCAATGGCCCGCCGCCTTCCCTCCCTTTCCCCCGTCGTAGATGAGATCCGTGAGTCGCCCTGCCCGGATGACCCGAGAGCTCTTGGGACCGAGGACGAAGATTACCGCGTCGCTAATGTTGCTCTTCCCGCTTCCGTTGGGTCCCGTAATGGCCGTGTAGCCCGACAGGATGGGCAGCCGAAGGCGGCGGCCGAAGGACTTGAAGTTCTCCAGTTCGATTTCCTTCAAGAACACGAAGCGGCCCCCTAACGATAGCTGCGGCTCCGTCGCGTCGAACGCATCCCATCCGTCCCATCTGACAAGGGCCCCTTGCGGAGCGGCCCGTAGATTACTGGTCCCTATAAAAGCGTTTCCGAGACATCAGGACGTCCTCTGTCCGAGGGGGCCGGGTCCCTTCGCGAGGGTTTTCCGGACCAAGGACGCAATCTGGGCGCCGCCCGTTCCGTCCCCATACGGGCTGGGCGCGGTGGGTGCGGCAGGGTCGTTCAGGAACTCCTTCATGGCAACAATCGCCTTCTGGGCGGTCGTCCCAACAACCCGTGTATACCCAGCGGCCACGGCCTCCGGCCGCTCCGTGCCCCGGCGAAAGACGAAGACCTTCTTCCGGAGGGCAGGCGACGTCGCCTCCTCTTGAATGCCTCCCGAGTCCGTGAGGATGCAGGTCGAGCGCTTCATCAAGACCAGGAAGTCGAAGTAACCCTGGGGGGGCAGGAGCTGGACGTTCTGTGACGCCTGCAGCTTCTCGTAGAGCCCTGCGTCCTCCAACCGGCCCTCCGCTCGGGGGTGTACGGGGTAGACCACGGGAAGCGGAGCCCGCCGAAGCAGATCGACGAGTTCCCCGAGGGTCTCCAGGTCATCGACGTTCTCGGCCCGGTGCGCGGTCACGAGGCAGAACCGGTCGAAGGGGACGAGGTCCATCACGTTCGACCGCGCCTCCGCCAGCGGAAGATAGCGGATCGTGGCGTCGATGACGGTGTTGCCCGTGATCCAGATGGTGCCCCAGACGGCTTCCTGGCGCAGATTCTTGGCCGCGACGTCCGTGGGGGCGTAGAGGAAGGAAGAGAGGTGGTCGGTCAACCGTCGATTGTGCTCCTCCGGCATTCGAAGGTCATGGCTCCGGAGGCCCGCCTCCACGTGCCCCACGTCCACCCCGAGCTTCGCGCCGGCCAGTGCGGCCGCCAGGACCGTGTTCGTGTCCCCTTCGACCAGGATGAGTCGGGGAGGGTCCTGGGCGAAATGCGCCTCCAGGTGGATGAGGGCCTCGGCCGTCTGTTTCGCCTGCGTTCCCGAGCCCACGTCGAGCACGGCATCCGGGGAGCCAAGCCCGAGCTCTTCGAGGAAGACCCTGGACAACTCCTGGTCGTAATGTTGGCCGGTGTGAACCAGGGAGAATGGGATGCCCTCCTCCCGCAGCGCGAGGACGATCGGCGCCATTTTCACGATCTCAGGCCGGGTCCCCACGACGACGGAGAGGTCCACGGGGGCCGGACCAGGGTCCCATCGGATAAAGCCTCCCTCACGGGTCCGGGCCCGATTCTCAGGCGCGGGAAAGGCAGAGGAAAGGTCATATCGCGCCTCGGGCTCTGAGAGGCCGTGCTCGTCAGCGTCTTGGTGACCGCACGGAACGAGGAGCACAACATCGCGGACCTCCTCGACAGCCTCGTGACCCAGGAGGCACCCCTGGAAGTCATCGTGGTGGACTCGAACAGCGAGGACGGGACGCGAGACATCGTGGGCGAGTACGCGGCGCGTTACGGCTTCATCCGGCTGGCGCACCACGGCGGGACCCGCGGGGAGAGCCGCAACCACGGCATCCGCATGGCCGGCGGCGATGCGGTGGCTTTCATCGACGCCGACTGCATCGCGAACCCTTTCTGGCTGAAGTACATCCGGGAAGGGCTGGAACGGTCCGCCGTGGTGGCCGGGCGGACCATCCAGATCGGATACCGGCCCTTCGAGGAGCTGGAGCGGGTCGAGCTTATCTACCGGGGATCCGACATCACCTACCCGAGTGCCAACCTCGCCTATCGCGTCGATGCCCTCCGAGGGATCCAAGGCTTCGACGCCTGGTTCATCACGGCGGAGGACATCGACATGAACCTCCGGGCGGTGAAGGGGGGGCATTCGATCTACCACGAACCCCGGGCCATCGTGTATCACCGCACTCGGGGCTCGGTCTACGACTTCTTCCGCCAGGCCTTCTGGAACGGCGCAGGACGTAAGCAGCTGACGCTGAAGCACGGCAGCCTCTGGAGCCGCTACAGTCCCCTGGAGATGGCCCGTCGCCGCATGACCTTCTGGGCCCTCGGCCGCCTCGTCCTGGCGGTGTTGGGGTACGTGGGCTACAAGTTCTTTGGGGAGCCCCCCTCCCCGCCTGGATAACGAGAGGGGAAGCTCTTTATCACGCCTGGGGGGTAGGCTCGAACGCCGCCATGGTCCACATCTCCGTCGTCATTCCGACCCGGAACGAGGAGGCCTCCATCGGGCGCGTCCTGGATGAGGTGCACGAGGCCTTTGCGGGACCCGCCCTCCCGTACGAGATTCTCATCGTGGACACCCTGTCTGAGGACGAGACCGTGGCCATCGCGGAGGGGAAGGGGGCCCGGGTCGTCCCGGAGGATCGCCGCGGATATGGCCGGGCCTACAAGACGGGCTTTGCGGCGGCCTCCGGAGTCCTGATTGCGACACTGGACGCGGACTGCACATACCCGGCCCACGAGATCCCACGGATCGCCGCCCTCCTGGAGCAAGAACAATGGGATTTCGTCTCTTGCGACCGTTTGACGGAATTGCAACCGGAAGCCATGGAGGTCCACCACCGACTGGGAAACGCGATGCTGAACAAGACGGCGGCTCTCCTGTATGGGATCCGTCTCCGGGACTCCCAGTCGGGAATGTGGGTGTTCCGTCGCGCGATCTTGGACCGTCTTGCCTTGGGGAGCGACGGCATGCCGTTCTCCGAGGAGCTGAAGCTCGAGGTCCTGGCGAAGGGTCTGCGATTTGGCGAGGTCCCGATTCGCTACCGGCCCCGGATTGGGGAGGCCAAAATCCGGTCTCTCGCCGATGGGTGGGGGAACCTGCGATTCCTAATCAAACGCAGGCTCACGAGTCCGGCGTAGCGGCCAGAAGCCGATCGACCATCCAGTTTGGGTCGAAGGGGACGAGGTCCCCGTACTCCTGTCCGTTCCCCAGATAGAGGACCGGCCGGCCGACCGCTCTTGCGATGCTGAGGGCCGCACCTCCCTTGGCGTCGGCGTCCACCTTGGTGAGGATCACCCCGTCGATTCCCACCGCCTCCTCGAACCCTTTCGCCTGCTCCACGGCGTCGTTCCCGGTCAGGGCGTCGCCGACGAAGAGCACCAGATCGGGTTTGGAGACCCGCCTAATCTTCTTCATCTGCTCCATCAGATTCGCCTTCGTCTGCATCCGTCCGGCCGTGTCAATCAGGACGAGATCCCGGCGGCGGGCGCGGGCGTGCTCCACAGCGTCGAAGGCCACGGCGGCGGGGTCGCTCCCGGCCTCGTGTGCGATGAGCTTCACTCCCAGATGGGCGGCATGGACCGCTAGCTGCTCGATGGCCCCCGCCCGGAAGGTGTCCCCCGCGGCAAGAACGCAGGTGAGCCCCTGGGTCTGGAACACGTGGGTAAGCTTGGCGATGACGGTGGTCTTCCCGGTGCCGTTGACGCCGACGAACATGAGGACGACGGGCTTCTCTTGCTCCTTCACGAAGGCGACGAGGTCGAGGGAGGGCACCGACAACGCGCGTTGGAGGGACCGGCGGAGCGCCTCCCAGAGCCCGGCCTTGAAACTCGTCTCCCGGGAGATGCGTTTCCCCAGGAGCTCCCCCTCCATGGATTCGGTGATTCCGGAGACGACATCCAAGGCGACGTCGGACTCCAAGAGGGCGATCTCCAGGTCGGCGAGGTAGCGGTCCAAGGCCACGCGTTTGACCTTCCGGCCGGAGGTCTCCGAAACGAGCTCTTCTAGCTCCTCCGGGGCCTTCTCCTTCCACCCCAGAAGCTTCCTGCGAAGGGTCTCAAACACCCTCTCCCTCCCCCGACTCGCCCTGGGCCTTGTCGTAGGCCTCCTGGACCAAGGCCGCCTGATCGTTGGCCTGGCCTTCCATGGCGGCGATGCGCCGGAGGAGGTCCTCCTGGACCGTCGTGAGCTGGCGGATGCGGTTGTCGAGCCGCTCGATGGCCGATGCGATGCTGTCGTCCAGGGCCACCTCCGCCCCGAGTCCGACGATGCACCGCTCGACGTCTGCGATGTGGGCGAAAAGGAAGGAGTTCGCGCCGATGGGGACGAGGATCTCGGTTCCGACGGGGGCGTCCTTGTACTCCGCCATGGTGTCTCGGGCGCGTGTGTATTCCTGCAGGGAGTAGCGGAGAGCCTCTTCCTGCCGTGTGAGGGCGTCCATCTGGGCCCGGGTGGTCTCCAGGGCGGCCACCGCCTGCTGGAGCCCCACTTCCTCGGCCACCTCATCCCTCCCCGAGCCGGTAAGCCACCACGGGATCCTCCACCTCTTCGCGTGGCAGCTCGACGACCTCCTGAATCGTGATGTCCCGTCGCTTTGCGCGGTGCTTGCTTCCCAGATCCGAGAGGACCCGCGAAACGGCTTCCCCCTGGGTCTCGGCGGCCACCTCTTGGGCGAAGGACTGCCGGACGCGGCCCATGAGAAACGCTCCGCGGATGCGGTAGGCCTTCACGGTCCGAACCAAACGCGGTTCCGGTAAAAACCTATCTTCCGCTGCGAATCCGGCGAAGGATGGCCTTGGCGTCCGCCTCGGTGACGCCCTCCAGGGATGCCAGGTTCTTCAGCTTCACCCGCTTCAGCTTGCGAAGACTCCGAAACTCCTCCGCAATGGCGCCCACGACCGACGGGGCCAGCCCTTCGATCTCCCGGAGTGTCTTCTCGAGGTCGATCTGGTCCTGGGCCTTCCGCTGAAGGCCTTCCAGTCGCCTCGCGGACTCCTGATCGTCCGGGTCCAATTCCGCGGCCCGTCGGAGGCTGGCGATGGCCGGTCCCTGCAGACCCAGATCCCGCTCCAGCACGCCCTTGAGGGCCCACACCTCCGGGTCCTCGGCGGCTTCGGCCGCCGCCTCACAGAGCCGCAAGGCCTCCTCGAGCCTTCCCGCCCGAGCCGAGGCCCGAGCCTTCTTGAGTTGAAACGCAGGACTCTCGGGATCGATCGTGGAACCCTGGCCCTCCTCGAGGGCCTGGATCTTCTCCGTGAGCTCCCGGTCGTCGGGGGCCAGACGCTGTGCCTCGGAGTACGCCTCCCATGCCAGCTCGGGCTCCCCCATTCGGGCCATCAGGTCTCCCTTCCGAACCAGGGCTGTGAGTACAGCCGGGCTGCCTTGGAGGATGGCGCTGTAGCTCTCCAGCGCCTCGTCGTGCCGCCCCTCCCCCTCAAGAAGGGTGGCCTTTTCCAAGAGCGCCCCCTGATGCCACCGGTCGAGGGCGAGGACGCGGTCCAGGGCCCCCAGGGCATCACCTGGACGATGGACGCGTCGGAGGAGTTCTGCCATCTTCAGGAGCGCGGGTACGTTTCGCGGGTCGATAGAGAGGATAGTCTCGTAGTCCGTCAGCGCCTCCTGGAACTCACCCATGGCCAGGCGGTCCTCCGCCTTGTCGAGCAGCCCGCCAATGTCGGTCCCGGCAGCCTTCAGGGCGACTCGATCGGGGTCCTCAATGACCCGTTCGAGAGGAGGAGGGCTTCCCTCGACCGCGTGGGGTTCCACCTCGTCGGGGGGCGGAGGGAGGTCCTCTTCCAGCCTCGCCACTCCCTCGGGCTTGGCGGGGGTTTCGGGCTTCGTCGGCGGGGGGCCTTGAGGCGGGAAGGACTTGGGAGTGGGCCAGGAAGGGGGCTGGGGTCGCGTGTGGCTGGGGTAGGACCCGTAGGCGGGGTTCCATCCGCGTGGGATGGGATACCGGGCGGCTTGAACAGGCTGCCACGGCCATCGCCAGGCGACAGGGCGTCGCGGGTAGGGAGGCTGCCGGGGCAGCCACCCCTGGACCGGACGGGGCCGACGAGCCGGTCGGCGGCGACGCATGGCCGAGGGCATCGCCTTGAGACCTGCCTCCCGAAGAGGCCGCAGGTAGACCAGCCAGGCCAGGTTCGAGACCGCTACGATCCCCATGAGCAGCGCTGCGAGGTTGATGAAACCGTTGGGAAGGCCGAGGTTCACCTTGTAGGTGAAGGCGGTGGTGGTCGCGCCCCGGTTCTCGAACGTGACGGTGTACAAGACGAGGGAGGCAGACGCGAGGGCGAAGGTGCGCTGCTGCCCTGCGGTGAGGTCCACGGTCAGGCTGGGGGGCGCGGTCCCCTGCTGAATGTGTACGCGGAGGGAGCCGCTCTCCACGACCACCTGT
This sequence comes from Thermoplasmata archaeon, assembly GCA_046759865.1. Lineage (GTDB taxonomy): Archaea > Thermoplasmatota > Thermoplasmata > RBG-16-68-12 > JAJISG01 > JAJISK01. Next base: position 23,107 of record JBHIDB010000001.1, read on the forward strand.
AAGCTCTCGACGTGACTGATGCCCAGGGCACCTTGGCTGGTGAAGGTCACGGGGAGCGTCCCTCCGGCTTCAAGGCCCCGTTGCGAGGTCGGAGAGAGGAGGTTCAGGGTCAGGGCCTTCACGGGGGGAACGAGCAGGAGCACGGCGAGGACCAGGGCGATGGCGAAGGCCTTCTTCGCGTTCCGCCAGCTGATGTCGACGAGGATGTACTTCTGGCCCTCTCGCGGGGCGTGGCGGATCTCCAGAAATCGGACCAGAATGAGCTCCAGAGAGATGACCGCGAATGCGATCACTAGGATGGGGAGTGCCGCCAGCAGGGGGACGTACGGTGGGTTCGCGCGAATCCCCGCGTTGGCCACCAGGAATGCCGCAACGGCCAGGATGGCGATGATCTGCAGCGGAACGAGAAGCTCCCTGAAGAGTCGAATCTGGGCGAGCTTGCGGGCGTCCTTAGGTGGGCCCTTGGATTCCATCGCCAGCGGTCCCCGAAGCCAAGGTGGCCATCCCTCGACACATCAGGAAGATGGCCAGATACTCGGGGACGCTGTTCTGCCCCGGTTCCACGTTAAAGGTTTCGCCCATCATATCAGTAACAATAGCCTGGGAGGACTCGACGCGGATTTTCTCGTGGGAATACGTGCTGGGAACGGCGGCGGTCAGTGGGTCAAAGGCGTCCAGCGCACTCCGGGTCAGCGGGACCACGGTGAAACCGGTCTTGCCGTGGAGGCTGCCCATGAGGCGAATGAGGCGCTTGGTGTCAGAAGTCACAGGCTCATCCGTTGCCCCCTGGGCGTGCGCCACTCCTTGGGAGACGAGGGGGGGCCCGCTCCCGGCGGGAAGGAACTCCAGGTGGCCGGCCTCGACTCGCCTCCGCACGCCTTCCCTCCCTAGACGAAGGACGGTTTCGTAGATCCCCCGTGCCCGTTTCGGACCGACTCCCTCGAGCTGCTGCAGCGTCTTGAGGGCCTCCTCCTCTCGCAGGTCCGCCAGCTCCTCCAACCACTGTACGATGCCTCGGGTCGTTCGGCCCCGCCAACCGGCGTCCGAGGCCGGGGGGATGCGGTACCGTTTCAGGGTTCGGGTTTTCCCGCCGAACGTGCGCTCCTCGAAGGGCTCCTGACGTCCGACGACTTGTAGGTCCAGCCCGGTCCCGGTGATGTAGTCCACGATTTCACGTCGCTCATGGCTCTGCAGGGTGAAGACACGCGGGTCGCGGACGTGGATGTGGTACCCACGGGCCCCCGAGAAGGCGATGCGGAGGTCGTCCTCCCGGAAACCCAGGTCCGTCACGAGAAAGTCATCGATCAGGCGGATGACCTGCGACTTCACCGCCTCGAGCATCCCCGCGTATCCCAGCTTCTGCCACCCGGGGATGTGGTCCGCATCCAGGTCGAAGATGAGGTCCGCACCCATCCACCCCTTCTCCCCCATCGTGGGGGCCCCCGGGGTCTCGTAGTAGGCGGCGGAGTGGTAGATGTGGGCTGGAGACTTGGACTGGATGTAGCGGTAGAGTTCCGTCTCCTTGGGGAACCCCAGGTGACGGAGCACAAAGCCCCCCTCGAAGAGGATGAAGCCAAACTCGCGGCGGCCGAACCGAGGCGGGAGTCGCAGGGGGTGGTCCCGGTAATACTGCGTGAACTTGGCTCGCAGATACCGCAGGGTGGACTGTCGCCTCTCGTCCTCATCCACGGTTGTTCATTGGAAAGCGCCTCTTAAGCGTTGACGGGGGAGCGCCGAACGTTGGGCCCTTGAGGAAACGCGCCTAGGTGTCATGGGGGGCCGACTCCTCCCCCGTTGACCGGAGGTCCCAGAGGCGGACCACCTCCACCTCTGCTCCTTCGAGGAGGCTCGAGAGCCCCTGGACGTGACCGTCCCCCACGACCGCGACGATGTGACCATACGCCTCTCGCAGCCGCCTCAACTCGCCGGCCATGTGGGCGTTCCGCCGGTCGACGAGGACCTCCTTCACGGCTGGATAGTCGCGACCCAGGTCCTCCATGAACCTCGTGGTGTCCTCCCGATATCGGTGGAGTTCCCGCTCGATCTGCTCACGTCCAACGAACATGGAGCCGAGGGCCGAGAAGAGAAGTTTGAGCAGTTCCAGCGGTCCCAGGGAGGCCCAGAGCGCCTTCCAGGCCACCCGGGCATCTAGGTCAATGAGGGCGACCGGGATGCCCAGACGCTGTCCCGCGTCCCGGGCGGCCAGCATCTCCTCCCCCACGTCCGCCCCGTACTCCTCCGCGATGCGGCGCTGAAAGCCCGCTAGGAGGCTGTAGACGCCGGGTGCCCAGCGGATGCGATCGGGTTCCTCCAGCGCACGCATGCGGGCGGGGTCGAGCTCCAGGGCGACGAGGTCGGGTCGGCGGCTCTCAATCTCCTGATGGATGCGCGGGCCTAGCCGGAAGACGTGGCTGACGCCCAGGAGCGTGATCATCCCATGGATTGGACCACGGGGGGGAGCTAAAAGGTTAGGGACCCGCTTCCACACCTCAATCGAAGCCGTGCTCGCCAACCAAGGGGACGAACACCACGCCACCCAGGCTTCGTGTACTCATCTCGCCCCCCGCCTTTTCCCCGAGGATGAGGTCTTGGAAGTACCGGGTCCCTACGGGAACCAGGAGTTTGCCCCCCTCCGCTAGGTCCTCGATGAGAGGCGGGGGGATCTCCGGCGCGCCGCAGGTCACAAAAATCCGGTCGAAGGGGGCCCGCTCGGGGAATCCTTGGGATCCGTCCCGGACCAGCACCTCGACGCGGTCCCCCAGACCGAGTGCGTCGATACGAGCCTGTGCCTTCTTCGCCAGGGACCCAATTCGCTCGACCGCGGTGACGTGTCCCGTCGGCCCCACGACGTGGGCCACGAGGGCGGCATGGTACCCGGATCCCCCACCGATTTCAAGCACGGAGTGACCCTCGTGCAAGTCCAGGTACTCCAACATCATCCCAACCATGTGGGGGGCCGAGATGGTCTGGCCCGAGCCAATGCTCAGAGGCGTGTCGTAGTAGGCGCTCTCCCGCAGGCGACGTGGCACGAACCGGTGACGGGGCACGAGCCGCATGGCCTCGGTTACGCGAGGGGTCCGCAGTACGCCGTCACGGACGAGCTGGTCCACCAACCGTTCGCGCCTCTCCGTGTACTCGTCGGCCATCTATCCTCGCCTAGGACGTCGGTGGGAACGGGGGCGACGGACGGTCTGGCAGTACACGCGCACGATGTCTCCCGCCGGGACGACACCTTCCCGTATCGTCCCAAGCGGCGTCTTGATGCGGTGGATAACTGCCCGATCCCGGCCGAGACGCACAAGATCGCCGACCTCGAACTCCTCCTCCGGGAGGGCGGGAACCTCGAAGGGTACGGTCCGGCGGCCCTTGTTCAAGGAGAACTTGACCTTCAGCCGATCGACCCGCTGGCTCCAAAGCGTTGTGATGATCTCGGTGGAGGCCTCCCGGACACGCTTGGCCCCGGCCTCGATGGCGGTGATTCGGACCTGTCCCCCCTCTGCCTCCATCGTGTCGCCAACCCGGACCTCCTCCCCCGGGAAGAGCTCCACTTCCTCCCGCCGAGACGTGCTTCCGTCGCTGACCACGAGGGGCACCCGGACGGGGGCCCATTCCCGGTATGTCTCGCGCCGCGTGTCCCCACAGCGAAGACACCGGAACACGCCCTCCAGGACGAGCTCCCGGCCAGGGGACAGACGACCCCGGAGGACTCGATGGGGCGTCCGTCCGCATTTGGGACACTCCAGGTGGAGGGCGCTTGGCGGCTCCATCCCATACCCATCATCGAGGTGAGGGTATAAGGCGTCGAAGGTCAGAGTCGCCGTTCCCAGCCGCATTCGCTCGCTACCGCCTTCCCCCTCCGTGTCAGGGGTCCCTGGCATTGGGGACACCCGGCCTTCTCGAGAAAGTGATCCACCCATGCGTCCCGGACCTCCGCCACGCTTTCGGCCTGAATCCGAGCCAGAATCTCACGGAGCTCCTTCGTCGTGGCCAGATCGTCAAGCGTGACGAGGGGAGGCAGGGCCTCCAGCTTTCGGCGTACGATGAGAGGCGCCAGTAGGATTCCGAAGCCGATTCCTCCCATGTGGGCCGCGTGGGCGACGCCGTCCTGGACCTGGAGGAAGAGAAGCAACGCTTCCCCAAGAAGGACGACACCGACGGCCAGGTAGACTCGAACCCGGGGAAGGATCAGGAAAACCAGGATGAAGAAGATTCGGTCGCGCGGATAGAGCGCGAGGAAGGCACCTGCGATGCCCATGATGGCGCCCGAAGCCCCCAGAGCGGCAACCGGGTTCCCCCACTCCACCAGCGCGAACACCAGGGAGGCCGCGAAGCCCGTGGAGAGGTAGACGATCGCAAAGGCTCGACCGCCGATTCGGTCTTCAAGCGGAAGGCCGAGGAGGTAGAGGAATAGGATGTTGAAGATCACATGGAGCACGCTGGCGTGGAGGAACATGCTCGTGATGAGGGTCCAGAGGCGCAACTCCACGAGGTCCTGGGGTTTGAACAGTAGGTTCTCCTCGATGAAGGCCCTCAAACCGGGGTCGGTGCTGAAGACAGCTATCAGGATGAGAAACAGGAAGAGGGCGAGGTTCGCCAGGACGAGGGTGGGCGTGAAATAGGTCTTCCGGAGGAGGGGGTAGAGGAAGCTGGCCGCGGCGACCCCGAGGACCAGAATGAGGACCCAGAGCACTGCGGAACCAGGGCGAGGAACTGTTATGAACCTTGGCCGGGCTGCATGGCCGTGCGGCTGGATCCTAGCCTACGGGTCGAAGAGGACGACCAAGTTTACCGGCCCGCGGAGGACAGTTATCTTCTCCTCCGCGCCCTGGACCTGGCGGGCGCGTCCTCCTTTTTGGAGATTGGGACAGGCACCGGCCTCATCGCCTTGCATGCGGCCCGTCGGATCCGGACCGTGGCCACGGACATCAACCCGTTCGCCGTCTCCCTCGCCCGCGCGAACGCCCTGAGGAACGATCTCGCCCTCGATGTGGTGCGAGCGGATCTCCTTAACGGCCTCAACGGGACCTTCGACGCCATCGCCTTCAATCCGCCCTACCTCCCCCTAAAGCCCCGGGGCGAGTGGCTCGACCGGGCCTGGAGTGGAGGCCGCGGCGGGGACGAGGTCGTGCTGCGATTCCTGAAGGACGTTCCCCCGTTTCTGGCGGAAGGCGGGGCCATCTACCTCCTCCTCTCCTCCCAAAACCGCGAAGGGCTGCGCGCGGTCCAAGGATCCTTCCATTCGGAAGAGGTGGCGAGGGAGGCTCTCTCCTTTGACGAAATCCAGGTCTCACGCCTTCGCCACCGCGGCTGACGCGGCCCCGTCCGCCCGCCCAAGGAATCTATAACTACGGGCTCGTTCTTCCGACGGGTCGTCCCGTGAAGGTCGTTAGCGGCTCCGCTTCCGTCTCCTTGGCGAAAGCACTGGCCGAGGCCCTGGGCGCCGATCTCCTGGTCGCCGAGGTGCGCACCTTCGCAGATGGGGAACTCCAGGTACGGGTACCCGGACACGGAGCGGGCGAAGACCTCGTCGTGGTCCAGACGACCTATCCCAACGACAAGCTCCTCGAGCTCTTCCTGCTCCAGGACGCCCTCGAGGGGACCGCACCCGGTCGGGTGACTCTCGTCGTCCCGTACTTCGGGTACGGCCGGCAGGATAAGAGGTTTCGGCCAGGGGAGGCCATCAGTTCTCGCGCCGTGGCAAAGCGGCTGGAGATTGGGGCGGACGCCCTCCTGACCGTGGACGTCCACAACGAGCGGGTCATGGATTACTTCGACATCCCGGCCCTCGACATCACGGGGATGCCCGCCCTCGCCCGGCGTTTTGCCAAGCTAGGGGTGGAGATGGTCCTGGCACCCGACGAGAACGCGGCCCGACACGCAGAGGCGGTGGGGGGTCTGATGAAGATCCCCTGGGACTCGCTGAAGAAGGAACGCCTGGACAGTTGGACGGTGGAGACGGAGGCGAAGGCACTCGCCGTGGAGGGCCGTCGGGTCGCCATCGTGGATGACGTAGTCTCGACCGGGGGCACCATGGTCAGTGCCGCGCGAATCGTTCAGGAACAAGGTTCCCGAGGCGTCGTCGCCGGGTGCGTCCACGGCCTGTTCGTGGGCGGGGCGAAGGAGCGACTAAAGGTCTTCGATGAAGTCGTGGCTTCAGACACGGTATCGAGCGACTACAGCGCCGTTTCCGTGGCCCCGGAGGTCGCGCAGGGTCTCAAGCAGCTTGGGTAGGATCTAGAGCATCACGGCGACCAAGAGGAGGCCGGCAGCGACGACGAGGAGACCTAAGTTCTGGTAGTCCGTCGTCCGCTTGCTGCCCAGGGCGCCGAAGAGGGCGACGACGAAGGCGAAGAGGGAACCGGTGACGCCGAGGATCGTCCCCACGTCGCGCAGGCCGCCCTCACCGACCGTCTTAAGGAGGAGCCCTAGCCAGAGCAAGAAGACGCCGATGGCCATGAAGAGGGCAATGGCCCCCTTCCGAATCTCGGGTCGAAGCTGTTCCTCGGCCATGCCGAGCCACCACCAAGCTGGGCCATTTAAGCTTTGCCGGAGCCCGGCTACACGCCCTCGGCCACGACAGCCTGACACAGAGGAGTGGATCGTTCCAGGTAGCGATTGAAGGCCACGTTGGAGATGGAATGGGCGTACTCGGCGATGCGCGAGAGGTTGTCCACGATGGTCTTCAAGCCAACGAGGGTCTCGGGGTCCCGGACCTCGCCAAATACGCGAGTCATGAAGTCCCCCAGGCGCCCCTCCAGTTCGCGACCGCCGTCCACCGTTCGGTTGGCCAGCTTCAGGTCTCGCGTGACGAGGGCGGCGAGCCCGTCCCCGTAGAGCCCCGCCGCCTCCTTCGCACCGTCCGTTAACGTGCCGAGGATGCGGGGAGGTATTTCGGCCTCGCCGTCCAAGAGGCGCAGCACGGCCTCCGCCACGGCGGCCGCGCAGTCGGCGACCGTCTCCAGCTCTTTGGCGATGAGGCGGTATCCTGCGTTGTTCAGCCGGTTCTCCATGCCCAATTGGGTGATGAGGACATCGTCCTGCTGGGCAGACAGGATCAGCCGAACGAGGAGCCAGTAGATCATGTCCGCGTCGTCCTCCCGGCGGAGGGCATCCTCGGACAGGGTACGGTCCTTGGTCACGAGGGCCTCCATGGCGTCGTTAAGTATCGTCTTCCCGAGGTTGTAGAGCCGCTTGATCAGGGAATCGAGCGGGAACTTGGAGGGCTCGATGGAGCATCGCAGAACCGCCCTCCGCCCCGTCTCCTCGAGGATGCCGAGGCCCATGAGGCGACGGACCACGTCGCGTAACTCCTCCAGATGCGCACTGCTCAGCCGCGTGGAGGAACGGAGGACGAGACGCTCCCGGCCCAGGACGTAGTTGCCGACGATGACCCGTGCGAGCATCCCCGGCTCGGAAAGCACGTCGGCGTCGATGACGTAGTCGGGTGCGGGCCGCTCGAGCCTCCGTCGAGCGCCCTCGGGCGCCAAGAGTCGGAGGGAGTCCCCCTCGCGCTCGAGGAAGACCTGATCCCCCTTCTGCAATTCCTGCGCCTCGGTCCACTCCTTGGGGAGGGAGACAGTCAAAGTGGAAACGCCAACCTTCTGGATCTTTCGGCTCTCCATGGTGACCCCGATGGTATATACCATATTATTACATAAATTCTATGAATATATTACAATTCACTCGTGGGGCTCGAGGGGTCCGCCCGGGCGGATCACCCAAACCCTGGCCCTGTCGTGGACCAGGATGGAACCGCAGGCCCGACAGCGGGAGTACCGATTTCTGCTCGTGTCCTCTCCCAAGAACTCGACCTTCTCGTGGGGACAAGAAGAACCTGCGTCCGCGAATTCGTCTATGAAGCCGCCCCCGAGGCGAATGAGGGAGGGCGACACGGGGTAAAAACCCCTCAACTTTCCGGCTCTGGGAGGAGCGCCACATCGCCCTTGGCCAGGCCCCGGAAAAGAGTTTAAGTCCCACCCACCTTCCAAAGGTGTTTGGCCCGGAAGAAGCGCAAGAAGAAGGAACCGTTCACCTTTAAAGCTCCCGAGTTCGACGAAGTCGGATTCATGAAGCGGGAGGTGGAGGGGGCGAAGGCCGCCATGCTCACCATCGCCTACGCCTTTGCTGTGGGCCTCGCGTCGTGGGCCCTCACCCTCATCCAGCTCGCCGCCGTCGGCGGCCTTGTTGGTTTCGTGGCCCTTTACGGGCTCCGATACCTCTACCCACTCGCCGGCATCGACCTCTCCAAGTTCGACTGGAAGCTTTGGGCGGGCAACGGTGCCATCCACCTCTTCGCCTGGTTCGGGTTCTGGGTCCTCCTCCTCAACCCCCCCTTTATCGACCTTTCGCCCCCGGCCATCCATAACGGCGTGGTCCCAGGGGGGATTCCGATGAACGTGGGGCCCGACGGTTCGAGTTCCCTTTCTCTCGGAAACGCCACGAGCTTCCTGGTCCGCGTCAACGTCACGGACAACCAACGACTCGATAGTGTTCGGATGCGGGTCGTCGTAGGCGAGACCGAGCAGCAGAACGGTCAGATGACCCCGCCGGAGCCGGAGAGCGGAGCGGAGTGGAGCTTCGTCGTGACCCCCGCTTCCGTGGGGAACACCTACACGCTCATCATCGACGCTAGGGATGGCGCACAACTCACACGGAGCTTCACGTTCATCGTCGTGACTTCGTGACCCGCCACGGTAGGCCAGGTCCCAAGAATTCCGTTAGGGGCGTCCGATACCCGGCGCGGGCGATTGCGTCGCCAGCCAGCACCCGGAAGCCGCCCTTGACCGCCCGGTCGAGGTTCTTCCCGAGGCTCAACGCCCCCATCTGTTTCTCCAAGGCCCTCGATGCCTTCGGTTCCTCCCTCCGCACGTCGACCACGAGTCGGTCCCCTTCGATGTAGGGACCCGCCACCCGTTGTGGGGATCCCTCCCACTTTGCCAGGAAAGCTTCGGCGTGGTCGAGCGATGTAGGCGGTCCGAAGTGCTTGCGAACCAAGGGAAGTTCTCCGGTAACAAGCTCAAGGAGGAGGACCCACTCCTTCTCGAGGAGGAAGGGCTGCGACCGCAAGACGCGGAATTCCTTCTCCCTGAGGAACGCACGAACGGCCTGTTCCGTCTTCCGGAGTTGCGGATAGATGACGTCCTCAGGCAGCTCCGGCGCCGCAGCGGTGATTCCGATGAGGGATGTGCCTCGGCCCCGGAGTTCCTTTCGGAGGGCCGTCTGAGAGAGGGGTCGAACCGGCTCCGGGAAGAAGAAACGTCGGTCGGGCTGCTCCCCGTAACCCTTCGCCGCCAGGATGAATGTGGCGAGGGCGTGGGCGGAGACGGCAGAGGCGGCGTTCCGATCGGCGTCCACCGGGTCCACGAAAACCAGAGGCTCATCGAGGGGTTTCTGGCTCTCCCCCTCGAGTTCGAGGCGGATCGGCGGACGCCATCGGGCTGTCTCCTCCAAGACCGGCCGAAACGCGCCGTATCGGAGGACGAGGAGCTCGCACAGGTAGCCTGAGAATCCCTGCACGCGGGCTTCCGCCCCGTAGGTCCCGATTCCCTTCATGAAACGCTTGAGGAGCCGCACCTGGTCTTTCTGCGGGCCGCTCATCCGGTCGCGCACGTACACGTAGTGGAAGGGCGTCCGATCGACGGCCGTCATGCGCGCAGAGGGCCGGTCCAGCTCGTAGCAGGGAACCACGTCGGCCTCGAGGCCCTGAAAGACCCCCCGGGTGTAGGGGTGCTCCGCATAGCGGAGGGTGGGGTTATCGAGGACGCGTCCCAGCCTGAGCCCCCACCGCTCGAGGTCCTCCCGAGAGGTCTCTGGGGGAAAGGCAAAGAAGGCGTCGATTTCGGGGTGCTTGAGGTAGGTCCCCTTGGCGACCGACCCCACGAGCAACGGCTTCCCCGGGATTCCCTCCCGCCGAGCCTCGTCGGCCAGGCGGCCCAGTAGAGCTTCCGCGATCCGGAGGGTCTTCTCGACTTCCTCACGGGTGGGTTTGATTTCGGCCAGGATCTCTTCTTCCAGGCTCATCTGGGTTCCCTTCGCGCGCCCTCCTTGGATGAAATTCGAGTTGTGCGGTTCGTGAGAATTGTGTCGCGGAGTATATATGGGGACCTCCCCACCGCGCTGATCGGAGGCGCCATTTGGACGAACAGGCGGCGCAGTATCTCGCGTGTCTCGCCAAGCTACGCGAGGACCCCCTATCCCCCGAGGCCCTCATGTCCCTGGCTGCTCTGTACGCGGAGGAAGGCCACAGGAAGCACGCCCTCTGGTATCTGAGAAAGGTCGAGTTCCTCGACCGACACCACCCAGGGCTGACGCACCTGAAGGATCGTCTTCACCGCTGGAACGGGCTGAACGGGACGCGTCTCGACCCTTCGAAGACTGGTCGAAAAGACCAGTGAAACCTGAGGGGAGTGGGGGCAGAGGGATTTGAACCCCCGTCAGCGGGTTTCGCCTACAGAGACGGACTTTCGTCCATCGGGTCATCGCTCCAGTTATTCATCACCGATCAGCAAACCCGTTGCGACTCATTCCCCTTTAACTGGAGCCCGCCAGGATCCCGGGCTACCCCATGCCCCCACGGGTCAACGTTGCCGCATCCGCTGCTGGCGCTTGCGGCGGCGCATGCGCTTCTTGCGCCATTTCCAACGCATCTTCCCGCGCTTCTTCCACGCGCGGGAGCCCCGCTTTATGGCATCACCAGGCGTCCCTAAGGAGGCAAGTATATAAGTAGCGAGCCGCCTAGGCCGCGGCATGGCTTGACAGGCCGTCCTCAGCTGCGGGGAAGCCCGCGGTATCCTCCGGGGACGGTCCCCGGGAGACGAGGCGGTCGCGCCTTTTCGAGACCTCCCAGGAATTCCGAGGACCCGGAGGTTCCGCAGGTTCTTCCCCGTTGAGGCCGGCAGGGAGGCCTGAACAGAATGGCTCACCTCAAAGTCGTGTCGTTCGACCCCAAACGGGCAACGCGAGAAGAGTGGGCTCGGTTCCACGCATACCGGCGGAAGCGGCACGCGGAGACCGACCCCGACGACCCCCTCCTAGCGGACGCTACGGTGGAGGCGCACCAGCGAAATCCGGGGACCGCCTGGAAGGAACTGGCCTTCGCCGTCATCGACGTCGACGGGTCGGACGAATGGGTAGGCTGGCAGACCCTCGAGTTCGCCCGTCCCGACGGCCCCAGCTACGAGGAGAACAAGCACATCCTCTGGGTCTGGATTTCCCTCGCGCCCGCTTACCGCAGGCAGGGCATCGGCCGGCGGCTCCTCCGAGAGGCCGCCAACTATGCGCGCGAGCACGGCAAGTCCCTGGTTGTGTCCTATGCCGAGGAGGCGTCCGGTCGGGCCTTCTGGAAGGCGGTGGGGGCCAAGGATGCCCAGCGAGACCGTCAGAGTCGGTTGGACTTGGACGAGGTGGATTGGACGATGGTGGAGCAGTGGGCGGCCGAAGGTCCTGTGCGGTCCCCGAGCTCGAGACTCGCCTGGTTCACGAATCGCATCGACGAAGAAGACATTGAGGAATGGTGCGAGGCGTTCACGGAGGTCTGGAACATGATGCCCCGGGATGACCTGGACATCGGTGACGAGGTATTCAACCCGGAACGGCGGCGGAAGGCCGAGACGGGTATCGCCGAAGGGGGTGGGACCATCCTCACCGCCGTGACGAAGGAGAAAGATGGCACCATCTCAGGACTCACGGAGCTGGGCTACTATCCTGAGGAGGATTGGATGATCCATCAATGGATGACCGGGGTGCGGCGTCCTTACAGGGGGCGGGGACTCGGCAAGTGGATCAAGGCCGCCATGCTGCTGCGGGTTCGAAAGGAGTTCCCTCAGGTGCGTGTGGTTCGAACGGGCAACGCGTTCTCGAACGCCCCGATGCTCTCAATCAACGAACGCCTCGGCTTCAAGCTGTATCGGGAGGGAATGGAGGTCCAGATCAGTCTGGAAGATCTCGAGGCGTATCTCACCAAAGATCCCGCGAGGGAGGTGCCTCTCATTGAGACGGAGGATGAACTCGCCGAGGTGCATACCGGGATGAGTTAGGATCCATGAGACGGATTGGTTCCGGTGCTATCCGACGAGATGGTGTTCTGGCGGACGATAGGACTCATCGCCATGTGCTCCCTAGGCGAAAGGTGCGGCGGATCGGGGGGGCGTTTGTGGTGGCGGTCCAGAAGACCTCGTCGACCTCTACGTGGTCCAGGAGAGCGACAGGCGGAGGGCCATGCGAGGAGGAACACTAGGGGTCAGTCAGCTATCAGGAGCGATAAAGTCATCGGCAGGCTTTTGCTCGGGGTAGCTGAAGCCGCGTAGATGCCAGCCGCCATCCCCACGTATGTGAGGGGCCTGGACGATCTGCTGGGCGGAGGGATACCCGAGGGCAATCTCGTTCTGGTGACGGGAACTCCAGGGGCCATGAAGACCTCCCTGGTCTTCAGCATCCTGTTCAACAACGCACTCCACGACAGGAAGAGCCTCTTCATCTCCCTGGAGCAAGGAGAACAGGAGCTCGTCGCCGCCCTGTCCACACTTGGGATGAGCGGGTGGAGCGAAGACCTGCTCTACGTGCTTGACGCCGCTATGCTGAGGGCAGAGCTGGGAGAGCTTGAGGCCGAGAAGAACTGGTTACGGGCCATCGAAGGAATGATCAAGGAATCGGTCGAGGTTAACCAACGGGAGCTTCTCGCCATAGACTCCCTGGATGTCCTTTATGCGGTTGGAGCACTGGCAAATCCCCGTCGGGACCTCTTCCACTTCTTCAGTTTCCTGCGAAAGTTGAAGCTCACCACGTTCCTCGTGTCAGAACTCACCGTGGGCAGCCGAGGCCTCGCGAAATATGGGGAAGACTTCCTGGCCGACGGAGTGTTGCTCCTGAAGCACCACGACGTCGGGGAGACGGAGGTTCAGCTCCGCCTTCGGTGCGTGAAGATGAGGAAGACGGCCCATGAAGGGGGATACTACGGCCTGGGCTTCCAGGATGGCAGTTTCTACGTGACCCGGATAATCTCGAGAAGACAGCGGCAGCAGACAGAAAACCCGTTAGTCTAAGAAGCCCTCCATCCGAGCTCCGGGGAGTGTCCCACCCCTTCGGAAGGTTAGAGCATCGGTGGCCCCCCGTGGAAAGTTGTTCGCGCAGATTCTGGGCAAGGTTTCAGGTCTCCCCTTTAAGACGCTGGGCTTTTCAGCTGCTTCCCACTGGTGCCTCATCGCATCCAGGCACCCATTCTGCCAAGCACATGTCTTCCTCCTTCTCCCTAGCCCAACGTAAGAATCTTCTTGCCGTCGAATGGCTAGATCTGACCGCTCAAGCGAAGCTTCGCCAAAGCGCACTAAGGGTCAGGTATTCCTTTCGCCTCGGAAAGGAGGGAGCTCGTCCAGGCGATTCGACCGTTGGTGAAGTACGCTCACCGAGTCGTTCATACCAGCTGAAGACGAACCACTGCATCCTCTCCCTTTCCGTTCCCAGACCCGGGACCCCCCTTTTCGCCTTACACCGGGGAATACAACGGCTGAGATCGGTGTTGGGATGGACTCGCCGGGATTTGAACCCGGGATCGCCGGCTTAGAAGGCCGGTGCCCTCTCCAGGCTAGGCTACGAGTCCCCGATTGCGAGTCGAAGGCCGTTATAAAGCTTTGATGCGGCTGCTGCAGTCCTCGACCGGGCGGTTACGCGCTCGCCCGCAGGAGACCCTCGAGAGCCTCGATGAAATCGCCGGCCACGCGTTCTGCGGCCAGCTCACCCGCTGATTCCACATAGCTCAAGATGAGGTGGTCCGAGACTTTGGTTACGCCTACGAGGTTGAACCGGCTCCGATCGGCATTGCATAGGATGGTCCGTCCGGTCCCTCGATACCAAGGCGTGAGCTTGCGCGCCCACCGGACAGGGAATCGGATCTCGAGCGAAGGACCCACCAGGCTGGCGATATCCCCCTCCAACCGGACGAGAGAGACGCGTTGCTGGGGATGCCGCAGCTCCTCCGCCAGTTGAACCTCCGCCATCGTTGGTGCTCCGACGCCGATGAATCGATGGTCCGCCAACGTATTTAAAACAGGAAACCGTGCGAACTCACCGGGTCTGGAGACGGCGTCACGATGACCGGTGAGGCGCCCATGGCGGTCGAGGACGCCCTAGCCAAACGTCTTTTGGTAGGGACCAGCGGCTGGTCCTACGACTTCTGGGCGGGGAGCTTCTATCCGACGGGCACTGCTCCGCGGGACTACCTGCGGCTCTACAGTTCCGTCTTTGACGTCGTGGAGGTCGACTCCAGCTTCTACCGGATTCCATCTCGGGGTATGGTAGCGGGTTGGCGCCGCGCTACCCCGGAGGACTTCGCATTCACCGCCAAGTTCCCCCGCCGCATCACCCACGAACTCAAACTGCGAGGGATCGAGCGGCCCCTGGAGCAGTTCTACTCTGCCTTCGATGAGTTGGGATCGAAGCTTCACGCCTTCGTCGTCCAGTTTCCACCTTCCTTCAAGGTGGAGAAGGACCTGCCGGCCCTGGAGGAGTTCCTTGGTCTGATTCGGGCAGATGTTCCCCATGCCTTGGAGTTCCGGCACACGTCGTGGTTCCACCAAGACGTCTACGACCTTCTCGCGAGCCATTCCGTGGCGCAGGCCTGGTCCGCCACCCAGTACCTGGATTCCCCGCCAACCGTCACGTCAGACCTCATTTACCTCCGGATGATCGGGGATCGCTCCCTCAAGCGGCTGGGCGAACTCCAGAAGGATCGGAGCGAGGACATGGGAGTCTGGGAAACGCGGATCCGAGACTCCATTCAGGACGTCCGCCAGGCCTACGTCTTCTTCAACAACCACTTCGCCGGCTTCGGCCCTGGGTCGGTGAACGAGTTTCACCGCCTCGCCGGCCTCATCGAGAGGGAGTTCCCCCAGTCGGGCCAGAAGACCCTGGCGGAATTCTGACTCAGGGGAGTCTTCATATTCGCGTGCTCGCATTCTTTGGGTGTTGGCCCGGGTCATCATGCACGTCGACATGGACGCCTTCTATGTGGCGGCCGAGCGGCTGCGGGACCCCTCGTTGGTCGGGAAAGCCGTCATCATCGGCGCCAATCCGAAGGAAGGGAAAGGGCGGGGCGTCGTGGCAGCCGCCTCGTACGAGGCGAGGGAGAAGGGAGTCCACTCGGCTCTTCCCATCACGACCGCCTACAGGAAGTGTCCCGAAGGCGTATACCTGCGTCCCGACTTCTCCTACTACGGCCGCGTCTCCGACGAGGTCATGCGGGTGCTCGAGGAGTTCGCCGACGCCTTCGAGCAGGTAAGCATCGACGAGGCGTTCCTGGACGTGACGAGCCGGGCGAATGACTTCCGAAAGGCCCGGGCCCTGGCGCGAGAGATCAAGCGGGCCATCAAGGACCGAACCGGCCTGACGGCCTCGGTGGGTGTCGCGCCCAACAAGTCCATCGCGAAGATTGCCTCGGACAAGGAGAAGCCGGATGGCCTGACCGTGGTCAGCCCCCAACGCGTGGAGTCTTTCCTCCGTCCCCTACCCGTGTCCGACATCCCGGGTGTCGGCACGAAGACGAAGGCCGCGTTGAAGCGAATGGGGATCGAAAGGGTTGGAGAGCTGGCGGACACGCCCCCCAGCGACTTGACGACGGCCTTCGGGAAGGGAGGCGTTTGGCTCTGGGCCATCGCTCGCGGAGAGGAGGAGGCGCCCGTGGAGGGTCGGGGGGAGCCCAAGTCCTTTAGCACGGAGCACACCTTCTCCGAGAACCTGGACGATTGGGACCGAATTCTCGCCAAGCTGCCGGCCCTGGTGGACGACGTCTTCTGGCGGGTTCGGGATGATGGCTACCTCTTTCGTACGGTAAGCATCAAGATCCGGTTCGAGGACTTTGAAACCATGACGCGAGACAAGACGCTGACGGCTCACTCCAACGACAGGCGGACCATTGAGACGGTGGCGAGGGAACACTTCCAGGAGTTCCGAAGCTATCCGAAGAAGGTCCGTCTCATCGGGGTTCGTGTGGCCGGTCTGAAGAAGGTCGACACGGGCCAAGAGACCCTCCAGCGTTGGACCTAGACTTCCTTGGACCGCCTCATACCGGGTTGCGGCCCCATTATCTGGGAGGCGGAGCCTCTACTCCTTCCCACTCCAACGGCCTACGGTGACAATAAGCCCGACCATCGCAACTGAAAGGTCTCTGGCAAGGCGATTGGTTGTCGTTCCTTTAGCCGTTCCGTGACAAGGCTAGGACAGGCACGTCCGTGTCCCCGCGTCAGGGGTCTCAGCCGGGCTAAGGCGCAATGACGTCGCGGGTCTTCATTCGCTTCTCGAAGATCAGGAAGGTGACGGGCATCCACGCTTTGGCGAGTTCCAACATTTGCCCCACCAGATCGCGTATCTCCCATTGGGCGTCCCCAAAGCTACGGATGGCGATGATGTGCATGAGGCTCCGCGCGTTCACCGTCATGGTCCCGTTCACCGGCGTCGCGAGAGGGAAGATGTACCGGGCGTCCTCCCGCGGTACCCCGGCGTCCACGAGCTGGTCGTACGCTTCGATCATCCGAGAGAACAGGCCGCTGATGAGCTCCTCTCGCTCCGCCCGAGGCAGAGCAATCTCTCGTCTCCCTCCGTCACGAGAGATCACCGCATCCTGGCGAAAGCTTGGGGGCCAGACGAAGTCGTCAGGGCGGAGGGACCGCAGATTGACGAAACGGCCGCTTTGAATGTCGAAGCTGGCGAGCCGATGCCGGGTCAATTGGGCGAGGGTGACTCGGCTCATGCCTTCCACCCCGAAGGTGATGGTGGGGTGTTCGAAGGGGCCCCAGTGGCCAGCGCTGATGAGTTGGATGAGAAAGTTCTCGATTTTTTCGTCGAGGTCCGCACCCTTGATGGGTCGCATGACCTCCTCGAAGGATTCGTTCCAGGGAGCCTGCCTCATGTAATCGCCGCGTGCCGCTCGACAAACGAGGCGCTCCGGGTCGGCTGTGGCAGCGATCTGGCGAACTCTTACCATCCGGTTCCTCCCACGCGAGGTGGCCCTCGCCGGGGCCAGAAGAACTTCATCGCTAGTTAAAGGACGCGGGGGGAGGGGGCCGAAAGGGCGACATGCTCCCGCATGCTTGATAACGGGGAACTGGGTGGCCCTCTGGGCGTGGACAGAACCGGGGGGGAAGGCGCATGGGCCATCGTAACCATGGATCGCTTCGGGTCCTCGTTGGAGCGAACCCACCAGCTCTTATCGAAACGCAGGCGGGGTCGACTGGCGAAGGCCATCCTACAGGATGTCCTTGAGGCCATTCAGGGTTCGCGGCTGCTGGATAGGATTGTCGTGGTAACGCACGATTCGGATGTCGCAGCGTTCGTTCGGGGGGAGGGCTTCCCGGTCGTTGACCCCGGTCGAAAAGCCGAAGCGCCCATTCGAGGGGTCATCGAAAGTGCAGAGGACGAAGGGGCCGAGACCGTGGCACTCCTTCGAGGCGACCTGGCATTGTTGGAGGCGCAGGATCTCGCCTTCTTGGTCGGACGCATGGCCCACGGCGCCGGACTGGTCCTCGTCCCCACCCCCGGTCAGTCAGGTCTGAGCATTGTCATCGCGACACCAGAGAATGGGGCGCCCGGAGACTTTGAGGTCGGTGGTCTGGAATCCTGGCGGGAGCAGGCGGAGACACGCGGAATCGCAACCGAGGGTTATGGAATTCGGGCTGGGTTGCGGCCATCGGGGCCGCACGATCTCCTGGTGATGTACACAGCGGCCCGGCCGTCCCGCGGGAAGGCGCTCTTGAAGGACTGGGGCCTCGGGCCCAAATTACGGAGAATCGAGGAGACAGAACCGTGAGACGTGTGGAGGTGCTGGGGATTGAGAGCATCCCGGAGGTCAGGGAGGGGGATAGCCTCTCGGCCTTGATTCAGGATGGGATCCGCGAGTCCCGCCTGGATCTTCGCGACGGGGATATCGTCGTGGTTAGCCAGAAAATCGTTTCGAAGGCGGAGGGGAGGGCTTTCGATGCTGCCGACCTCTCTGCGAGGCCCCTTGCACGCCTCCTTGCCGCGGGGAAACCGAAGGCTCCGGAACAGGTGGAACTCGTCCTCAGAGAGGCGGCTCGGGTGGTCCGCATAGACGCGGAACGCGGCACCCTCATCGCAGAGACGCGCCACGGCTTTGTGTGTGCCAACGCGGGGATCGACCGATCGAACGTGGGCGAAGGAGAGGTTTACACGGCCTTGCCCGCCGACCCAGATGCCTTTGCCAGGAGGTTGCGCGAGGCGCTACAGAGGTCCTTCTCCGTCCGGATCGGCGTGGTCGTGAGCGACAGCTTCGGTCGCCCTTGGCGGCAGGGCTCCACGGACGTGGCGATCGGCGTGGCGGGCCTCTCTCCCTTGAAGGACTACCGCGGACTTCGGGATCCCTACGGGTACGAACTTCGGAGCACCGTCGTCGCTCTAGCCGATGAGGTAGCCGCGGCCGCAGACCTCGTGAAGGGGAAGCTCGACGAAGTTCCCGTCGCCATCGTGCGTGGGGTGGACTTCCGTGAGGCGGATGGCTCCATCCGGGAGGCGATTCGGCCGCGGGAGGAAGACCTCTTTCGCTAGGGTCCCTCGGGTTTCTCCTCCGAAGCCTGCCAACGATAAACTTCCGTGGGAGCGATGCGAATGAGCGGCCAATCCGCCTCCGGGAGACGGACGCCCCGATACTGTTCGTACTTCTGTTCCAGCAGCCGAAAGGCGTTCCTCCGCTCTCCTGGGTCGGTGACGAGGACGCCCTTCCCGCGAACGAGAAGGTATCGCAACTGGGACCAGTCCTCGCTGTACTCGTCGAGGATCAGCGCGACGCTCGAGTCTTCCTGGAGATTCTGAACGCGTCGTAACCGGTCGGGAGAAACGCGTTTGGGCTTCTGGTCCACCGCCGTGAAGAAGGACTCGCCATCGAAAGCGAAGCAGACAGGCACAACGTGAGGGCCGTCTTGTCGATGGACCGTCGCCATCCGGGCCACCCGTTGCCCGCGAATGAAGGCTATGTCCGACTCCGCCCATTCCAAGTTGCCTACGCTCCAGCCATCGGTTTCCGGCGCACCATGACAACTCCGGATACCACCATGAGCCCTCCGAGGACGAACATCGCGAGGGCCGAACTGTCGGCCATCTGCATGGCGAAGAGGCCCGTCCCTGCCATGAGCGCCCCGACGAGGATCATAAGGCCTCCATAGAGGAGCATCAAACCTCCCTGGTGGCTGGCCCGAATCCCCACGCCGACGATGAGGAGGATTCCGTTCACGAGGACGATCCCGCTGAAGATGAGGAGGAGAACGGCGGGCAGGGAGGCGGCCGGCATCATGGACATACCCATGTCGCCCGATGGGGCAAGGGAGAGGAGGGCCGCGGCAATTCCCACGGCCCCGCTGGTCACGGCCAGTGCCCCGCCCAGGGGCATCCTCGCAGCCTGCACGGAGCCGGTTCTCCGGGAACGTATTTATCGCTTCTGCCCATGCACCGCCCGCGGAGGAGGCACCGCCTGGTACACGACCTTGTCGCACGATGGAGCCAGAGAGGTCTCTGGTCTCTCAGCTCGAAGGACATTGCCGGAATGGCCGCCCTCGCCGGCGTCGCGTCCGTCCTGGAGATCCTCCCCTTCGACCTGAGGGTTCCCTTCCCCCTCCTCACCTTCCTCACCTTCGACCCGACAGGGATTCCGATCGCCGTTGCGGCCATCCTGTACGGTCCCATGGGCGCCCTCGTGACCGCGAGCATCGCGGGAATCACCATTGCCACTCGCAACCCTGTCTCGGCCGCCTTCAAGACTGCGGCAGAAATGTCCACGGCCGTCCCGCTAGCCCTCGCTCTGTGGAGCTTCCGCGGAAGACGGGGCGAGGGGGCATCCGGGAGCTGGGTTCTTCTGGGGGTCGCGGGGACCATCGCCATCGCCTCCCGGGTCGCCGTCATGACCGGGTTCAACCTCGTCTTCTTGCCTTTGCTGCTGGGCGTTCCAGAGGCCGTCGTTCTGGGCCTCTTGGTGCCCATCGCAATCTTCAATGCAGCCCAAGGGGCCATCAACGTGGTCCCGGCCTTCATGATCGTTCGCGGCCTGCCTCCCGATTTGAAACCGTCTTGGCTCGCGTGGGGTACAGGGTGAGCCTAACATGAGCACGCTCATCAACATGCAGGGGTTCAGCTTCCGCTACCGTGGGTCCCCGCAATGGGCCGTGCAGGAGGCCGACCTTCTCGTCGAAGCGGGGGAGGTGGTCCTCGTGACCGGCCCGACAGGGTCCGGCAAGTCCACCCTCCTCCGGGCCCTCAACGGCCTCATTCCGGACTTCTACGAGGGAGAGGTCCGAGGTTCCGTGCAGGTGGACGGCCAGGAAGTGCTCACTCTACGCCCGAATCATGTGGCTACGTTCGTGGGGACGGTGTTTCAATCTCCCGAGGACCAGATCATCACAGCCAAGGTACGCCGGGAGGTTGCCTTCGGGCTGGAGAACCTCGGATTGGAGAGAAAGGACATCGAGGAAAGGGTCGCCCAGACCCTCCTTGCGGTCGGATTGAGGGGCCTGGAAGATCGGGATCCGGCTAGTCTGAGTGGGGGCCAGAAGCAGCGTCTTGCCCTGGCCGGCATCTTGGCATTGGGTTCGCGGGTGCTCCTCCTCGACGAACCAGCCTCCGAGCTCGACCCGCGAGGTCGTAGCCAGATTCTCCGCACGATCGAGGGACTCGTAAGGCGGAGATCCCGGACCGTGATCATCACGGACCATCGGCTTGAAGATCTCTCTGGCGTAGTTGACCGGATCGTCGTCATGCACGAGGGCCGTATCGCTTTCGATGGAGCGGCTCGGGAAGTCCTAGCCCAACCCGAGCTCGACCAGTGGGGGGTGGAGGTTCCGACGCCTGTTCGGGTCTGGCGCCGCTTGATGGAGCGGGGCCTCGATGTTCCATGTCCCCTGACCTCCGACGAGTTGGTCGAGACGATTATCTCGAATGGGAGGATTCTCTCCGATGCGCTCGAAGCCGTTGCTTAGTCTCCGCGACGTGCATTACGTCTACCCCGGCGGGACCTCAGCGATCCGCGGGATCAGCCTTGATGTCGTGCCCGGGGAGCGGGTCGCCCTTCTGGGAGAGAACGGTTCAGGGAAGACGACCCTCGCTCGCTTGCTTGTCGGCCTCCTGCGGCCCACAGCCGGGTCGATCCACCTTGACGGGACAGAAACCACCGGCCTGACTACCCACGAGATCGCCGAACAGGTGGGTCTTGTGTTCCAGAATCCCGACCATCAGATCTTCCTGGAACGCGTCTGGGACGAAGTGGCCTTTGGCCCGAAGAACTACGGCCTGGCGGAGGCTGAGATCGAGGAACGGGTGGGCGCCCAGCTACGTCGGTTTGGCCTCTGGAGGGACCGGTATCGCCTCCCGGCGGCGCTCAGCGGGGGAGAGCGAAAGAGCGTCGCCTTCGCGTCGAGTTTTGCCCTCCGACCCCGGGTTCTCCTCCTCGATGAGCCCACGAAGGGGATGGACTTCGGGCGGAAACGCCGTTTGGCAGAGGTCGCGAAGCGCCTCACCGCCACAGGCCGGACCTTCTTCTTCATCACACACGACGTGGAGTTCGCCTTCGCTTCGACCGAACGGGCGGTCGTTCTGCGAAACGGCCGGGTGTTCATGGAGGGCCGGACCTCGGACGTGCTGAGTCGTCCCGCGGTGGCCGATGCGGGTCTGCAGCTGCCGGCGATTCCGCGACTCCTCGCCATGTTGAGGGAGCGTGGGATCCCCCCTGAGTCCGCCCTCTATCAGGCGGTTCAGCAGGACACGGGGGGACCGGGGTGAGCAGTGCATTGACCGCCTTCCGGTTTCAAGGGGGCGACACCCCGCTTCATCGTCTTGATCCGCGGGCGAAATTGCTCATCGTCGCGGCCCTCATCCTTTTCCTTTGGCTCTGGAGAGACCTTGGCGTGGTCCTCCTGGCCCTCCTCCCGTTGGCGGCCCTCATCGTCATCGGCCGATTGGGTCGCGCCCTGATGGGCTCCCTTCGAGTCTACGCCCTCCTCGGCCTCCTCCTTGTCCCCCTGAACGCCCTGCTCCACTCCGCGTTCACGTTCCCACCGGGACAGGCAGAGGTCTTGTTGCCGCTCACGGCGCCCGGCACGCCTATCTTGGGTGAGTTGGCCATCACCCAAGAGGCCCTGGCCTTCAGCCTCCTGATCTACGCCCGACTCGTTCTCATGCTGGTAGCAGCGAGCGTGTTCTTCCTGACCACGAGCCTGGACGACCTCGAGGCGCTCCTCCTTTCCCTTCGCGTCCCGTACTTCTTCGTCTTGACCCTGAGCCTCGCTTTCCGGTTCATCCCCACCCTTGCGGACGAGGCCCGGAGGATCCGCGAGGCCCAGATGGCGCGGGGACTGAATCTCGAGACAGGAGGGCGTCTGCGGAGGCTCTGGCGGGCCACGATTCCCCTCCTCCTCCCCCTCTTCGTCAGCGTGCTCCGTCGCTCCGTACGACTCGGAGAGGCCCTTGAGGCCCGGGCGACCTTCGCCTACCCCACCCGAACCAGCTCCATGGACCTGGCCGTCCACCGCGCAGACGTCCTGGTGTCCGTCGCCGCAGTTGCCCTCCTATCCGCCGCTCTTGTGTTTCGTTTCGTGGGCGCCTCCGTGTGATTCCCTCCCTGGAAGGGTACATTACTCGGCCCCCGCTAGACCAAGGCCACGGCGAGGAGACCAACGACGAACGCAACCACGGCGAGGACATCCACCCTCCGGAAACGCTCGTGAAGAAGCGTGGCGGCAGCGAGGACCGTGACGACCGGGTAGGCCCCGGTGATGGACGCCACCAGGGTCGCTGGACCGTCGATGAAGGCCAGGGTCAGGAGGATGACCCCGCTCCCTCCCATTAGGATGGTGAGAGCCGGCCACACCAAGATGCGCCGCCCTTCCAAGAATGGTCCCTCATCCCGTGCTCGGGTGAGAAGTAGCAGCGGGACGCCCACGAGGACGTTGGACAGGGCGAAGTAGAAGAAGGTCGAACCTTCGCCGAGTTCCGTGACCGCCACCTTGACGAGGAACCCCCAGACCCCCCAGAGGAGGAAGGAGAGAATCACCAGGACTGTCAGAATCCGTCCTCCGGAACCCGAATCCTGCTGTTCCGTCCGGCCCAGAAGGATCGCCGAGCTCAACAGCAGCAGGACGCCCAATCCCTGCGTTAGGGAGATGGTCTCGCCCAGGAACGCGAGGGCCAGGATGACCGTGATCGCCGGGTAGGCGGCGATGATAGTGCCGACGCGGGAAATGGTGCCCCGGGCAATGGTCTCGTAGTAGGCGACGAAGCCCAGCATCCCCGTAACCCCGGCAGCCAGGCCGAGGAGCGCGCCTCGCATGCCTCCCAGGGTCGGGGCGCCGTAGAAAAGATAGGCCGCCAGGAAGACGCCGGCCTCGCCCAGGGCCACCAACGAGGCCATCTTGCGGGGGCCCAGGGCGCCCACGCCTCGCTTCGCGGCGATCTGAGCCAAACCCCACGCGAGGGTCGCTCCTAGAGAGAGATATAGCCAGACTTCGACCGTGTTGGCGCCTCCGTTTCGTGCGCGGTCGTCAGAGCGTGTAGTATGCCATACGCCAGCGACGAGTCAACGGACAGGCTGCTCTCGTTGCGTGGTCGCGCGAGGTCAGAGCCGCGTCACCTGCAGATTCCCCTCCGGCGACACGATGACTTCGTACAGCTCCTCATCTGTCCCGTGGTAGTCAGCCTTGTACAACTCCTCAAAATTCCACCAAACGGGTTTGAGGTCCACTGGGCGGATGGTCCACTCCTTGAAGTTCGGCAGGTATTTCCGAAGCTCATCTTCAAGCTCCGTGAATTGTCCGTGAAGCTCTCGAAGCGTCCTCTTCAGCCTTTTGAGACCCTTCGCGTGATCCGCGCCAAGGGGACCGTCCACCACCGTCTTCATACGACCACCGACCGAGACTCTTATGATCTCCGGAGACGACGCCGCCTCCGCGCGGTAACCAGCAGGGGAGGGCCTAAAGCCTTTCCTCTATTCCTGCGGGGTCCTCGGGCAGACCACGGTCGCGGGACCTAGGGAGCGTCTGGTCCTTCGCCCCTATCCGCGGCCTCGAGGAGGTCCACGATCGCCCCATGATCCGCATCGATGGCGATGTCCATCGGTGTCTTGCCACCCTCCGCCCGCGCGTCAACCACGGCCCCCGCCTTGAGCAGAGCGCGCGCGAGCGCTTCGTCGCCGTTGGCCGCCGCGATGTGGATGGCTGTGAATCCGCCCTCGCTTCGCGCGTTCACGTCTGCCCCGACCTTCAGGAGCATCTCCACGGCTTCCACCTGCCGGCCCGCGGCGGCGGCCTGGAGGGGCTGGTTCCCGTTGCTGTTCCGGGACACCGCCCGATGGCTGGCCCCACTTGCGATGAGCGTTCGCATCACATTCACGCTTCCGAAGTGGCCTGCGAGATGGAGAGGGGTCCACCCATCGTAGCTGTACCGCTCGACCCAGGCCCGGTCCGCACGGAGGAGTTCCTTGACGCGGTCGTTTAGGTCGAGGGCAGATGCCTCAAAGACGTCCGCCTCTGCACCGTGGTCCAGGAGAAGCTTGCAGATCTCCGGCTGGCGATAGTAGGCCGCCCAGAGCAGGGGGCTGGCGCCCTCCGCGCTCGGCTGCGTAGCAAGGCGGGAATCGAGCTCGAGAAGGTCCCTGACCTCCCCGACCTCCCCGGCCTCGATGGCCTTGAAGAGACGGGATCGCACCTCCTCTCTATTCTCGCCTGCCGTCATAAGACTGCCGAGGGAGTGGAGGGGTATATGAGGATTGCTTGCCTGTGCATTAGTTAATCAACTTCACGTTTAGAGATCTGAGGACACGTCCGACGTGGCTCGGGTGGAATGCGACGCCGTACCGACGGCGTATGAGGTCGCTTACAAGGGCGAGGCTCCAGCGGCGAGCCGGGAAGCCTAGGGTGGAGGGCGGGGTCTCCAGAAGGCGGGGCAGTTCCTTCAGCGCAGCTGGTGAGAGCTTAGGGGGCCGCCCTGTGACCGGGCGGCGGGCGAGCGCGTTAAGCCCACCCGTGCGAGCAAGGCGACACCACCTTGAGACGGTGGATGGATGCACTTCGAAGGCCTCGGCCACGGCCTTCTGGGGAACTCCCGCGCGGACCAGCCGGACAGCGGCAATGCGTACTTCCGTGGGCCGCGTCTGCGATCCCGCCCGTCGCCCCATGTCCCGGAACACTCCCCAAGAATTGATATACTTATGCAGGAACAGGGCCAAATTAGGATTCTCCGTCAGGTCCGGAGGGTCAATGACGGCTCAGGAGATTTCCCCAACGTATGGACCAAAGGGCTCAGCCTTGCCGCACCCTTCGTGGTCTGCCACTGGCTCTAATTCGCGTCTGTCGACCTATCGGGACTCACGAGATGTCGCTCGCAGACCCAGCCGCCCTGACTGGGATTCCAGATGACGCCGTCGAGCTTCTCCGTGACGATTCCCTCCTCCCTTTCTCTTCGGCATTGCCCCACCCAATACAGGGCTCCGGCGAGGCCGGGATCGCCTTGGGGTTGGTCCACGTTCTCGCCGCGACTTTCCAAGTAGTCCCAGAGCGTCTGTAGTACCTGATTGGCAATCCGGATTCGGTCCCACGTCTCCACGTCGAGGAAGCTCATTACGGAGTCAGAATCGCAGTCGGCCTTGTGGGTTTCGGTTCAGGAAGAGGCTCCTGGGCATCATCCCCCCGTGTAGGTATAAGCCCCTATGCGGTACCGGGCCCGAGGTAGAACGTCGTGGGCTTCGACTCCGCGCTGGAGTGGTTGCTGGAGGAGGACGAACCCTCCATCCAATACCTCGCGCTTACCCAGATCCTTGGGCGTCCGGAAGACGATGGCGAGATCCAGTCCGCGAAGGAGAGGATCGGCATCGAGGGATGGGCCGCCGCCATCCTGGACCGGCAGGAGAAGGGCGGGTGGTGGGTCGGGGAGGAGAGCCTGTACCTGCCCAAGTACACCTCCACCAACTGGATGCTCCTAATCTTATCGGACCTGGGGCTGACGAAGTCGGATCCTCGCATCGACAGGGCCTGTCAGCTGTGGATGGACCGCTTCGCGACGAATGACGGCGGCTTCGGTGCTGACAACATGAGGGTCGGTCACCTGTGCATCGTGGGGAACACCGCTCGGGCCCTCGTTCGCTTCGGATACGAGAATGAACCCCGAGTTCGGAGTGCCTTCGAGTGGCTCGTCGAGCGCGCGGACCCGAAGGGCGGGTGGAACTGCTTCGGGAGGGGCCGGAACCTCGATTCCTGGGAAGGGCTCAGTGCCTTCGCCGCCTACCCGCGGCCGAAGTGGACGGCGGGCATGAGGCGGGTGGTCGAAAGGGGCGCCGAATTCTTCTTGGAGAGGGAGCTCCACCGGCAGGGGGCTCGGTATGAGCCATGGTATCGCTTCCACTACCCGGTTCACTACTACTACGACCTGTTGGTGGGACTCGACTTCATGACCGCTTTGGGATATGAGGACGATCCTCGGCTCGAATTTGCTCTGGGGTGGCTCCAAGAGAACCGACGACCGGACGGCAGGTGGAACTTGGATACGGTCCATCCGGACGTCGAAGGAAGCTATGCGAACTGGCTTCTGAAGAACCCGAACAAGAGACCCACCCCCTTCGCCCTCGAGAGCCCGGGCGAGCCGAGCAAGATGATCACGCTGAAGGCTCTCCAAGTCCTAGAGCGTCATTAGCACCTGGTTTGCAATCCGGATTCGGTCCCACGTCTCCACGTCGAGGAAGCTTATCGTGTAACGAGGACCACGGCCAGCCATCTGACTTCGATACACGAGGAAAGTCCCATTGTTTCGACGCCTTGCCAATCAAGCCTGTTGAGTTTCCCTGGTCGGGGAATGATGGACCGGGTGGGATTTGAACCCACGGCCTCCACCATGTTGGGGGAAGGGCCAGAAGTGGTCTTTCTAACTCCCGGCCTTCCTCATGCCAAGGTGGCGATCTTCCAACTGATCTACCGGCCCGGGTTGGTCCGATGAAGGGCCACGAATAAAACCCTTTCATCATGCTGGCAGTCGTGGTCGAGCCTTAGGGAGACGCGAGTTCCCGCACGTCCCGTACGCGCCGCCGCAGGCGACTGTCGAGCTGCCGGAGAGAGAGGACGGAGACCTCCTCCTTGGCCTTCTTCTTCCCGACTTGGAACCTAAAGACGACGGAGCCAATACCCACATCCACCGACGTGACCGTGGTCCCCGGAACCCCCTCGAACTCTAAGGTCTCCGTCTGCTTGTGGTAGTTCACGGTCATGATCAGGAGGAAGTCTCTCCGGAGAAGCGCCGCGCCCTCGACGCCACCGGGCTCCTTCTCCAGGGGATGTGAGTGTAGTGCGACGAGGTCCTCCCGGATGTGCGCGTGGTTCACCCGCTGATTGGGCGGGGTATCCGTGAGGTCAAAGACCACGACCCGCTCTTCCATCCCGCTCGCCATGCTCCCACCCGCTTTAACCTTCCGCCGGAGGGGGGAGGGGGGAGGTGGCCGCGAGAGTCAAAGCCTGTCCTGAATCCGCGCCGCGAAGGCCCGTGCGTTACCGGTTGAGTCTTCCAACGAAGAGCTCGCAGGCACAAGCCACGCCTGTTCTCCGGCCTCGCCAACGAGTCGGAGCCGGTCGCCGCCACGGACCCCTTCTTCCACGTCTACGTCCCGGATGTCTCCCATTCCCACCTCGGAGGTCACTTCGTATCCCTCGAAGCGAAGGACATTCCACATCCCCCCCACGTCCAGGTGCGGCTTCAGCTCCAGGACCCGTTTCGATGTCAAGAGGAGGTTGCTGCTCTTCAGCGAGAGGAAGGCCCGCACCCGTTCGCCTTCCTCCAGGTGTTCGGCGATCTTCCAGAGCCGATCCTCGTCCCGCTTCAGCCCGCGCGTGGTGCCTAGGAAAAGGGTGTCGCCGAAGACCTCCTCGATTGACCCCATCCCGCTGCCCACGGTCGAGGAGCCAATAAGGTTACCGCACGCTAGCAGCGATGGCGACAAAGCCCGGCCAGATCAGGTTCGTTGGGACGGAAGGAACAGATCCAGCCTCCGCTGCAGCCGCATCTGCTCTCCGGGGACCTGCACCGGGTACTCCCCGGTCAAGCAGCCCGTGCAGATGTCGGCTTCGGCCATCCCGATGGCGCGGACGAGCCCAGGGATGGAGAGGTACCCAAGGGAGTCGGCCCCGAGTCGTTCGCGAATCTCCTCCACCTTCCGACCGTTCGCGGCGAACTGCTGGCGGCTTTTCATATCGATGCCGAGGTAACAGGGCGCCCGGATGGGCGGGCACCCGATGCGGACGTGGACCTCGCGGGCCCCGGCCTCCCGTACAAGCCCAACGATCTTCTTCATGGTGGTTCCGCGGACGATGCTGTCGTCCACCAGGATGACCCGCTTCCCCTGGAGCAGGGAGCGCACGGCGTTGAGTTTCAGGTGGACCCCCACGTCCCGGTCCGTCTGATTGGGCAGGATGAAGGTGCGCTCGATGTAACGGTTCTTGATGAGGCCCTCCACAAGCGGGAGGCCCGCGGCCTCCGCGTAGCCGAAGGCGTGGGCGCGCCCGGAGTCGGGGATCGGGACGACCATGTCCGCTTCTACCGGGTGGTCCGATTCCAGCTCCCGGCCAATCTTCACCCGCACGTCGTACACCAGCCTCCCGTCGACGACGCTGTCGGGCCGGGAAAAGTAGACCCACTCGAACATGCAGTGGGCCGTGTTCGTGGGATGAGGCAGCCGCGTGGTGTGGACACCATCAGTGGTCAGCTCCAAGATCTCCCCCGGCCGCAAGTCGCGGATAAACTTGGCCCCCAGGGTGTCGAAGACGACGCTCTCGCTGGACACGATGTGCTCGCCGTCCTTCCGCCCGTAGCAGAGGGGACGGACGGCCATAGGATCCCGGATGGCGAACAGGCGTTCGCCCACGAGGAGGACCAGGGAGTAGGACCCGACGAGCTTGCTCGTGAAGTCCCGGAGGGCCTGGTTCACGTCGCGGGTCTGGATGATCTCGTTGGCCAGGAGGCGCACGATGACCTCCGAGTCTGTGCTGGTGATGAAGGCCCAGCCCTTCCGCTGCAGCTCTCGCCGCAGCTCGGGGGCGTTTACGACCTCCCCGTTGTGGGCCAGGGCGATGTCCCCGGCGATGGAGCTTGCCACGA
>JBHIDB010000002.1:0-48122 GCA_046759865.1 Thermoplasmata archaeon
GTCTCGAGACCGATGGCGCACTCCTGGGAAATCCGGAGGTCGCGGGTTCAAACCCCGCCCCCGACATCCGATTCTCCGTTACCACCCCTTCCAGGGATGTCACCACAATCCGGGTCCGGCGGCTTGGATGTCTACCGTCACGAGGAGGCACGAAATGACCCGAAGCGTTCGGCGCACCCGTACCAGCTCCCAACTCCCACGATGAGAGCAACCAATCGGGCCGAGGCGATCCGACGGCGAGTAACCATTCGCCTCGGCTGGAGAAGGGGCCCGAGAGGCTCCAGACTGACAGGAGTTAGCACGAGGTCGGGAGGATGGGGACGGGTTCTCGGTGCGCGTTGACAGCTCGGTCAACACGAAACGGACTTTCATAGCCGTTGAAGGGCCTGCGACAGGTCATGGCTGTGAGGGCGGCCTTGGCCAGTTTGCTTGTCGCCATGCTCGTCTTCGGCGGTGTGGTGTCCTACGTCGGGACCGTGAGCGAGGAAAAGGGACTCGCTACCTTCCGAACCCGGGCCGAGTTTCACGCCTATCTAGAGGGCCTTCAGGCCGAAGGGAGCGGGACAGGCGGCTTCCCTTGGACCCAAGGGGGACCCTTCACGGACGTCGTCACGGCCGCCGAGACGGGGGACGCGGAAGCGGAGTTCTCGAGAACCAACATACAGGTTGCCGGCGTGGACGAGGCGGACATCGTGAAGAGTGATGGCGAGTTTCTCTACGTCGCGGCGGAGGAAGAGGTCGTCCTCATCCGGGCCCATCCGCCGTCCTCGTTAGGAGTTGCCTCCCGCATCAAGGCACCGGCGCTGGTGGGCGATCGGGAAGGGGAGGTTCAGATCCTCGGCCTCTTTCTCCACGAAGAGATTCTGGTGGTCATCTCCTCACTCCACCGTGATCTCGGCGGTCCTCACATCCTGCCAGGTTCCGAATACCTCTGGCCCATGCCCGATAGCAGGACCATTGTCTCCCTCTTCTCCGTCGGCGACCCAGGCGATCCCGTTCGCCTCCGCGTCCTAGAGCTCACGGGGACCTACCAAGCTTCACGCATGAAGGAGGCGGTGGTCTACCTCGTGCTTCAGCAACCGGTGTGGGCCCAAGATGGTGAAGCGGCCTACCCGACGATATGCGCGGACGGAGGGTGTAATCCGTATGCCGCAAGCCGGATCTACTATGACCCGGGGGCTCCTGGCGCCAGCTCACTCACCAACGTCGTGGCTGTCGACCTCTCGAGCGACGCCGTCGGCTACCTATCGGTCCTCATGGGATTCGCGTCCACCATCTACATGTCCCTGGATAACCTCTACGTCACCTTCGCGAAGTGGCGGGGCTTTGTGGGATCCTTTCCCCGGTCCGATATTGTCGTCGAGCCGGCTGGCTACACCTCCCTGTACCGCATTGCCGTCGAAGGCACGAACCTCATCCCGGCCGCCGAGGGGAACGTGGAGGGTTGGCTCCTGAACCAATTCTCAATGGACGAGAGTGGGAGCTATCTGCGCCTTGCGACGACGACGTCGGGCGGCGTCCCCGAAAACAGCGTGTACATTCTCGACGGCGACCTGCGCGTAGTTGGGGCGCTGGAGGGACTCGCCCGCGGAGAGAGCATCTATTCCGCCCGTTTTGTCGGCGAGTTCGGCTACTTGGTGACGTTCCAGAAAGTCGATCCCTTCTTCGTCCTTGATCTTTCGAATCCCGTCCGCCCGGAGGTCCTGGGGTATCTGAAGATTCCCGGGTTCTCGGAGTACCTGCATCCCATCGACGAGACCCACATCCTGGGTGTCGGGAAGGACACCATCGAGGACCCCAGCGGCACCTTCGCGTGGTTCCAAGGCCTCAAGCTCTCCCTCTTCGACGTGAGCGATGTCGTCGCCCCGAAGGAGGTGGCCAAGCACGTAGTGGGGGACCGAGGGAGCTCATCGCCCGTGCTCTACGACCACAAGGCCTTCCTGTACATCCCGGAGGATCGCCTCGTAGTCCTCCCCGTCGTGATCGTCGACGCAGTCGAGCCAAGGGACGATGTGCCGCCGTGGGAACAAGGCACCGTCCACTGGCAAGGGGCCCTCGTCCTCTCGGTGCATCCGGAGCGCGGATTCGAGGAGCGGGCTCGCGTTACTCACCTTCCTCTGGATGAGGAGGCCTGCCCTTACGGAGCCGGACCATACGGGATAACGCGCTCGGTGTACATCGGCGCCCTTCTCTACACCGTCTCCCCCACCGTCTTGAAGGCCCACTCCCTCGTCGACTTCACGGAGGTAAATTCCCTCGTCTACGGGGAGGCTTCGGGACACGGATGGTGCTGAGGGGTCCCAGATATATGGTCGGTCAGCGCTACCGCATGAGAGAGACAAGCCCCATGCGCGTCACCCTCGACAAGAAAGCACTTCTCGCCCTCGCGTCCGATACTCGCTTGGAGATCATGCGCAACCTCGAACCCATGCGGCGGACCGTGACGCAGGTCGCGGAGGCCCTGGACATCGACAAGGGCGGCGTCCATCGCCACCTCCAGAAGCTCGTAGAGGGGGACCTCGTCAAGCGGTTTGACGACCATGGCTTCGTCTACTATGGTCTCTCCTGGAAGGGCCGCGACCTCCTGAACCCGACCGAGAACACGAAGATTGTGATCCTGCTCGGTCTGTCCGTGGTTCTCCTCCTCGGGGCGGCCGTCGTCACCCTGGCGGCTCTCACGCCCGTGCCAGGACCTGCGAGTGCGGACCCCTATTTCGGGGGCTTTGAGCAGGATTACCGTCTCGATGAACTGGCGGGAGGGACTCCGACGGAATCCGGACCCGGCACCATCGAGCCAGCCATGGCCGCGATGAATCCGGTCCTGCTGCTGTTCGGGCTCCTCCTGATTCCAGGGGCCGCCGTCCTGCTGGCGGTGGTGACGCGACGCCTATGGAGGCCGCTGCAGAGGCCAGCCCCGCAGAGCGAGGCCACGTAGGCGGAGAGAAACGCTTTTCCGCCCCGTCCCCGTGAGTCGGGCTCCGTGGTTGTTCTTGAGGCACAGACGGGGTTCGTCATCGCTCTGCTGGGGCTTCTGGGCCTCGCCCTCCTCCTCTTCGCGCCTCGCATCCAGGGGACGCCCGGACCGTGGCTCGCCTTCTTCGTCGGCGTCCTCCTATACCTTATCATTCACGACCTGGTGGACGCGGTCCTCCTGGAATCGGCCCTCCGCGGGGACCTCGGAGTGGCGGGGACCTTCGCGCTCGTGGCGGTCGGCTTGCTGGTCGGAGGCGCGGCCTCCCTCTTCCTCCTCCGAGGGGCGGCCGATCGAGGTGCGCCCGCCCTCGGGGTCGCGGTCCTGGTGGGACTCCTCCTCGCCCTCCACACGACCCTAGACGGCTTCGTAGTCGGGATCGCCGTACAGACAATCCCGGGAGCCCAGGTGGTCGAGGCCTCGACGATCGGGTTGCAGGCGGTCCACCGAGCTCTCGAAGGAGGGCTCCTCGTGGTGGTACTCCTCCTTGCTAGCATCCGCAGGAACCGCATCTTCGCGGCCGTGGTCTTCGTCAGCCTGCCGTTGGTTGCCACGGCTGCCCTCGCCTCCCTGACCCCGGACCTAGTCTCCGCTGCCATCTCCGTCCTCCTCGCGTTCGTGGCGGCCGGCGTCTTCTTCCTTCTGCTGCTTCGAGGGTCCTGGGCCGCCCTGGCGGAGGACATCGAGAGTCTCCGGGCGGCTCCCTGGCTCCTTGTGGGCTTCCTGGTGGCCTTGCTCGCCCACAACCTTGCGCACTGATTGGGACACGAACACGCGCCGGGGCGAGCTAGATCGTCTCCCCGATGAGCGTGACGAGCAACGCAATCGCCAGGAAGAGGGGGATCAGGGCGACCAGGGCCAGGACCCGCGGCTCGTAGCGGACGTGCATGTAGTAGAGGACCACGAGGGCTGCCTTGCTGATGGCGAAGACCATGAGGAGGAAGATCTGGCCCAGGATCTGCACCTCGATGAGGGTGAGGATTCCGAGGGCGATGAAGACCGGGATGTACGGCCGCTTGAGCGGTTCTCGGATCCCCGCCGTCCCTGCCTGTTCCACTCCCGTCGCCATGCTCCGTCTCCTCAGAGTAGGTACACGATGGTGAACAAGAAGATCCACACCACGTCCACGAAGTGCCAGTAGAGGCCCATCAGCTCCACCGTACCGTGGTTCTTCGCCGTGAAGCCCCCCTTCCGCGCCTTCAGGGTGACGTACGACATGGCGATGACGCCCCCCGTCACGTGGGCCCCGTGGAACCCCGTCTGGATGTAGAAGGTCGACCCGTAGG
This sequence comes from Thermoplasmata archaeon, assembly GCA_046759865.1. Lineage (GTDB taxonomy): Archaea > Thermoplasmatota > Thermoplasmata > RBG-16-68-12 > JAJISG01 > JAJISK01. The sequence continues at coordinate 4,258 of JBHIDB010000002.1, forward strand.
CCGCGGGCCACCCGTCGGGACTGCTGAAGGGGGTGAGTCCCTCTTCAAAGATGAGGGCGATGTACTCCGTCCCCTGGATGGAGAGAAAGGTGATGCCTAGGGCGAGGGTGATGAGGAGGCGCTGGACGAAGGCTCTCTGGTTCCCCTGCTGGATGGCGTGCAGGGCCTCCGCCATGGCCAGGCTACTCGTGATGAGAAGGAAGGTGTTCAGGGCCGTCAGGGGGACGTTGAGGATGAGTCCGGGAGGCGGCCACATGTCGGGGGCGAAGGACGCCCGAACCGCCCAGGAGCCCCCGATGATGCCACTGAAGAACATGATCTCCGAGGCCAGAAAGACCCACATGGCGGCCTTGCGCGTGGGAAAGGCCTGAAGGGTTCCTTCGTCCCCCTTCATCTCCCCCGGAACATAAGGGACTCGGCGGCCCCGGAAGTCGTCCCACACCCAGCCCCCCACGGCCCCGGCGAACACGGCGATGCCCAGGAGGAAGAGGGGGTTCAGGAGGGCGGTCCCGTAGACGCCCAGGGAAGCGAAAATCAGCCCGAGTCCCAGCGCTACGATGATGGGCCAGGGACTCCCGTGGACCTCCTCGTCTGCTTCGGCCTCGTGCGCCTCGTCGGGGGCCAACGGGCGCTCCAAAGGTGGCCCGAGTATAAGCTTGATGGTGGGGAATTCAGGCCTCTGGCCTGGGGACAGGGCTTAAATAGACCTCCGCATAGAGCCGGCCAATGGGCGGCTTTCAGGACGTGCTGGCCTCCGTATCCGCGACCGTCGAGGCCCTCCCCGACCGGCCGAACGTCACCTCGCCGAGCGGAGAGGAGCTCCGGAAGCGGGCCCGGCGCATCGGGACGAAGACGAACCTGGGCAGTTACAATTACAGCTCCGTCGTCCGCAGTCGGAGCGCCGGCCTGACGGTATATATCGGCGGCCCGGAGGTGCTGCAGGAGGCCCTGAACCCCCAGCAGGCGGAGATTCTCGACGGGCTGGGGGAAACTGTCGCCAAGGTAGACGCCTACGTCAGACGGGCCCCCATCGTGCAGACGGTCCGGCGGATGGGGCAGAACGGCGACTTTTCGCCCCGATGTACCCTCTATCTCTCGACCTACCGCCCCGAGGTCGTGCGTCTCGCCCACTTCTTCAACCTCGCCCTGTTCGAGCCGGACGGGGGGGAGGTCGGCCCGGGCGCGACTCTGGTGGACCTCCCCGAGTGGCAGGAGAAGGACCGTCAGATCCTCGTGTTCCCCGAGATCGCGGTCACGTACGTCCTCGGCTCCGACTACTACGGCGAGATCAAGAAGGGATTCCTCCGGCTCGGGATGTGGCACGCGAAGCAGCAGGGCATGCTTGGTCTCCACGCGGGGTCCAAGATTCTCAGGGCCCGAGGGCCGGACGGCGGCCTCCGGCGTTCCAGCATGTTCTTCCTCGGTCTGACGGCAACGGGGAAGACGACCCACACCGCGCATACCCACGGGTTATCGGGGGACGGAGAAGGGATTGCGATCGCACAGGACGACGTGGTCTTCCTGCGGGACGACTGGTCGGCCCTAGGAACGGAGAGGGGCTTCTTCCTGAAGACGGAGGGACTCACCCCGGACACCCAGCCGCTCATCTACCACGCGATCACCCAGGGCGACGCGGTCCTGGAGAACGTCCTGGTGGATCACGCAGCCGTGGTGGACCTCGGCGACCTCACGCTCACGGGGAACGGGCGGGGGATCATGCAGAGGACGGCCTTCGGCGAGTCCATGGGCCCCATCGACGTCCCGCCCGCCGCGGAGCTGGACGGCGCCCTGGTCGCCTTCATCACTCGGCAGAACACCGTCATGCCCATGGCCGCCAAGCTGACCAAGGAGCAGGCGGCCGCTTTCTTCATGCTGGGCGAGTCCGTGGAGTCCTCCGGAGGGGACCCACGTCGGGCGGGCATGTCCGTGCGACAGGTGGGGACAAACCCATTCATCATCGGGAGCAAGGCAGAAGAGGGGAACCGCTTCTTCGAGTTTCTCCAAGGAGCCGGCGAGCGAGTCCAGACTTACCTCCTAAACACCGGCGGGGTGGGCGAGATCGCCCGCGTGGAGGAGGGCAAGAGGGTGGTCACCCAAGAGGTCCTCCGGGTGGAGATCCCGGAGATGGCGGCCATCATCCGCGGCATCGCCCGGGACACCATCACCTGGCAGCGGCACCCGTATTGGGACCTCCAGGTCCCGGCGCAGGTCGACGGCGTCGACATGGGGAAGTTCGACCTGGTGCGCTTTTACGACGAGGACCAGGCCGGGAGGATGGTCGAGACCCTGCGGAGGGAGCGTGAAGAATACCTCAAGGACTTCCCTGGATTGCGGCCCGAGATCGTGGGCGCAGCGATCTTCTGAACGTCAGCGGCGGATCTGGACCGTGAGGAGGCTCTCGAGGCTGTCCTTGGAGGTCTCCCAATCTCCTAGCACCTCCCCTAGACCCGAGACGGCCCCTCGGCCCTTTTCGGTAATCGTGTAGGGCTTCTTCGCGCGTTCGCCCTCCGCCCCCACCGTGACGAAGCCCTTCTCTTCGAGGGAGAGGAGCGCGGGGTAGACGGCTCCCGGGCCCGGCCGCCACATGCCTCCGGTGCGCGCCGTCACCTCTTCCATGATTTCAAACCCGTGCATCGGCCGATCCCGGAGGAGGTGGAGGATGACGGGCTTCAGCAGCCCCCGGGGGACAAGGCTAATGCGGAAGGGACCGCAATAACAGTAGAGCTCGTCGGGCATCTACCCGGCGGAGGCCTCCTCCCTCAACTTGGCGATTCGCTTCTCCAAGTGGCGAATCTCCAGTTCCAAACGTTCCTTGTACTCCTCCAAGTCATCGACGAACTCCTCGCCGGACCCCAGTCCGTACGAGAAGCCGCCGTACCCCGGCGGGCACACGCACACGACGCTCCGGACACCTCGATACCGACCCATAGTGGTCACCTATCGGTACCGATATATCGATATCGATATATAATGCTTCTCTCGTCATTTTCGCGAGGGAGGGCTACGCCTCCGTAGCTCTTTCCATCCACTCCAAAGAGAGGTTCTCCTCCTCGAGGGCGGCTCGCAGGACGTCGGCGTAGCGCGACCGCAGAGCGGGGTCGGCGAGCCTTTCCGCGGCCTTGGTCGCGGCCTCTTCGGGGGCCTCCCGCGAAAAATACAGGATCTTGCGAGCCTCCCCCAGGGCCGTGACCTGGTGCCGGTAGTGGTCGGCCGCGCGCCCCAGACTCGCGCGCCACTCCTCTCTCATGGCGGCGAGGATCTGGGTGAACTCACTAGCCGTTCGTCGGGCGTCCAAGAGCGCGTTTAGGTTGAGGGCCATGTTGAAGGCCTTGCTCTCAAGGTCCTCCTCAGCCTCCTGCAAGGCCCCGATCCACGCCTGGTAGGAGGCTAGTCCCGTACGGAGACCCTTCGCTTCGAGCTGCGAAGCTAGAGGCCCTTCTCCTCGGGCGAACCGGAGCGCCCGCCGCAAGGTCCCCTCGAGGGTGGGTTTCTCCTCCGTCCCGGTCTTCGCGAGGACCAGCGGATTCCGACCATACCCTGCGTAATTCCACCCGATCCAGGGCTGAAAGGGAATCTCCCCCTCGTCCTTGGCGAAATAGCTCCGTACAAGCAGTCTCTGCGGGTCGGTCCGGTAACCGTAGACGATGCAGAATTCCGGGGCCCCAGCGAGCCCGCAGCTGAGGACTGGGAGGGACGCGTCCAATCGGTCCACCAGCTTCTCCCACGCCTCCCCCAGGGGGAGGTCCACGTGGCTCGTCGTCTGGAGGCCCAGCCCTCGCGCGCCGTTGGCCACGAGGTCCTCGGGCGCGGCGTACGTCATGTCTAGGCTCCACGTGTCCGACCAGGCTGACCGGAAGGCTCCCCCGCTGATCCCCATCAGCCAGGGATAGCTGGCATCCGTCCCCAGGAAGTCGGCCACGGCCTTCAACGCTCCCACGGGGGTGAAGCGCTGTCCGCTGGCGAAGCTGAGAGCCGGGACGTCTTTCAGGACCTTCCCTGCCATTGGGTCCGGAAGCACCCTGCGCTACATCAAGGTAAGCGCCGATTCCTTCTGGCTCACGAAAGGCCTTTGCCTTCCGAACCTTCCCGCCCCGTGATGAGAGCTTGGTCCGGCGCCCAGGTCTTCTTGCTGACGCTGACGACCTCTCTCCTGTTCCTCCCGGCCCTGCGCGTCTTCTTCGCCAGCGTGTACTTTCAGAATCTCATCAGCCTATCGCTGAACGCCTCCTTGCTCTTCCTACTCGTTCTCTTCGCACCTGTCGTCTATCTCATCACGCCCCGTCGCGTCTGGACACGAACCGCCCTTCGCGCCCTCGTGGTGGTCCTCTTCGGTGCGCGCCTGGGCATGTTCGCGACGGGCGAATCCACGCTCTTGCTCCCCCTTTCCGCTCTGGGGGTCGCCGCGTTCCTGATTCTCCTCCCCCTGCTCCTTGCCGCCCCCTCCTCGCCGGCGCAGGAACGGTGGGCTCCGGTGGCCCTCGGGTTCGTCCTGGCGTTTGCCATGGACGCCTCGTTGGCCCTGCTAGGGGCGTCCCGCGATCCGGGCGCGGGCTTCTCCGGGTTGAGCTACTCGCTGGTCTGGGGGGCCGTTAGCGTCTATCTGATCGCGGTTCGAGCCCCTCCCGCACCCGAGGCGGGGCCCGTCCCCACGAGCTCCCGGTCCCGACGCCTCCTCGTGGGGTCGGCCCTGGGCGCCTGGCTCTTCTTGGAATACGGAGTCCTTGGGAGTCCCTTCGCCGTCGCCCGATGGAATGCACTCCCCCTCGCCCCCGTCGCCCTCGGCACGATCGTCGGCCTCCTCGCGATGGTCGCCTCCACGATCCCGCCCCTCCATCCGGTGCGCCACCCTGGGGCTCTCCTCGCCCTCCACGCCCTCGCCCTAGTCGCCCTCATCGACCACGCGTTCGTCCACTCCCCCGTCCTGCCGGGCCTTCTGGTCATCCTGCAAGCGGTCCTGGTTCTGGACCTCTTTCTCCTCCTGTCCGTTCTCGCGCCCTGGGGCGTCCGGGCGACGGCCGGCGCCCTCCTTTACACTGGCTTGGTCTTGGTCCTCCTCTTGCTCGTCCTCGCCTTCACCCTTGTGTACGCCTTCGTGCCCCTCTCCTTCCTCTGGCAGGGTGCCGAAGTCGTCCTCCTGCCTGCGGCCCTTCTCTGGCTCCTTCTTGCCGGGGCGCTTCTCTCCCAGGGGTTCCGACACTTGCGGGTCCCCCCGCTTCCTCGCAGCGCCCTCTCCCTCTTCCTGGTCCTCATCCTGGCGACATCTGTCGTCCCCTTCGCATTCCCCGCCCGTGCCCCTGGCATGCCCGTGATCCCCGCCCCGTTCGCCGTCCTGACCTACAACGTCCATCAGGGGTTCAGCAACGACGGCGGCATCGACCCGGACCTGTACGTGCAGGTCATTCGGGATAGCCTTGCGGATGTCATCGCCCTCCAGGAAAGCGACACGGCCCGGTTCACGAGCGGGCACCTGGACCTCGTGTGGTACCTCGGGGCCGCCCTCGGGTACCACACCGCCTACGGGCCCCCGACCCGCGAGCAGAGCTTCGGTGTGGCCCTCCTCTCTCGCTACCCCATTCTCGAAGCGGACCACCTCTTCCTCACCAGCTCGGAGGCGAAGCGGCCCCTCTTGCAGGCACGAATTGACGTCGTGGGCGTCCCGGTTTGGATCCTCGTTCTCCACATGGGGCTGGAGGCCGCGGACCGGGATATCCAGGTTACAGAGGTCCTCGCCCGCGCGGCGGTCCTCCCAGGCCCCGTCGTCGTGGCGGGGGACTTCAACGCCTGTCCGAGCGGGATGTGCCCCATGCAAGAGGTCGTGGATGGTGTCTATGCATCCATGACGGGGGCTTACCGGGACGTCTGGACCGAGGCAGGTTCCGCCCGCGACGACCCCCTCGGATTCACCTTCTCCGCTCGGGACCCGCGGCAGCGGATCGACTACGTCTTCGTTTCCGCGGAACTGACGGTGTTGGGCGCGGTGCGCCTGCGCACCGCTACGGAGGTCCGGGCTTCAGACCACCTTCCGGTCCTCGCGGTCCTGGCGCTGGGGTCCTAGCGTGGGTCGCTAGTAGTCGCCCCAAAACGGGGATCCAGAAAATCTGGAATACAATCATCATGGTGGGGGCCACCACCGCCGTCGGCGCGAGGAGGGCAAGGGCGATGGTCGCCGCGAGCCCCGCGTTCTTGTAGCTCGAGAAGAGGACCAGGGAGATTCGTAGGTCCGTCTTCAGCCGTTGGAAGAGAACCCATACGACTCCTGCCCCCAGCGCCACGATGAGGGCAGAGGCGATCAGGGCCTCGAGGGCGAGGGCCGGACTCTCCAGGAGGACCTGGCGGTTTGCCGCCCCAATCAAAAAGGTCAAAGGGGCGAAGGAGAGGTTCCGAAGCACACGGACCGACGTCCCCGAAGGGGCAGCCCCACGCACCAACCGGGAGAGGACGAGAGGGAGAAGGATGAGAACGAGGACCGTGAGGACGAGTTGGGCCGGGCTCACGGCCACGCCGAGGAGCAGGAGGGCCAGGAGGGGCGTGACGGCGAGGGAGACGAGGTAGATCAGGGCGTTGGACGCGACGGAGGCTGGGACACTTCCGCGAAGGATGGCCGTGAACGGGATGATGGAGACGGCCGGCGGGACCGCGATGAGGATGGCCCAACCCTCCCAGAGGAGGGGGGAGGTGAGGAGGGCCGCCCCGAAGAGAAGGGCCGGCAGGAGGCCGAAGCTGAGGGCGAAGGCGAAGGGAACGTAACGCAGGTTCTCCCCGAAACCCCGCAAGGGGACCTCGGCCAGGGAGAAGGTCATGAGGGCCGCGAGGGCCGCCATGGCCGCCAGATCCATGCCCGGGAAGGTGCCTCCCACGAGGAGGCCGGCCGCTAGGGAGAGGAGCATCAATGCCGAAGGGCTCTCGAGAATCCGCGGAAGCTTTCGAATCCCTCGGTCCCGAGTCCTCCGGGAATGCGACACCGATGAGCCTTCCGAAGGGTCCAATGGAGCGCCGAGGTGAGGACGCTATTCAGAACCTTTGGTGGGACCGCCTGCGCCCGAGCGAGAGAATGAGGATTAGGGCCATGCCGTCCGTGCTCGGAGGCCCACGCCGTCCGCGGTCCGCCAGGGACGGGAAAAACTCTCCCCATCGTTATCAGGGTGGATGGGAGGAACCGTGTGGACGACCGTCTCCCCTCCCTAGGGGTTTTATGGGAGGTCCCTCGTTGCAGCGCCCATGAAGGGCGTCCAGAACGTCCTGGCCGACAAGGAACGGATCCTCATCCGGAGGATCGATCCCATCATTCTGTGGGTGTCCCGTTTCAGCGATTGTCTCGGATTCTATCGGAAGGCTCTCGGGATGTCCCTCAAGAAGCAGATCGGAGAGTGGGCCGAGCTCGACGCAGGGGGCATCACCCTCGCGCTACATGGGACCTCCGACGGGGAGGGGCCCAAGGCTCGAACCCAGGAGGCACCCATAGCCCTCCACTTCGTCACGAAGGACATGGAGAGGTTGGAGGCCGCCCTTGAGTCGTGGGGCGGAAGTTTCGTGGAGGGTCCGGAGGAGAAGGACTATGACGGGTTCAGAGTCCTCGAGGCCACCTTCCGCGACCCCGATGGCAACGAGATGGATGTCATTCAGAACCTCTAGGTAGCCTACGTGGTTGCCGGACGGGAGCGGATTCCCTCACTCCGCTGACCCGATGGCCTCCTCCACGGTCGCAAATCCGTTGGCTCGGAGGGCCTCGGTGAGTTCGCGGGAGAGTCGTCGCGCGACCCCGGGACCGCGAAGGATGAGGGCCGTGAGCACCTCGATCGCCTGCGCCCCCGCCGCCAGCATGCGAAACGCATCCTCCCCCGTCGTCACCCCCCCCACGCCGATGACTTGGATTCGTTCTCCAAACTCCCGCCGGAAGTCTTGAACGGCTCGGAGAGCGAGGGGGAAGAGCGGGCGGCCGCTCAGACCGCCTCGGGCCCCTCCCACCCGATTCTCCTTGACCGCGAGCGTGTTCGTAAGGACGAAGTTCGCGAACCCCATGCGAAGGGCCTGGTTCGCCAACTCCAACGTCCGCGCCCGTTCGGCCTCCGTGTTGTAGGGGGAGAACTTTAGGAAGGGACGCTCAGGAAAGGAACGAAAGTGTTCGAGGAGTTCGGTCAATGCCCGCGGGTCCTCCTCGAAGGCCCGTCCCGTCCTGGTATTGGGGCAGCTGATGTTGATCTCCCATCCCGCGGCGAGTCCTTCGAGGCTTTCCCGGACGGCGGCGAAGTCCCTCGCCGAATCGCCCGCAATGCTGACGAAGATGGGGACCTCCTCTGAGCGAAGCGAGAGGTGCTCTCGAACGTGTCGCACCCCCTTCGACGGGAGTCCCATCGCGTTGACCAGGCCGTCGTCTTGGGTATGGCGAAAGAACCAGGGACGTGGATTTCCTAGATGGGCGTGGGGCCGAACCGACCCGACGACCAGGAACCCGAAGCCGAGATGGCCCATCGCTTTCGTGATTTCCCCGTTCTTGTCGTATCCGGCGGCCAGTCCGAAGGGGTTCGTGAGTTCGACGCCCGCTACCTGCGTTCGCAGTGCGGGGTCCGCTCTTCCCTTCGCCAAGCCCAGCCCCCAGCCCCTCCGGCGGAAGGCCCACATGGAAGCCTCGTGGGTCAGGTCCGCCGGGAGGCGGTAGAGGAGAGGTCGGAGGAACCGGTAGAGGCCCACGGCTACGACCAAGGCGAGGCTGTGCAAAAAGGGTTGTCTTGCCGGTTATTGGACCACGCTGAGCGCGTAGCGGCTCCTGAAAACATCGCCCTCGTCGAACCGCTCGGGGCGAAACGGGGTCAGGTCCAAGGACCGATATCTCCCCTCCAAAATCAGTTCTGCCAGGCCGCGACCCACGGCCGGGCTGAACTTGTATCCGTGGCCGCTGAAGCCCGTGTCGTGGTAGAGGCCCTCCACCCGAGGATCCGCCCCGATGATGGGATGGAGGTCAGGCGTCGCCGCATCAACGCCGGCCCAGCCGTTCACGAAGTGGGCGTCCGCCATCGAGGGCCAGCGCCGTGCGAGCCGCTCGGACGCATGCACGAGAAAGTCAAAGCCAACCGCCCCCGGCAGTGCATCGGGATCCCAATCCCCCGTCTCCTCGTCCGTGCCCACGAGGAGTCTCCCGTCCTCGTACGGCCTCCAGTAGGTCGCCGTCGTCATGTCAAAGGCCATCGGCGTGTTGCGGATGGATTCAGGGGGATCCAGAAGGCCCACCGAGAGGAGAGCCGAGGTCACCGGAATCACCGCGTTCGCGGTTTCGGCAAGGCGGGCGGACCAGGCGCCTGCCGCGAGGACGACGTTGTCGGCCTCTACGGATCCCGCAGAGGTGTCCACCCCCTTCACTCGCCCTCCCCCTACCCGAACGGAGGTCACCTCCACGCCCGTAAGAATCTCGCCGCCCAGGCGCGAGATCTCCTCAGCGTACGATTCGTCGAGCCGCATGGCGTCGCCGTATCCCGCGTCCTCCTCCAACGCGGCCACGGCGATTCCTGTCAAGTCGAGATAGGGGAATCGTTTCGCCACTTCCTGGCGCGGGAGGACCTCCGCCCGCACCCCTAGATTACGATGCATCGCGACGTTCTCCCGCAGGGGTTTCGCGTGGTCGTCGCCCGCCAAGACGAGGAGGGGGTTGGGGGTCATGTGGGATCCACTCTCGGAGAGCTCGTCCAGCTCCCGCAAGAGCTTCACCGTCTCCTGGACCAGCCGCACACATATTTCGTTGGAGTAGTGGTGGCGGATGAAGGAGGCGGACCAACCCGTGGCCCCTGCCCCGAGCCCGCTCTTCTCCAGTACGAGGACGCGTCCGGCCTCCGCGCGGAGGAGATGATAGGCCAGGCTGGTTCCATGTACGCCGCCCCCGACGACCACGACGTCCGCCTTCCGGCTCAAGGACAAGAGGACTTAATGGCAGGGAATAACCCTTCCGGGAGTCAGTGAGCTGGACGCCTCAGGGTAAGGCTTTAAGTCGCCGACAACCACATTCTAGATGGATGGACGTCAACGAGCGGCGCGAGGCGCTGCAGCAGGCCCGTGTCGAGAAGGACCGCCTCTTCCGGGGGTCTCACAATTCCCCCATCCCGGAGACTGAGCAGCGGAGCTTCCGCGGCCTGCGGTACTTCCCCTACAGTGCCCAGTTCGCTTTTGAGGTAGAGCTGGAAGAGACCGTAGACCCCGACGAGGTGGTCATGGCCACCAGCGTGGAGGGGCAGGAGAGCCTCTATCGCAAAGTGGGTTTCTTCGAGTTCGAGGTCGAAAGGCTTCCGCAGAAGATCTACGCCTATCGGCGGGACGACGAGCACATCCACGGTCCCCCCTCCCTCTTCATTCCCTTCCGGGACGGGACCTCGGGGAAGACGACCTACGGGGCGGGCCGCTACATCGACCTCCAGGTCAGCCCCTCGGGAAGCTACGTCTTGGACTTCAACGAGGCGTACAACCCGTACTGCACCTACAGCCCCTCCTACATCTGTCCGCTGCCGCCGCGGGAGAATTGGCTCATCGTGGACATCCCCGCCGGGGAGAAGGATTACGCGACGCGCCACTGACTTCTCTCTTACTGGTTCCCTCAGGGCCGTCTTGTCCTGCTGAGTTCTCTTGACACACCTGGTTTTCCGCCATGAGAACCGTGGGCAAATTCCTTTAAGGACCGTTCGTCGAGCCGCATCTCAGAAACCGTCATGGCTAGACGAGGCCCGAGCCTTCATCTTCAGCATTCGGCTCGGTTGGACAGTCTTGGATATCCCTTGGTCTCCGTGCGAGACCCAAGGTCGTCCTCGAGGTACAGGCCGAGGAGGATGGCCTGATGAAGAGGCGGCACGTTCTCCTCTTCGCGGCAGCCCTCCTGCTCCCGGTACTTCTCATCTACCTCCCCGCGCAGTCCCTAGCGGCCTCTACCGTGGTGGACCTCAATGCATCCACACCGACCGCCACGGAGCAGAGCCGGAAGGTCTTCAAGAACCCCCGGGGGCTGACCAACTACTACGTCTTCTACTTGGACGACACGGACACCTTCGTCCGGTACGCATACTCGGCGGACGGAAGCGCCTGGACGGCCGGCAACGCCGCATCAGCCAACGCCCTGGAGATGACCACTGGGGACGCCTCCTCCTGGGCCACGGCCATCTACGACGACGGGAGCCAGCTCCACGTCTACCTCGCCTACGAGAAGGACACGAACGACCGGATGGCATACCGGCACGGGACGATCTCCGACACGAACACCACCATCACCTGGGCGACGGAACAGTCTTTCGGCGGGTATTCGCAGCAGGCCTACGGCGTCTCCCTCACCCTCGCCTCCAACGGCCGCCTGTTCATGGCGTGGTCGGACGAGCGGGTTCCGACCTCGGAAGCGATGCGGGTCTTCGCCTTTGACACGATCCCCGCTGGGGATTTAGTATCCGGCGCCCACGCCGCCCTTGCCGAGTCCGATCGTCTGATGGTGACCGCGAATCCCACGGGGACGACGAACGAGATCAACGCCGTTTACCAGGAGGGGACCGGCATTCTCAATGCCGTGAAAGTCACCAGTGACGGTACCGCACCCACGTTCGGAACGAAGAGCGAGGTGACGGGGATGAGCCTGACCCGAGGCAAGATCTCCGCCGCCACCGACACCCAAGTGAGCCCGAAAACCCACGTTGCTCTGCGGAACGGCACCCTCGTGGAACACAGAACCTATGACGAGGCCTCCGGCCTCAGCGCCCCCACCACGGTGCTGGCGGCGACCCCCGACTCCGTTTCCGTGGCGGTGGACGAGACCTCCTCGCCGGACAAGGTCTTCGTGTTCTACGTCAAGAACGGCGTGGCGGGCAGCATCTTCTTCCGAACTTCTCCCGTCGACGCCGTCTCCTTCGGGAGCGAGAGAACGATCAGCGACGGTTCGGAGGGGATCGACTACCTGTCCGCGGGGGTCAAGGACTGGGGCGCGGACAGCAAAATCCCCCTGGCGTACACGACGCAGACGACCTTCCTCGTGAGATTTCATGAGGCTGACGAGGTGACAGGCTGCGAGGCCCTCACCCTTGTCACGAGCGATCCGGCGGGTGAGCTGTGGTTCAACGAGACGGTGGAGCCCGATGGCCTGCCCTTCACCACGCAGGTCAACGTCTCCGCCTCGTTCCAGGGCGGGGCAACTCCGGCCCTCAGCGTCACCAACGATGGCACCGGGACCTGCAACATCACGATTCGACTCCTGAGCGACCCCGGCACGGGCCGCTCGATGAAGTTCAACACGACGGACAGCGCCCCATGGCCCAGCGATGTCTCGAAGGAGGTCCCTCTGGACCCGTCTAGCGTGACGGTGTGCTCCGGAGTGGGCCCGAGCGGAACCTGCGACATCTGGCTGTGGGCTGACTTTGACGACGCGCTCGGCGGCCAAGCCGTGGCCAACGTGCGCGTGGAGAGTGTGTAGAAAACGAAACGGAGGTAATAGGAAATGAAAGACAAAGCGTGGATCATCGGCCTGGCCCTGCTCACCGCGGCCATCCTCCCCGGCCTTTCGGGGAACGCCCTCGCCGCCACCCAAGACGTGACGACGACTTGGAACGTCGCGCAGGACACCTCGTTCAGTGTCTCGTTCCCGGCCACCCACACCGGCATCGACTTCGACCCGGCCAGCGGGACGTTCACGAACCTGGCGGCCACGGACCAGACGGACGCCCAGTGGGGCTACCGTGTGACCAACGACGGGAACGTGAACATCAACGTCTCGGCGGTGTTCACTACCGCCTTCCCGGCAGGCGTCACCGAGTTCCGGACTTGCACCGCTTCCAGCGGTGGGGCGCCTAGCGGCACCTGCTACTGGTGGACCGACACCAACGAGACGACCAACACCCAAGTGATCATCAACGCCCTGACGCCTGGCTCCAACGCCGACCGATGGGCGTGGACCACGGGGAGTGGTGTCCTTGCCGGCACGTACTCGCGGACGTACAGGCTCACGTCGACCGCGGCCTAAGCAGGCCGAGTCCAGGGAGAAGGCGAAACCCAAGGCGAAGTGGCTCGCCCTCAAGCGGCAGCTTCGCGGGTTCCGCGGATGGCTAGCGATAGCCATCACGGCCGCTGTCGTGGTCTCCACCTACCTGGCGCTGACTCTGCCCCTGGCAGTGCAAGGTCCGGCGCCAGGCGAAGGAGAGTTCAACTACGGAGAGACCCTGATCCAGGGTCCCCTCCAGTACACCCCCTCCTACAACGCCTGCACCGACGACTATCGGCCGACGTACGGAGCGGCCTGCCCGGATCTGGGCTCGATCTTTAGCCCGCTGCCCCAGGTGCCCGTCGACATGGTGGACGTCTCGGACCGCGTGTTCCGGAACGCCCAGGGGTTCATCACCATGGGTCGCATCACGGAGCCCTACTGGCGCAACCCCGAGTTCTACCCCGGTTGGTCCCAGACCCACTTCGACGAGGTCTACATGACGGATCGATCGGGCATCGTGACCCCGATTGGGTTCGGTGCCTACCCGAGCATCACCCAGGTCGTGACACGCCCGACGTCAGACACGTGGACCTTCACCTTCTTCCTGAAGGACGGGTGGGGGCTGACCCACTGGCAGGGCATGGTCCTGGACCTCTACCTCCCCCCGACGGCCCTGAAGGCCACTTTCGACGACCCGCTGCTGGATGAGGGGGGCAACCCGGTCACCCAGGACACCGTCATCGCGGCCGGAATGAACCCCCGGTTCACCTTCGCCAACGACCCAGTCTACCAATCGTTCGAGGCGGACCTGCTGTTCCCGCTGGAAGCGGACCAACGGATGGTGATCCTGGAGCCCAACTACCCGAACTTCCATTCGGGCTGGGTTCGCGCGATCACGGTGGACGTCGACCTAGGCGCCCTCCCGCGAGGCACTTGGTTCTTCCTGGTGAAGGCCGAAATCCCCACACAGGAGATCGGCGAGCTCTACTTCTACGAGTACGGCAACTTCTACCAGCCCAGCGGCTTCGACATCGTGCTGTTCCAGGGCCTGATTGTAGTGGTGTGATGTCATGGGATGGCGAAGGGGATGGCTTGGGGCACCCGCGCTCGTGGGCCTGGTCATTCTCTTCGCCGTCCCGGCCACTGCCCTGGACGTCGGCGTCGATTGGAGCCTTGAGAACGCCCCGTCCGTCGTTACTCTGGTCGCGACAGGTGTCTCTCAGGAGTCGGCCACCCTTGAGGGGAGCCTCGGTGGCTTGGGAGGGGAACCAAGCGTCCAGGTGAGCTTCGAGTGGGGCACCTCTCCGGCCCTCGGCCAGGAGACCACCTCACGGACCATGAGCGCGCCTGGGACGTTCGAAGCGACCATCGAAGATCTCACACCCGGGACGACCTACTACTACCGGGCCAAGGCCGCCGGCAATGGGACCGCACTCGGGGAGACCCTGACCTTCCAGACGGCCCCCGCCGCCGGTGTGGGCGACCTCCTTTCGCAGCTCTGGCTTTGGCTCGTCCTGCTTGCCATCGCGGCGGTGATGGGCTACCTGCTCACGCGGAGACAGCTGGCCGCCCGGCGCAGGCCCGGGGGGGCGGGTGTGACCGCGGCGAAGGCCACTAAGAAGGCGCGTGGTGGCCTCTCTGGAAGGGCCGGCGGCATTCGGGCCGTGGCAAAGGACGCCTCGGAGGCCCCCGCGGCCGACCTCGAGGGGGCCGTCGGCGCGGCGACGCTTTCGGAGACTCTCTGCCCCCACTGCGGCACCCAGCTCGCGGGAACCGCCGTATATTGTTACGGATGCGGTCGCGGACTCACTGAAGGCGCAGACTTGGATGAGCGGGTCGAGCGCGCCAAGGGGGCCCTGGCGGAGAACGAGCGGGACCGGGACGCCCTCTTCACACTAGGCGCCCACCTCGCGGCCGCCGGTGAGGCTCAGGAGGCGATCGAAATCCTCAACAAGCTCACTATGCTCGACCCCCACTTCCCGGGGATCTGGTGGGTCAAGGCCCGCGTCTTCCAGGCGCTTGGGAACCCTCAGGCAGCGGAGGCGGCCATGATGCGGGCCATGCAGGACGATCAGAGTGCGGGCGTGGAGGCGCTCCTCACGGCCGCAGGCACGGCGGGAGTAGCGGCCACGGCCCCCGCGCCGACCCCGACGCCGCCTAAGAGCAAAGAGTCCAAGGAGCGCGCGGCGGGAAGAACGGGACCTGAGAAGTGTCCCCACTGTTCGGCGACCCTCGAACTCGAGGCTGGGAACTGTCCGAACTGCGGTCATTCGGTCCTCGATCAAGGCGAGGCGCTGGAAGCGAAGGTCACACGAGCCCTCGCGATTCTCGACCTGGACGAGAACGATGTGGACGCCCTCTTCACCCTCGGAGCCTACCTGCTCTTGGACGGGAAGGTCAAGGAGGCCCTGGACACGTTGGACCGCCTCACGCTCCTCGATCCAAGCTACCCGGGCCTCTGGTGGGTCAAGGCGCAAGCCTTCGAGAAGCTGGGAAACAAGAAGGCAGCCGAGTCGGCGATGGAGCGAGCCCAGAAGGGCGACGAGGACTCGGAGCAGGAATAGCGCCTCCTGTGATCGGGTCGAGGTTCCTCCCGCCCTCGCGGCGATTAGGACATTCGGTAGACCGAATCCCCGGGCCGCACGCGTTCCTTGACCTTCACGCCCACCGACTGGCCTTGGTTCGCCCCCTCCACATCCTGCCGTTCGATCTGCATGGACTCCACTTCCTGGGAGAAGTCCGTGGTGGCGCCCTGAATGTGGATCGTGTCGCCGACGCGAAGGGCGCCGTCCGTGAGCTCGATGGCCGCCACGCCGGGCTGGGCGAAGAACTTGAACACCTGGCCGACCCTGGTCTGTTCCATGGGACCGGGGGGCCATGGAGGGGATTTTCTAAAAAGCTTCCCGCCCGAGCATAGGGGCGGCGAGGAGCGACGCTAGGGGGAGGCGCTCCAGGCGTAAGAAACCTTTAAGGCCAGAGGGGAAGTTCGCGGGGCGGTCTTCATGGTCCAACCCCTTCAGATCCTGGAGAGGTCCCTCAACAAACGGATCTCTCTCATCTTGAAGGACAACCGGGTCCTCGTCGGCACCCTCGTCGGATACGACGATTACATGAACATGGTCTTGGAAGACACGGAGGAGACCCAGGGGGAGCAGGTTCGTCGTGTCGGAACCGTGGTCCTCCGGGGGAACAACGTGGTTACCATCGCCCCCCAATGATGGACCCGGGGCGCTCTCCTTGCCGCGGGAGGCGCGTGTGATGCAGGCGGTCATCCTGGTAGGGGGACTCGGGACGCGCCTACGCCCCGTCACCTACACCCGGCCCAAGGCCCTCGTCCCGCTGCTGAACCGCCCCATGATCCTCCACGCACTGGACGCCCTACCGCCAGCCGTGGACGAGGTCATCATCGCCGCGAGCTACATGATCGAGTCCTTGGAGGCGTTCTTCTCCGCCCGCACGGAGAGTCGGAAGGTCATCCTTGTGGAGGAGTCGGAACCCCTGGGAACCGGCGGCGCCCTGCGCAACCTGCGGGGGACCCTCCATGGAACCTTCGTGGCCCTGAATGGGGACGTCCTCAGCTCGTTGGACCTGTCCCGACTCGTGGCACATCACGCGGTGCAGGGAGGCATCGGGACGATCGCGTTATGGGAGGTGACGAATCCGGAGGCCTACGGCATCGTTGACGTGGATGAGGACGGACGGATTCAGAGGTTTCTGGAGAAGCCGTCTCCCGACGAGGTCTTCTCGCAATGGATCAACGCGGGAGCCTACGTGTTTGAGGAGGGCATCCTCGACCTGATTCCAGAGGGCCGCCCGGTCTCGTTGGAGCGGGAGGCCTTTCCTGTGGCCCTCTCGCGGGGGCTTTACGGACTGTCCTTCGAGGGATACTGGTCGGACGCGGGCACCCTGGAACAGTACCTGGGGGCGACCCGGATTCTCTTGGATCAGCAAGCCAGCAGGGAGGGGAATGGGCAGGCCATCGAGGCAGAGGTGGTCCCTCCCAACGCCATTCCCCCCTCGGCGGTCATTGCCGGTGGGAGTGTGGGTCCCTACGTCTCGCTGGGCGAAGGCTGTCGAATCTCGGAAGCCCATCTGGTCCGGACCGTCCTCCTGGACGAGGTGGTCGTGGAGGCCGGAGCCGCCGTGGTGGACAGCCTGATTGGGGTGGGGGCGACCATCGGAAGCGACGCGCTGGTGCGGGGCTGCATCGTTGGGGATGGCGTCACGGTGAAAGCGGGATCACAACGGGTGGCCGAACAGGTGGAGGCGTGACGCGGCTTTTTGGGACGAACGGGATTCGCGGGGTCGTCGGAACGGAGATGACGCCGGCCTTGGCCCGAGGTGTGGCGCAGGCTGCGGGCACGATCTGGAAGGGCGGGTCCGTGGCCGTCGGGAACGACACCCGGACCTCGGGCCCCATGCTCAAGGCGGCCGTTCTCGCGGGACTCACCGCAGCCGGTTGCCGGGTCTCTGACCTCGGCGGGGCCCCCTCCCCCGCCGTTCAGCTGTACGTCAAAGAGCATGACCTCGTCGGGGGGGTCATCGTGACCGCTTCGCACAATCCCCCGGAGTACAACGGGATTAAGGTCCTCGACGCGGAAGGCATGGAGACGCCCCGCGAGACCGAGGAAGAGATTGAACGCATCTACTTCGAGGGCGGGTTCGCTACCTCCTCCTGGGATGGGGTGGGGCAGGTCCTCCCCGTGGAGGGGACAAACGGCCGGTATTGCGAAGCCATTCTCGATCAAGTGGACCGCTTGGCCATTCGGGAGAACGGCTTCCGGGTCGTGTTGGACTGTGCCAACGGGGCCTCCACCTTCACCTCGCCCTACCTGCTCAAGGCCCTCGGTTGCCAGGTCCTGACCCTCAACGCCCAGCCCGACGGCACGTTCCCGGGCCACCCACCCGAACCACGCTCCGAACATCTGGAGGAGCTCACCTCGTTGGTCACGGAGACGGGGGCGCACCTGGGAGCGGCCCACGACGGGGACGCGGACCGGGTCGTCTTTGTGGACGAGAGGGGCGGGTACGTCGACGGCGACCGCTCCCTCGCCCTCGTCGCCGGACACGTCGTGGGCAAAGCAGGAAGTGGCACGGTCGTCACACCCGTTAGCTCTTCGAGTTGCGTCGAGGAGGTGGTCCAGGCGGCCGGCGGCGAGGTGACCTATACGCCCGTAGGGGCCCCTCTGGTTGCCCGGAAGATGTACGAGATCCAGGCCACCTTCGGGGGGGAGGAGAACGGAGGACTCATCTTCCCCACCCATCAATACACCCGCGACGGGGCCCTGGGCCTGGCCATGATGCTGGAGATTCTGGCCGTGGGGAAGGGAGACCTCTCAGACCGTCTCGGGCGAATTCCCACCTATCATCTCGTCAAGGCGCGTCTCCCCTGCCCCCCGGACACGAGGAAGCGCGTCATGGAAGCCCTCGCCAGCCGCGTTGCCGAGCACCGCGTGGATCGGACGGATGGCCTGAAGATCTTCTTTGATGGCGGCTGGGTCCTCGCACGGCCCTCCGGGACCGAGGCAGTCATCCGCGTGTTCTCCGAGGGGAAGACCCTTGAGGACGCCCAACGTCTCTCCGAGCAGGTCATGGAGATGCTGGAAGAGATCAAGGCCTCTACCTAGTCGCTTCAAGCCGGCACGAAAAACCACAGGTATAGCGCCAGTGCCAGGACCGCCCCGAAGCTCGTGGCGATTAGGTTGACCGTCTTCTTCGAAACGAGCCCCCTCTCCTCTAGGGTCGCTCCCGCAACGCTGTCGACCTGGCAGCCCAGGAACCCCACCGAGATGGGAATCGCAAGGACTGCGGGCGCGATCGGAAAGGTCGGATCCTGGTTCAAGCCGAGGGGAATGAGGGTGAGGAAGATCCAGGCCATCAGCGCCGTGTAGAACGCCGCCAGGAGCGCGGCCCCTTGTCCGAGGTAGGAGACGCCGCCGTTGGTTCCGGGGGGCACCCGCTCCAGGGTCGTGATGCGGTAGGTCCTGGGGGAGAGGACGCCGAGCTCGCTGGCGAGGGTGTCGGACGCCGCCACGGCAATGGAGGACACGAAGAGGAGGCCGGCGAGCTCTTTGGGGATGAGACCCGCCGCGCTTAGGACGGCGATGGCCGTCGGCACGAGACCGTTGGCCAGGACGTTTCCCCACCGTCGCTCCCCACGAACGCCCTCCTGGGCCCCGAGCCCCTTCTTCACCTCAAACTTGTATCGTGTGGCAACGAAGCTCGTGAGGAGGAAGAGCAGGAGTAGGAACAGCCAGAGGATGTCGCCGAAGACGCCGATGAGGAGACCCACGGCGAAGGCGGCCACCGAACCGTCCCAGGTCAGGACGCCGCGGTAGTAAGCCAGGGCGGAAAGCGCCGTGGTGAGGAGGACCGTCACGAGAACAATCTCGGGGGCGACCATCGCGGGCCAATGCCCTCATTTCCCTACTTAGCTTTGTCGGACGGGTTCTAGGTCCAGCGATCCAGGCGGCTCTGTCCCCGTGACGCAGCACCCTCCTCGAGCTTTTGGATCGCCGTCCGAACCCGTTCTTCGGAAAAGTCGAACCCCCGGCAGAGAAACTCCAGGATGGCCGGACCGTCCGGGTCCTCCCACGAGAGGTCGTACTCGTCGCTGACGTCGGGATCCAGGAAGATCTGGCGCACCTCTTCGCGCTCTTCGATGTCCAGGCCCGTTGCCGCCAGGGTCGCCTCGAGGTCGCCGTGCTCCCGGATCAACTTCAAGGCTTTCTTCGGCCCGATACCCTTGATCCCGTCGTTGAAGTCCGTGCCGATGAGGAGGGCCATGTCCACGAGCTGTTCCCGGCTGACGCCGAGGGACGCCAGGTTTTCCGCGAGGCGGATGAGTTCGATCCGGACGGTGACATACTCGTTCCGCCGAGGGAGCTTCCGCCGACCTGAGAGGGCCAGGTTCTTGACGAGCCGGGTCGACCCGAAGAGGAGGGCGTCGTGGTCCTGCGACCCCGTCGCCCACGCATCCCCCTTGGCGACCATGTGGCTCGTCTGGGCCTCCCCATCGGAAGGGGCCTGGACCATCGGGACCCCCATGAGTCCGAGGAGCTCCTGGGCGCTGTCGAGCATCGGATCCGTGAGGCGCACGGCCTGTTGGGCTTTCCGTCGGGCCCTCTCAAGGTCGCCTGCCTTCCGGGCTTCCTGCCACTCGGCCTCCGCCCGGGCCCGGATCCCCGCACGGGCCTGCAGCACCCCCAGCTTCAGGGGGTTCGGGGTCCCGTCGAAGACGAAAATCGGGAGGATACCGCGCTGGAGGACGTTGGAGGTCCGGTAGATCAGCCCGCTGAGGTGGGAAGTCACCCGCCCTCGGCGGTCCATCAGGGGCGTTCCGTCGGGCTGGCGGATGATGGCCAGGAACTGGTAGAGGGCGTTGTAGGCGTCGATGGCGATGACCTTGCCCCGAAAGTCCTGCAGCCGCTGGGGGGTGTAGATCAGCAGACCCCCGAGGTCGACGCCCATCGCCGGGGTCAGGGAGCCGTCCCGACGCTAAGAGCTTTCGCCCGAGGGGACGATGCCGATGGTGAAGGTCTCGTCGCTGATCTCCACGTCCGCGACGTAACCCTCCTCCCCTGCTTCCGAGACAAACAGGAAGTCTTTGGCATTGGCCTCCTTCATGAGGTACTGCCTCTGCCTTCCCAGGAGGTGGCGGAGGCGCTCGTTCGCCACGAGCTGGATGACGATGGGATCCGAGTCTTCTAGCTCCAAGTCCTTCCGAGCGTCGAGGACGATCTTCATGAGTTCGTTGGCAAAGCCCTCCGCCTCCTCAGCTTCGGTGAGCCGCGTGTCCATGAAGACCATTCCCGCGCCAAAGTCCTGGACGATTACGTGGGGCGGGACAACAGCCTGGAAGCTGACCATGTCCCCGTCGATCTTTACAATCTGGCCCTCGATGCCCATTTCGTACCCGCCCTTGTCGATGCCCCTCTTGATTTTCCATGGGTCCTGCGACATGAGGATGAGTTGGATCTTCCGCGACCAGGCCTTGTAGGACCTCTCGACTATGTCTTCCTTAATCGTCATATTGAGGTCCACCCCATGCCAGATCTCCCCCGATTCTAGAATGTCGACCTCGCGGGCGTTGGCATGGCTGAGAATCATCGCCTTGAAGTTCTCCGCTGCGGCGGCTACGTTGGGCGTCTTCGCACGAATCGCGATGCGGGGTACCGGCCAGTGGTACTCAAGGCCCGCCTTGCCGCGGGCCTTCCGAATGGCCTTGTCGACCTCTTTGACGATTTCGATAAACTCTCTGAGGGACTCGTCGTCGAGTTCGATGGTGATTCCCCCTGTCTCCCCTTGGGGCCGCTCCGTGGGGGAGAGTTTTTCCTCGACGTCCTTCGGCTCCAAAGCGGTCCTGACGGCGGCTAGACCCGCTATGGGACCCTTCTCCAAGAGGGCCTTCTCGACCTCCGGCATCATGGCCTCGACGCGGGCCTTGCGCTCCTTCGCGGCCAGACCCTCGAGAAGGTCCTGGGTGATGGGGCTCGAGGCCAGCGCCCCCAGGTCCGCGCCCTTCGCTTGGGAGATGAGGAGGGCCTTGCGCACGATCTCCCGGAGTCCTTCCAACGTCTCAGGGTCGTCCTGCAGGTCGGTCAGATCGTGCCCGTAGCGTTCCTCCGCCTCGTAAAGGAGCTGGAGGAGGTACAGCGGGAGGAGTTCGGGCTCGTTCCCGACTACAACAGCGCCGAGGTAGCAGTATTCCCCCCGCTCGAGGAGAACCTTGCTGTCCCTGAAGTCCATCCGTTTGATGCCGACGCGCTGCTTGCTCGCGAAGGCGTCCCGGAGGAACTCCTGCACGCCCTGGATCATGGTGAGGAACAGCTCCTCGTCGAGTTCCTCCCGGAACTTCCTGCTCTCGTGTACCAGCAGTGTTCCATCAGGGAGGAAGAGGAGAGCGTCCTCGACGGCATAGGTCCCCTTCGCGGAGACCTTGACGTCCCGGATGTAGTGGGACACGTAGGGGGTGTTGTCCAAGAGGCGTTGGTAGGTGAGCCGCAGATCCGCCAGCGTCGCGCCGGCCTTGGAGGGGCGGAGCCCGACCGTGACCCGTTTCGTCTCCCCCGGGCCTAGGCCGCTGACCTGAGAGGGCCCCTTGACCTCCATGTCGCCCCCGAACTGGATGGAGACGTCCTTGGCAGGCCAGCTCCCCTTGTTCGTGAGTTCCATCTCGTACCTCCCCCAGCTCCCCAGCTGGAGGGGAGGAAAGGTCCCCTCAACATGCACCTCGGGCTCCTTCCCTTCGAACTCCGTCTGCAGGGGCACCTGGATGGCCTGTCGGGCCTGGGGGAGCAGCACCTCGAGCTCGTCAACATCTTCCCGTTCGACGGCCTCGGTTGCTAGCTGGACGATGGCCTTCGCCCCATCCGTCACCAGCCCCTGTTCCGACGCCCGCTCGTACATCTCCGAGAGGTCTTCGAGCTCCTCGCGGTGGCGTCTCAGGAGGTAGGTCCGTTTTAGGTCCCGGGCCTCCTCGTGGGCGGACTCCAGACGCTTGGCGACGTGGCCTAGCTTGCCCTTGTCCCAAGCGTCTTGGGCGGCTCCAAGCTCCTCCTTCAGGCCGCTAACGTCGGCGCCCTCCTGCTCGAGGACCTCTACGGTACGAGAAAGTCGTCCCACCGTGGTTTCGACTTCCGCGGCCAGGACTTCTTCCTTTAGGGCCTGTACCGTGTCGTCCAAGTTCGAGACGACGCGGGCCGCCCCCTCGTAATCGCCGACTTCCAGGGCCGCCCGCGCCGTTTGCAGGTCCGTTTCGCTCCCCTCTACGCCGTGACCCAGGAGGGAGAGTCCTTCCAGGTCCTCGCTCAGGGAGTTCACTCCTGCCTCCAGCTTCTTCTGGAGTTCCTGCTGCGTCGCCAGGGCCATCTCCACGGCATCCTGGATGAGACTCCATGCGTCCTGGACGTCGTTCTCAAGGACCCCCCGGGCCTTCTCCAACAGACCCTCCGCTTCCGAAAGGTCCAGGCCGAGTGCCGTGCCCCCCCGGATGAGGTTCATCGCCTCCCCAATGGCGGTTTCCGTCCCCTTCGGGTCCATGATCCAGCCATCCTTGGTGAAGTAGCACAGCTTGCGGCAGATCTCCTCGACCCCCTCCAGCTCGCTCAACAGGCCGCTCCACTTGTCGAGTTTCTCCCCAAACTTGCGTTCGATCTCGTTGATGAGCTCGACCATGTAGAGGGAAAGGAGGTCCGGTTCCTCGCCCAGGAGGACGGCGGTGAGGTATACGTCGGGGCCTCGCTCGATGACGATGCGACTCTCCCCGAATTCGAGACGTCGGAGGCCCACCTTCGTCCGGGTACGGAAGGAGTCCTTCACGAAGTCCTGGACCACGGTGAGCATGCCGCTGAAGACGTCCTCGTCGATCTCGTCCTGGATCTTGCGCGTCTGATGGCTGATGAGCCGGCCGTCGGCGTGCACGAGGAAAGCGTCCTCGACGATGTAGGTGCCTGCGGGGGAGGCATCCACGGAGGCCGCCTCTGTAACGTGGACCACCTCGCCGTCGAGGACCCCCCGGTAGGTCAGGTCGACCTCCAGCGGGAGATGCCCGTGGGCCCGCGCCCTGACGTCCGCGCTGACGAGGTGGTTCTCCTGGGGCGCGAGACGCTTTAAGGGCTCGAGACCCTTGACCTCGACGTCCCCGCGCAGGCGGGCACTCACGTCGCTCGCGGGGGTCTGGCCGCTGTTCTTCACGTAGAACTCAAAACGACTCCACCGGCCCTCTTCGAGCCCCTTCTTGGGAATGTCCAACTGGAGGGTGGGCCGGGCCTCGGGGGGCAGGTCCTTGGCGGCGGCACGAAGGAGGTCCCGGGCCTGACCCACGGTCGCCAGGGCGCCCCCTGGGTCGTCTTTGAGGAGACGCTTCGCCTCGGACAGGGCCTCCTTTGCGTCTTCGATCTCGAGCCCAAGCTTCTCGGCGAGACGGATGCCCCGGGAGACCTCCTTGATGGCGGCCTTGGCCGTGGGCGTTCCGTCGGCCCCGAGCTTGGTACGAGCGGCCGCAAGCATCTCCTCCATGCCCTCGGTGTCCCCGGTTTCCCACGAAGACTCGGCCTGGTCAAGGATGTCCAGGGCGTCCTCCACCGAAACGTCGGTCTCTTCACCCCCCTTTCGTTCCTTCCGCTTGGCCAGAGGCGAGGCCTGGAGGTCCTTGAGGATCTCGGAGACCCCCTGGGTGAGGGCCAGGGCTCGATCCTGCTCTCCCGCTGCGGCCGCCTCGCGCGCTTCCTCCAGAAGCGTGTTGGCTCGCTCCAGGCGGACGCCGGGTCCCTCGAGACTCTTCAGCTGCGCCTGAAGCTCCTCCACGACCTCGTCCATGTTCGCCAGCTCCGCTTTGATCCGCGTGTCCTCCACGATGTCCTCGATGACCTTGCAGTATTCCAGCGCCTCCACGTAGCGGCCGGCCTTGAGAGACCCCTGGGCGGTGGCGTAGACGTTCTCCCCTCGGGGGACGGAGAGCTTCTCCGCCTTGGCCTGTTTCAGCTTCTTGCTGACGCTCTTAAGGAGCTCCTTGGCCGCGATTTCTAGACCTCGAGCGAGGCCGTTCGCGATCTCCTCCAGCTCGGCCAGTTTCCCATCCGCCGTCTCGAAGTCGGCTTCGGCCAGGGATTCCTCTACCTCCCCCAGGAGTTCGTCAGAATCCTCGATGGTGATGTCCGCTCGACGGAGGTCTCGGAGCACCTCCTTCAGGTGGAAGAGGCGCCCCTGGAAATCCAGGATCTTGCGGGTCACTTCGCCGCGGGCCTCGGACCGGGCCCGCTCCTTCTGGGAGCGGGTCTTCCTCTCCGCGATACGGGCCACCTCAATGGCTTCATCGAACCGGTTTTCGTCGAAGAGCTCCTGGGCCATAAGCAGCATGTCCTGCGCTTCGGGCATCGGCTTCCAGTTCTTCTCCGCCTTCTTCAGCTGACGCTTGGCGGAAGCGATGAACTCGTGGGCGGCCCTCGCCAGATCGCTCTGGATGGCGGACGCCGTTTCCTCCAGCTCCTCGAGGAGGGGGGCTGCTTTCGCGAGCTCGTTCCCTTGCAGAGCGGCCACCGCCTGGTGAAAGGTGTCCTGGGAGTCGCTCACGTCGATGCCCGCCTTCCAGAGGCTCTCCAGAATCACCTTGACGCGGACGGAGAGCTCCGAGAGGCGAGACAGCTCGTCCGCCTGCGCATCGGCGAGGCGTTGGGCCTCCCGAGCTTGGGCCTCCGCAACCTTGACCTCAAGGCCCTGGGCCTCCTCCAAGGCCTCTGCCAGGGAATCCTCCTTCAGGGCTTTCTTTAGCTTCGGCAGGGCGTCACGGAAGTCCCCCGCTTCATCCAGATCTTGGAGCTCCTGAATGATGCGCTCCAACTCCCCGAGTCGCGTCGCGATGTGCTTCTTGAGGGCCGCTTTGAGGCTGGCCTCCAGCTCCGAGACGACTTGGAGGAGGACTTGGAGATCCCGGACCTCCTTCTTCCCGAGTGCCGTCTCTGCGCGCTCGACGGCATCGTCCAAAGCTCCGTGATCGATCTCGGCCCGGTCCAGCAACGCGCCGAACTCCCGGGCCGTGGTGATCTTCTCTCCGGCCTCCTTCAGGGCGGCCTCCGAGCGCATGTCCTCGAGTTCTTTCTCCGCGATCTTGTCGAAGTGATCAATACGGGCCTGCTTGCAGGCCTCGAGCCCGAGGTTGGCCAGATCGAGGGCTTGGAGCGCGTCCTCATCCACCAGAGACGTCTCGGCCCGGTCGTGGAAGGCCTGCGCCTGCGGCACGCTGACCTCCAGTCGGTCCAGACCTGTGAGCTCCGTCTTCAGGTCTTCCAACGACCGCAACGCGGCGGCTGCGAGGACTTCCCTCAGGCCCTCCGTGGTCTGCTCGGACCTGGTGAGGAGGTTTTCTGCCTCCTTGATGCGCTTGTCCGTGAGGGCCTCCGACGCCTTCTCCAGCAAGCCGGCGGCGGCGCTGACCTCGATACCGGCAACCTTGAGCTCCGCCTGGGTCGTCCGTAGGCCGGCCATGCGCCGGATGAGTTCGTTCTCGCGCTTCGTGGCCTCGGCCTCAAACTTCGCCTCCACGAGGGTCTCGATCTCGGTGTGGCTCCCTTTGCTGAGCGCCTTCTCCACTTCGACGAGGAGTTCCCGGGCCCCCGAAGCGCTAACGCCCCCCTTGCCCGCCTTGTCGACGAGCATTTCCACCGTGTTGAGGACGAGATCCCGCTCCCGTTCCCGGCGCGCCTTTGCCGTCTCCCGCTGGGCCCGACTCCAGGCCTTTCGATAGACCGGCCAGCTTCCCTTCCCGAGCGCCTCCTCTGCCTCGGAGGCGGCTGCCTCGGCCTTCGCTGGGTCGGCCTTCATCGCGCGCAGGTCGTCGATTTCCGAGGTGAGAAGGTCCAGAGACTCACGAGCCTTCCGCGCGCGGGCAGCCTCCTTTGCAAGGGCACTCGCCTTTCGGAGGTGCTTCGTGACGTCCCCGAACTTCGCGTCGGCCAGTGCCTTCCATGCTTTCTCGAGGACCGGAATGGTCGCTGAGAGGTCCGACCCTTCCGCGGCTTCCGCCTCGAGGGCCTTTTCCACTTTGCGGATCGAGGCCTCCCCGATCTGTGTCTTGCGGGCCTTCTCGCCAAACTCCCGGGCGGTCCGCGTCCACTTCTGGACGTCGGCGTAGACCCCGGTTTTCAGGGCCTTCCGGGCCCGCGCCAGGTATTCCTCGCCTTCCGCAACGTCGGCACGGCGGTCCGCCGCCGCCTTCAGCTTTCGCTCTACCCCATCAATGAGTTCGACCGCCCGCGCGTACTTGCGGGCATAGTCGGCCGCCCGACTCGCGGTCGCGGCCAGCTCATTGGCCTGCGTGAAGTCCGCCTTCTGGAGGGCTTCCTGGGCCTTCTGGAGGAACTCCTCGGCCTTCTCGGTCTGACCTCCCCGTTCTCGGGCGTATCCGATCCGTTTCTGGGCATCCTCGAGGCGCTTCCACGCCTTGCCGCCATGGCCGGTGAGCTTCAGACCCCGTAGGGCGGCCTGGAGGCCCTGGGACAGGTTCTTGAAGTCGTCCCGTTGGACGCGCTCCTGCAGGGCGATGACCTTCTCTTGAGCGGCCTCCACGTCAATCCCGGCCCCTTCGGCGATCCGAAGCTTGAGCTTCGCCTCGCTGATCTTGCGGTCCCAGGTCGTCCGCCGTCTGGCCAGATCCAATCCCTTCTTCAGGCCCTGGCCAAACCGCGCGGCCTCCTTCACGTCGTCGTTCTCGAGAGCCTTCCGGGCCTGGGAGAGGAGGGATCGCCCGTAGCGCGCGTCAAACCCCTCCGGGACCGACTCCATCTTCTTGGTCGTTCCCTCGAGGAGCCGCTCCGCCTCCTTCCTTCCCGTCTTCCGCGGCCGCGCCTTCGCTCCGGCGCCGCAGAAGGAACAGGCTTGCGTCTCCTCGATGACGGGGGCGTCGCAGAGCGGGCAGGAGGTCAACGTACCTACTCCTGGAGAGTAACGTGCGATTAGGGGCCAAATGCGAGTATAAAACTCACCACTTCGTTATCAGGCTCGATACACTGGCGTCGGGGGCGTGTGCCGTCAGGACAGCAGCGGACCCATCACGGTGAGGGCCAGTCCCATCCATGCGATCATGCCGATCGTGAGGACGATGCCCACCAGGTCGAAGAGGACGTTGAGGAGGATCACAAGTAACGGGGCCACGACCCCAACGAGCACGTAGAGGAGGTTTAGCAGCCAGGGTTCCAAGGCGATCCTCACCGCGGAGGCTCGAGGCCGCCCTCGGCGCTCTTCCGGAGCTTGGCGATGTTCGACCCAACGCGACCGGCGTAGACCCCGGTCCCCGCCACCAGGACGCGGGCTCCCGCTCGGGTCGCGACCCCCGCCGTCACGGTGTCGATGCCCCCGTCGACCTCGAGCTCGGTGTGAAGGCCCTCCTCATCCAGGAATTCTCGGGTCTCCTCCACCTTGGGCAAGACCTCACTCATGAAGGCCTGGCCCCCGAAGCCCGGCTCCACGGTCATGACAAGGAAGAGGTCCGTGTCCCCCAGTAGCGGCTTCGCCGCCTCGAAGGTGGTGTTGGGCTTGATGGCCAGCCCGGTCCGGCTCCCGTGGTCCCGGATGGCTGCCAACGTCTCGGCGGGTTCCTCCTCCGCCTCCAGGTGGATCGTCATGATACTCGCACCCGCCTCTGCGAACTCCTTGACGTAGCGACCTGGCCGCTGGATCATGAGGTGGACGTCGAACGGCACATCGGTTACGGGCCGGAGGGCAGCAACGATTGGGGGGCCGAGGGTGATGTTTGGGACGAACAGGCCGTCCATGACGTCGATGTGGACGTAGTCGGCCCCTCCTCTTTCGGCCCGCTTCACCTCCTCCCCCAGCCTGCTGAAATCGGCCGCCAGGATGGAGGGGGCGATCTTGATCATCCGCGGGCCATAGGTCGAGCGCCTTTTAGCCCTACCCCCCTGCCAAGATTCAAGTCGGGGGCCCGCCTGAGGAACGCCGATTCCCTGGATCGCAGTCAAGTCCTCAAAGCGATGGGCATCTTCCTCCTCTCACTCGCCGTCGCGCTCGTGGTCGGATTTAGCCTGGGCGCCTTTGTTGCAGAGCGCGCATGTGCATTCCCGGTCATCCTGGATCGGACGATGACAGAGGCGGGCGTGGAAGCGGCGGTCAGCGAGGTGGACGGGAGCTACGAGGTGGACGTCATCGGCTACAAGGCCGTGCTCCTCGACGGCGAGGTGCGACGGATCGTCCAGGAGGGAAACCTCACGGACCTCTCGCCCGTCTCACCCGGGCTCTCCTTCCACCCCGCGGATGCAACCTCGGACCTCCTCCAGGTAGGGGACCGATTCTTCCTGACCCTCGAAGGGGAGGTGCACCTCCTTCTGGACGAGGGAGGGACCCCCATCGGGTGGACGCTAGGCTGTGAGCTTTGACGGGTCCGCCCCCACCCCAATTCTTAATTAGCCCTCCTCTTTAGACCCACCCCGACAGCGGGGGTTGGAATCCGGTGGGGTTTGACGAGGCCCTCATCGACGAGTTGGAGGAGAGAGCTCGGGTTCTTCGGGTTCACGTCGTCCGCATGACCCACGCCGCGGGCTCTGGCCACCCCGGAGGCTCCCTCTCTGCGGCCGACGTCATCGCCGCGCTCTACTTCCACACACTCCGCCTGGACCCGAAGGACCCTGCATGGGCGGACCGGGACCGGTTCGTCCTCAGCAAGGGACACGGCTGCCCGGTCCTCTACGCCGCCTTGGCGGAGCGGGGTTTCTTTCCGGTGGAGGAGCTCGTGACCTTGCGCCAGCTGGGCGGACGCCTCCAGGGCCACCCGGAGTATGGCACCACCCCAGGCGTCGAAGCGCCCGCGGGGGCCGAGGGCCACGGCTTGAGCATCTCGATCGGGATGGCGCTCGCTGGGCGCTTGGACGGGCGGGATTACCGTGTCTACACGATGGTCGGAGACGGGGAGAACGACGTCGGGCAGACGTGGGAGGCCGCCATGGCCGCCGCCAACTTCAAGCTCGACAACCTGACGGCCATCCTGGACCGGAACCAGCTCCAGCAGGAGCGCCGGACTGAGGACATCATGCCGCTTGAGCCCTTGGCGGACAAGTGGAAGGCCTTCGGCTGGAACGTCCTGGAGATCGACGGTCACGATATGGGGTCGATTCTCGGGGCCCTCTACGAGGCCCGGACCGCGAAGGGCCGGCCCACGATGATCATCGCTCAGACGGTGAAGGGGAAGGGCGTGAGCTTCATGGAGGGCGTCCTCCGGTTCCACGGCACGGCTCCGACGGACGAGGAGCTGGAGCGGGCCCTGGAAGAGCTGGGGGAGGCTTCGTGAACCCGCAGCCCTGGAAGGTCGAGTCCATGCGAAACCACTTCGGTCAGGCCATGGTCGAGCTCGGGCGGGAGCGAGAGGACGTCGTCGTGGTGGGGGCTGATACCACAGAATCCCTGAAGACAGCCCTTTTCGGCGAGGAGTTCCCTGATCGCCTTTTCAACGTGGGCATCGCAGAGCAGAACATGGTCGCCATCGCCGCGGGGTTGGCCATGAGTGGGAAGGTGGCCTTCGCGGCCACGTACTCCGTCTTTGGGACCTCCCAGGTGTACAACATCATCCGGCAATCCGTGGCCTACCCCAACCTCCCCGTCAAGATTTTCTGCAGCCACGCCGGCCTCACAGTAGGGCCGGACGGGGCGACCCATCAGATGAATGAGGACGTGGGTTTGCTCCGGTCCCTCCCCAATATGAAGGTCCTCGTGCCCTGCGACGGGTTGGAGGTGGCAAAGGCTGTCCACCTGGCCCCCGAGGTTCCGGGTCCCCTCTACTGCCGCTTTAGCCGGGCCAAGTTCCCGGTGCTCACCGCGCCCGAGGACCCGTTCGAGCTGGGCAGGGCAACGGTCATGCGGGAGGGGGAAGACGTGGCCCTGGTCGCCAACGGCATCATGGTCTCCCGGGCGCTGGAGGCCGCGGAAGCGCTAGCGACGCAAGGAGTGGACGCACGGGTCGTGAACAACAGCAGTGTGAAACCGTTGGACCGGGACACGCTCCTGGAGGCGGCTCGGGGTACCGGCGCGGTGGTCACGGCGGAGGAGCACACGGTCCTCGGCGGGATGGGCAGCGCGGTTTCAGAGCTTCTGGCCCAGGAGTATCCCGTCCCCATGCAGATCGTCGGGGTGCCGGACATCTTCGGGGAGAGCGGAGACGGCTTCGCGGTCCTGGACAAGTACGGACTGACCGCGGAAAGCATCATTAGGGCGGCCATGCATGTTCTGGCGACCAAGGAGATGGTCGGGTGAAGCTATTCCTGGACACGGCGCATATCCCTCACATTAAGGAGGCGGCGGACTGGGGAGTCTTGGACGGCGTGACGACCAACCCGAGCCTCATCCAGAAGGAGGGACGTCCCTTTGATGACATCGTGGCGGAGATTTGTTCCCTGGTGGACGGGCCCGTCAACCTCGAGGTGGTGAGTGAGGACCACCGGGGCATGGTCACCGAGGGACGGAAGTTGGCGGCCATCCACAAGAATGTCGTCGTGAAGGTCCCCATGACCCCCGATGGGCTGAAGGCGGTCCGGACCTTGAAGAAGGACGACATCCGGACCAACGTGACACTCGTCTTCGGGCCCAACCAGGCCCTCCTGGCGGCCAAGGCGGGGGCCTACATCGTGAGCCCTTTCATCGGGCGCCTGGATGATGCGGGGCACACGGGCATGGACCTCATTCGTCAGATCGTCACGATCTACCGGAACTACGGGTTCGAGACGAACCTCCTCGTGGCGAGCGTCCGCCATCCGGTGCACGTCGTGGAGTCGGCCCTGGCGGGGGCCCAGATATGCACCCTGCCCTATGCTGTCCTCGCGAAGATGTTCAAGCACACTCTGACGGACGTGGGACTCCGCTCCTTCATCGATGATTGGAAAAAGGTCCCCGAGGAGATGCGCCCCTTCTAGGCGTGAGAGGGGCTTTAAATAGATACCCGGGATAAATAGGCGATGGCCCTTCTCCGGAGGGAACGGAGCAGCCTTCTCGCCTTCGTCCTCCTGCTTCTGGCCGCGTTCCTGGTGGCGAACCGGGTTTTTAACCTGGAGAACGTGGCCATGGGGCCGGAGACGTTCCCCGTGTTTGAGGGTGGTGCGGGTGGGGAGGACCCAGGGAGCCCGGGTTTTAGCCTGGGGAACTTCAACCTGTTTCTCCAATACCTCCCGATCGTCCTCATCATCCTCTTTGTCGTCGGGTTCCTCTACTTGCGACGCAAGGGACGCGGGCGGGCCGTCCTCGTGGAGCTGGTCGGTTTCTCGCTCGCTATCGGGTTCATCTTCTTTTTCTTCCTGTTGGGAGACCTGTTCGGCAACTCGCCCGCCGGCGAGCTGGACCCGGACTCCGCCGTCCTAGCGGAGAATCCCCCGAGTCCTCTGCTGGGGATCCCTGTGGCCCCCTCAGGTTTGGCCATCGTTGGCATCGCCGTCTTTGTGGTCTTCCTCTCCATCCTCCTCTCACGAAGACTCGCGCGCGACCGGCTCCCAGATGGTGGGGCGGACAAGGAGACGAGGGCGTTGGACCGGATCCGAGACACGATCTACCGCTTGGAGTTGGGGGAGGACGTCCGCGCCACGGTGCTGCGGTGTTACGGCGACATGACCCATCTCTTTCGTCGGACGGGGCTCGCGGTGGGAGGGCCCGTAACCGCCCGCGAGTTGGAGGCGCAGGCCCTCGACGAGCTTGCCCTCTCGAACCGCTCGTCCGTCGAGCTCCGTCGGCTCTTCGAAGAAGCAAGGTATTCCATGCACCAGCTGCCCGCAGCGTACAAGGAGGGCGCCCTGCGCTGCCTTACCGCTGTGAAGGAGGAGCTTGAGGCCCGCGCCTCCCTCTAAACTGGGGTCTTGCCATGCGCCAGGTCCGTTCAGGGAGCGGAAACCCGTTGCGAAGCCCTCGCCCGGTACGCCGGCCCGGAGGCCGGCTCGTGAGCCTGGAACTCGGCATCATCGTAGCAGCGCTCGCGGTCATGCTGGGCCTGGCTATTTTCTACTCGATTTACAGCGGCCTCTTACGATGGGCGCTCCTGATCCTTCTCCTGATCGTCGGGGGCTGGATCGCCGGAAAGTGGCTGCGCACGCGGACGGCGGATGTCACGCCTCTCGCCCTGGACGAGCCGGGGCCGGGGATGCAGAGAAGCAGCCTCCGCAATCTCTCCCGCGCCCTCCGGCGCGGGAACCGGGGCCTGCGGTACAGCCAGCTCTACTTCGCCATCCACCTCCGTAACGCCTTTCTCGCGAAGGCCCGCAGCGCCCTCGGATTTCAGGGGTCGATTCAGGAGCTAAGTCGGCACCCCGAGCTCCTCCGGTCCCTGGGCGAAGACGGGGACCTCATTCAATTCGTTTCCTGGGTCACCCGCCTCGAGAGATCCCTCGCAGACGTCCTGGGTTCGTCCCGGGAGATGTTCCCAGGGGAGTCCTCACTCTTTGCGGAGAAGATGGAGATGATGCTCAAGCGGATGGAGGCTTGGCCATGAAGCTGGAGGAGGTCGCCCCCACCTCCGAACGTCTCCTGTCCGAGGTCTCCAAGGCCATCGTGGGGAAAGGCGAGGTCCTTCACTTCGTCCTGCTCGCCATCCTGTGCGATGGGCACGTCCTCATCGAGGACTTCCCTGGGCTCGCCAAGACCCTCATGGCGAAGTCCTTCGCGGCCGCCTTGGGCTGCACCTTCCGCAGGGTCCAGTTTACCCCGGACCTTCTGCCTGCCGACATCACTGGGACCTACGTCTTCGACAAGAAGCGAAGCGAGTTCGAGTTGCGGAAGGGGCCGATCTTCACCCACATCCTCCTCGCTGACGAGATCAACCGGGCCCCGCCCAAGACCCAGGCGGCCCTGCTGGAGGCCATGCAGGAGCGGCAGACGACCCTCGAGGGCGAGACGTATCACCTGGAGAGCCCCTTCATCGTCATCGCCACACAGAATCCCATCGAGTATGAGGGGACCTACCCCCTCCCGGAGGCCCAGATCGACCGGTTCCTCGTCCGCGTCCGCATGGGCTACCCCGGGGGCGAGGACGAGGTGGAGGTCCTGGAGCGCCGGCGGGCTCGGAAGCGGGAGGAGGTGGAGCTCGACGCCATCGCCAACCCCGAGAAGGTGCAGGCGCTGCAGCGTGCCATGGAGGAGGTCCACGTGGAGAGCGACGTGGAGCGGTACATCGTGGAGCTCGTGCAGAGGACGCGGGAGCACCCGAACGTCGAAGTGGGCGCCAGTCCACGGGGGTCCCTCGCCCTCATGACCTTGTCCAGGGCCAAGGCGGCTCTGGCGTCGCGGGACTTCGTGTTGCCAGACGACGTGAAGGGGGTTGCCGTCCCAGGCCTCGCACACCGTATCATTCTGAAACCCGATCCCTGGATTCGGGGGGTGAAGACAGAGACCGTCGTCGAACAAGTCCTGGCGGAGGTCCCGGTTCCTACGGTGGGTTAGGTGAGGACGAGGGCGAGCTTCTGGATTTTTGCAACCGCCACCACGTTCCTGCTGGTGGCCGTCGTCACCCGAGAGGCGCGCTTTCTGGCCCTGATGCTCCCGCTGCTGGCCTTCGGGGCCCTCGCCTCCCTCTTCTCCCCCCCTGCCCCGGAGGTGGAAGTCAGGAGGACGACGGAGAAGGAGGCCCTCTATGAGGGCGAGGAGATCGAGGTCCGCATATCTCTCCGGAATACCGGGGAGCCGCTTCCCTTCCTCGAGGTCTACGACGCCCTCCCCCATCGGAGCGTCCTTACGAGGGGCACCAACCACCTGCTTCTAGCCCTGGACCGGGACGAGACGAAGAGGCTGGAGTACCGCATCCAGTTCCCTTTGAAGGGGCGGTACCCCGTGGGCCCGGTGGTCCTGCGAAGCCGGGATTCCCTCGGGGTTTACCTAAAGGAGAGGAGGGTTCCTTCGGACGAGGCCTTCGTGGTCGCGCCCCGCATCGAGGACCTGCGTAAGGTCAGCGTCCTCCCGCGCCGTACGCGGCCCCGCCTCGGGCAGGTGCCGTCGAGAATCCCGGGCCTTGGGACGGAATTCTGGTCGATTCGGGAGTACCACGCGGGGGACGACCTGCGTCGGGTCAATTGGAAGGCCTCGGCGCGTCTGGACTCCCTCCTGACCAACGAGCGGGAGTCGGAGAGGAGCGGGGATGTGATCCTCGTCCTGGACGCCCGAGAGGCGGCCAACGTCGGCTTCTACGCGTCCAACGCAGTCGAACTGGGCATCCGAGCCCTGGCGTCCCTGGCCTCCCGCCTGCTCCATGACCGAAATCGCGTGGGTCTCGTCGTCCAGCGGGACGTCATGGATTGGGTGACGCCCGGATTCGGCCGGAGGCAGCTGTATCGGATCATCGATACGCTCATCGGGGTGCGACCCGGCGGCCAGGCGCCCTTCGAACAGATCGGCTGGATGCTGAAGCGCCACCTCCCGACCAAGGCCCTGCTCGTCATAATCTCCCCTCTCGTCGACCGGTCCGTGACCGAGACCATTGCCGAATTGCGGGCATCGGGGTTCGACATCATCCTGCTGTCCCCCTCCTCCTTAGAGGTCGATCGACTAACCATCGGGGAGGACAGGTACGAGAACCTCGCTTATCGGCTGCTCCGGATGCAACGGGACGGGAACGTGGGCTATCTGCGACGCTTCGCCCACGTTGTGGACTGGAATCCGGATGAGCCCCTGACCCTGGCACTTAAGGAGGTGTCCCTCTGGTCGCGCTACCAACCTTGAGGGTCTTCGCCTTCCTCCCCCCTCTCCTCCTTGGGACCCTGGTCGCCTTGAGCCTCATCCTGGCGGCGGAGCCATCCCAGCCCCGGGTCTTTCTGGGCATTCTCGGCGCAAGCGCCTTCGCGCTGCTCCTCCTCGCTGTCGCCCTCCTGCGGGAGAGTGGGTGGGCGGAGCGGGTCGCCCTCGTCGTTGCTTCCTCCGCCCTCCTCTTCGTGGCCGTGTTCGTTCGAGGTCTGGACCTCCTCTCCCTGTATGGACTCCTCGTCCTGATTGTCCTCACCGGCCAGCTCCGTGGGCCCGCGGAGGTCGTCCGCTCGCTTAGGGACCGGGACCTTCCGCCCCGGGACGCCGTAGAACTCCGGGGCGTCCTCTCGTCAATCCTGGCCCGGACGGGCGTCATCTTGTTGATCGCGGTCCTCCTTTCGGTCCTCGTTTGGATCTCCCTCGCCGCGTTCACATTCGCGCCTACCTCGGAGTTCACGGCCTTCCTCTTGGCCGCCCTCCTCATTGTCATCCTGGTCCTCCTGGCGACCCTGCCTGAGTAGGCGGCATCATTTTGATATAGACCCCACCTCTGGTCGTCACAGGCCCCGATAGTGTAGCGGCCGATCATCCAGGCCTGTCGAGCCTGGGACTCGGGTTCAAATCCCGATCGGGGCGCTTTCCCGTGAGAGGACGAGGTACGGCAGGTCCTCGCGCAAGGCGAATCAGATGAGCTTGGCCGACCATTCAAGGATCGCGTCGGCGAGCTCATCCAGGACCGCACCGGCGTCCCGGCCGGATCGCTTGAGGACGTTGAAGGAGTGGTCGCCCCCCTCCACGAAGTGCAGGATCCCTCGCTCACCTAGCCCTCCCACCACCGATTCGATGAGATCCCGTCGGGCTAGGGTGTCACGTGTTCCTTGGAGGAACAGCATCGGCTGCGTCACGTCGGCGAGATGGCCGGCGCGTTCCACGCCCGGCTTCCCGGGAGCGTGAAGCGGGAACCCGAGGAAGACCAAACCCCGAACGCCGGGGAGACCGTCCCCCGCGGCGGCGCGCGACGTCATTCGACCTCCGAGGGATTTGCCACCTGCGACCAGCGAGAGTCCCGAGGCCCTGTCCCCGGCGGTTCGGACGGCGGACTGAACGGTCGCCTCGAGCAGGTGGGCCGGGTTGGGGTAACGCCGACCCTCTTCCATGTACGGGAACTGGTAGCGAAGCGTCGCGATTCCTCGCTCGCCCAGACGCTCTGCCATGGCTTGGAGGAAGGGATGGCGCATCCCGGCGCCCGCCCCATGGGCGAGGACGTACAGGAGGCTGGCGCCTCGGGGACGAAGGAGAAGTCCCGACACGTGCGCGGTGGTCCCCTCGACCGCGAACGCGATATCCTCCGAGTGCATTTCCATCGAGGGGAGGGAGGTCGGGGTAAGAAGGCTTTCGAAGGTCCGCGGATTGTTCCGGCGGTAGCGCTTCTCAGGTCCCCCTCACCCGGTCGACCACGTCCGTCACAGGGATCTCTTCCTGGCCGCCGCCCGCCATGTCCTTGAGCGCAACGTTCCCTCCAGCCCACTCCTTCTCCCCGACCAGGACAGCGAAGCGGGCACCCAAGCCGTCTGCGTGGTCCAGATTCTTGGAGGGGCCACGTCCCACCAAGTCGATGTCCGCGGTGAGGCCGGCCTCGCGCAGCTGTCTCAGCACGGCGTACGCCGCCTCCACCATGTGGTCTCCAACGGGGAGAACGTAGACGTCCAGACCGGCCACTGGGAGTTCGACTCCCGCCTTCTCTAGGGCGAGGAGGACCCGATCGAAGCCCATGCCGAAGCCCGTGGTCTGGAGGGGTTCCCCACCGAAGATGTTGGTCAAGGTGTAAGAGCCGCCTCCGCAAATCTGGCTGGCGGCTCCCAGCGGCTCGTAGTGGAGCTCGAACACGGCGCCGGTGTAGTAGTCGAGGCCGCGGACGACGCTCAGGTCGAACAGGATGTCTTCGATGCCGTACCGTCCGAGGAGGGCACCGAGGTCGCGAAGGTACTGGAGCCCCTCCTGTTCGCCCACCATCTCCTCGGCCTGTTCGAGGATCTCGGGGCCGCCCCTGAGGTGTATGAGGGCGACGAGATCGTCTTGCAGGTCAGCGAGGCCGGCGGCCTTTAACTCCTGGGTCAGCTCGTCCACCTTGCCCTTGTCGAGGTCGTTGAGAATTCGGGCCTTACGTTCTTCATCGACCTGAAGGAGGTCGCGGATCAGTCCGATGTGCCCCACCCGAACCTGGAAGCCCGTGAGACCTGCCTGGCGGACGGCCTCCACCGCCGTCGCGACGACCTCGGCGTCCGACTGCAGCGGGCTGCCCCCCAGGATCTCCACCCCGAACTGGTAGAACTCGCGGTAGCGGCCGTACTGAGGCTCGTCGTAGCGAAAGCACGTCCCGAGGTAGAAGACCTTCAGAGGCTTGGGCCGGCTTTGGAGATCGTTGAGGTAAAAGCGGATGACGGGAGCGGTGAGCTCGGGGCGGAGGGCGAGTTCCCGTCCGCCCTTGTCGCGGAAGGCGTAGAGCTCCTCCACAATGGCGGGCCCCGATTTCGCGATGAAGAGGCTGGCGTGCTCGAAGGTTGGGGTGGCCACCTCGCCGTAGCCAAACGTTCGGGCCACGCGAATGAAAGCAGCCTCGACGGCACGGCGACGCGCCATCTCCTCGGGGGCAAAGTCCCGGGTTCCTCGGGGCCGCTCGAACATCTGCAGGTTCCAGGGGTGGTTTTGTTAAAGCCTTTGTCGGGGCCTCGCGCCCCCAGTCCCCTGCCTCGAACCCTATATAGCCCCTCCTCCTCATTCCGACGTTGCCTGTGAAGCTCGAGGTTCTTTTCTTCGATATTGACGGAACGCTCTGCGAATACGGGCTTGCCCCAAACGCGGCCCTTCGACGCGCTTGCACGGCGGTGGGCATCGACGCGACCCTGGATCATCACGATTACTACGACCTCTACAGGCTCGTCCAGGCGGAGCGACCGGCGGCCGGGTACGAGAAGGTCAGCGACGAGGCCTACCGCAGGCTCCTGGCTTCCCACGGGTGGGACGATCCCGTCCTGGCAAAGAGGGTGGCCGCCCGGTATCGGCGGGACCGCCTGGCAAGCATCGAGCTCTACCCAGAGACGATGGACGTCCTGGATGCCCTCCACGGCGACTATCCGCTCGGCATCATCTCCAACGGACCAGGGGAGATTCAGTGGGCCAAGGTGGAGAAGTTCCGCCTCCAGCCCTACTTCACCGCCATCGTGATCTCGGGGGAGGTCGGCACCGAGAAGCCCGAGGCCTCGATCTTCCATCTCGCCCTGGAGCGGCTCAACGGAGACGCCGGGGCGAGTGCCCACATCGGGGACAACCCCCACGACGATGTGAAGGGGTCCCGAAGGGCCGGCCTCACGAGCATTTGGGTCAATCGAGGCGTATTTCCGTCTCCCCGCGGGAACGCACGGCCCCACCATGAGATCCAGGATCTGCGGGAGCTTTTGCATCTGCTCGATGGGTGACTACTCCACGGTCACGCTCTTCGCCAGGTTCCGCGGCTTGTCAATCGAGCACTCTCGCTCCCTGGCCGTGTAGTAGGCCAGCAGCTGGAGCGCGACGACGTTGACCACGGGAGAGTAGATCGAGCGGACCCACGGCACATGGAGGACGGCGTCTACGTACTTCTCCAGCTCCTCGTCCCCCTCGTACCCGATGGCTACCACGGGAGCCCCGCGGGCGCTCACCTCCCCGATGTTCCCGATCATTTTCTCGTAGGTGTGGTCCTGCGGGACGAGGGCCACGACCGGAGTCTCCCCCGTGATGAGGGCCAAGGGCCCGTGTTTCAGCTCCCCGGCCGCGTATCCCTCCGCATGAACGTACGAGATCTCCTTCATCTTGAGGGCTCCCTCCATGGCCATCGGGAAGTTGATGTTCCGGCCGATGAAGAACATGTCTCGGACGTGGCTGTACTCCCGGGCCAGGCCTTCGATGGCAGGGGCGGCGTCTACGACCGACTGGACGGCCCGCGGGAGGGCCCGAATTTCCTCGGTCCACTTCCGCGCCTCGTCGGGCGTGAGGGTCCCCCGGGTGATGCCCAGGCGGAGGGCCAGGATGTAGAGGGCCACGAGCTGGGCGGTGAAGGTCTTGGTCGCAGCGACGCCGATCTCCAGGCCTGCCCGCGTGTACAGGCTCTCCTCCACCTCCCTGGTGAGGCTCGAGTCCACGTAGTTCGTCACCGCGAGGGTGCGGCTCCCGCGCCGTTTCGCCTCCCGGGCGGCCCCGATGGTGTCGGCCGTCTCGCCGCTCTGGCTGATGCAGACGACTAGGGGCTTCCCGTCGGAGCGAGCCGCGTACCGGTACTCCGAGGCGAGCTCGGCGGAGGCCGGGATACCCGCGATCTCCTCGAGGATGTACTTCCCCGCGAGGGCCGCGTGGTAGGAGGTCCCGCACGCCACCAGCTGGACCCGGTCCGCCCCTCTGAGAATTTCCAGGTTCTCGAAGTCGCTCAGACGGCCGAGGAGGGTCGCGTGAATGACCTCGGGCTGCTCGAAGATCTCCTTCAGCATGAAGTGGGCGAAGCCGCCCCGTTCGGCGTCCTCCACGTTCCAGGTCACGACCTCGGGCTTTCGGTCGACGAGCGACCCGTCGGGGGCGTGGATCTGGACCTCCCTCGGTGTGAGGACGGCCAGCTCGCCGTCCATCAAGTACAGGACCTTGCTGGTCGTCCGGAGAAGGGCGGGGACGTCGGAGGCAAATAGGTTCTCTCCCGCGCCCAGACCCAGGACGAGTGGACTGTCCCGCCGGGCCACGACGAGCTTGCCTGGTTCGTCCGCGTGGGTTAGCGCGAAGGCGTAGGCCCCTTCAATTCGAGGGAGGACGGCACGTAACGCCTCTTCGAGGTTGCCTTGGTAGGCGTCTTCTACGAGGTGAAGCACGACCTCCGTGTCCGTCTCCGATGTGAACTTATGCCCCTTCCCGAGCAATGCATCCTTGTGCGTCCTGTAGTTCTCGATGATGCCGTTGTGGGCCAGGGCGAGCTTCCCGGTGCAATCGACGAAGGGGTGGGCGTTGGGCTGGCTCGGGGCGCCATGGGTGGCCCAGCGGGTGTGGCCGATGCCCAGGCTACCCGGGATGTCAGGGAGGCCGTCCTCCAGATTGCGAATTTCCCCCTTGTCCTTGTGGAGGGTCAGCTGGCCGTCCAGGACCACCACCCCGGCGGAGTCGTACCCCCGGTATTCCAGCCGCTTGAGGGCCTCGAGGAGGATGGGGAGGGCGGGCTGCTCCCCCGTGTAGCCGACGATGCCGCACATCTACGTCACCCGGGACCCGTCGGGGAGGTTTCCACGGAGGGTCGATCCTGAGGCAGCCGAGGTCCGCGCCCCGACGATGGTCCCCGCCATCACGTTGACCCCACTCCCCAGGACGGAATCTTCCCCCAGGAACGAACCCACGTGAGCGACCTCGTGCCACTCCCCCTCGATCTGAATCGTCGCCGCCTCCGCGGGGGCCGAGAAGTGAGAGGCGCTCCGGACGCCCCGTCCGAGTACGCTGTGCGAGACGTAGGAGAAGGCGCCGAGGGAGCAGTCGGGCATGATCAGGCTCTCCTCGAAAACGGAGGAGGCCCCGATGGTGACGTTTTCCCCGATGGCGGTGGAGGGATAAATCGTAGCGTGGGGCCCCACTTCGCATCCCTCGCCGATGGCGACCGGACCCTGGACGTATGCGCCCGCCCGGAGGACGGACCCTTCCCCGAGGGCCACGGGACCCCGGAGAATGACGCCCTCTTCCACCTTCCCGGCGATCTGCTCGTTCAGGGCCTGCAGGGCGACGGCGTTGACCTTGATGAGGTCCCACGGGTAGACCGCGTCGATCCAGGTCCCCTCCGTGGGAATGGCCGTGAGCTTCCGCTTCCGGGCGAGCTGCTGGAGGATGGCGGGGATGTCGAAGACCCCCTTCTTGCCGTGCCGCTCGGCCTCCTTGAGGAAGGACGGGTCCAGCTGGTAGATGCCCGTGTTGATGAGATTTCCGATCCGCTCCTCCGGCTTCTCCACGATGTCCTGGACGCGGGTGCCGTCGAGGGTGACGACGCCGTACTTCGAGGGTTCCTCGCTCTCCGTGATCACCACAGCCGGTGTCGCCCCCGCCTGGAGGACATCCCCCACGGTCCGGCCATCGATTACGTTGTCCCCAGCCAAGACGAGAAACTCATCCTCCAGCAGTTTTACCGCCTGAAGGAGGGCGTGAGCCGTGCCCAGCTGCTTGTCCTGGGTGACGTACTCGATCTGGGCCCCCCACTCCTTCCCGTCCTGGAAGTGGGTCATGATGCGCTCCTTCCGGTACCCCACCACCATGACGATGTCCCGGAGCCCGTTCTCCACGAGGGCCTGGACCACGTACTCGACGATGGGCCGGTTCCCGACGGGAATCATGACCTTGGGCTCCGTGCGTGTGAAGGGTCCCAAACGCGTCCCCTCTCCCGCGGCAAGAACGACGGCCCGCAACGAGGTCACCTGCGCATCCCGTACCGCCTTACGAGGGCCGCGACTAGATTAGCTTTTCCTCTCGGTTATCCCCCGCCTCGGCGCGGGAGGTCAACGACACGGTAGGTCACGGGCTTCTCGGTGCCTTCGTTGGCGGCCTCGAGGCCCTTAACGACGTCCGAGGAGGAGTCCTGGGAGGCGAGGAGGAGGACGTTGATCCCGCGCTGGGCCGCCTCATGGGCGGCCGCGACAGCCGCGAACTCGAAGTCCGTCGTAATCTCTAGCTTCTCAGCGAGGACAAGGGCGACCACGTCGCTCACGCCGACCGCGCCGTTTTCAACGGAGGATACGAGGCGACGAGCCTCTTCCAGGTCGACGTCAGCCGTGCCCCCCCGAGCGGCTCCGGGAACCCGGAACACAGTAATCGTGCCGGGCTCCAGGTCCACCATCCCTTCGAGGTCGACGACCGCCACGTCCTCCCCCCGCGCCACAGACTGGAGCGAGCGCCCTCGCGACGAGGAGTCCCGCTTCGGGTAGGCCACCAGGCGGCCTCCATCCATGAAAAGGCCTACCTCGTCCCCTGCTCGGATGGGCTCGCCGGCGATGGCGGTGGTCGTGTCCAGAATCCGCGTTTCCGCGTACGACTGTTCCACGAATTCCCGCAACTCCCGGAGGCGGTCGTGGAGGGCTTCCACGCCGGCCATGGTCGGGGCGTATACCCCGTCCTCCCGCTGGACGAGTCCCTCCTCCGTGAGGGCCGCCAAATATCCAGAGACTCCTTGCACGCTGAGGTCCAGCTTCTTCGCGAGACTCTTGAGACGGGTGTGCCGTCCCGTGCTGATCTCGAGAAGGAGGAGCAGCCGGGTGCCCTCGCGGACGTCCCGCAGGAGCTTCATTGCCTCGTGGATGCCCGGCGCGCTATGTAAGAATGGTGCCCGGCAGGCGCGGAGGAGGCTCTTGCGCCCAGCGAGCCGTGCCGTGTCGCCAGACGTATAGGGGACGAGGCGTAATGCGAGGGCGTGAACCGGGCTCTCACGGTTCTCGTCGCCGTCCTCGTTTCGGTTCTCATCGCGGCAGGCGTCCTGATCTTCGTGTTCGTGCTTCCCCCCTTCCTTGAGGTCCCTGTGGGGAACCTCGCCCTGGAGACGGTCCACGATGGCCTAAACACCCCCGTTGCGTTCGCATTCGCACCCGACGGGCGCATCTTCTACAACGAGCTGAGCGTTGGGGGCATTCGCATCATCAAGAACGGGACCGTCCTG
Organism: Thermoplasmata archaeon; assembly: GCA_046759865.1. GTDB lineage: Archaea > Thermoplasmatota > Thermoplasmata > RBG-16-68-12 > JAJISG01 > JAJISK01. Next base: position 47,094 of record JBHIDB010000002.1, read on the forward strand.
TCCACTCCCTTCGTCGCGCTGAATGTGGTTAGCCAGGCCGAGATGGGGCTCCTGGGCCTAGCCCTCGATCCGGACTTCACCACGGAGCCCTTCGTGTACGTCTTCTACACCTTCCAGGACGCCGACGGGACGTTTAACCGAATTTCCCGTTTTCCCGCGAATGGCGACGTGGCCGGGTTGGAGGAGATTCTCCTCAATCGGCTCCCCGCCAACCGCTTCCACAACGGCGGGCGGCTGGGGTTCGGTCCGGACGGCATGCTGTACGCATCCCTGGGCGACACGGGTGACGCGAGCCAGTCCCAGGATCCTCAGACCCTCCCCGGCAAGATCCTACGGATGCACCGGAATGGAACCGTTCCGGGGGACAACCCGTTCTCGGCGTCCTACTCCTACCTATACGGGATTCGCAACGTCTTCGGATTCGATTTCTCGCCAACAGGAACGCTCTTCTTCACGGAGAACGGCCCCCTCGGGGACGACGAGGTCAACCTCGGCCTCCGAGGCGAAAACTACGGGTGGCCTGTGGTCCAGGGACCCAGTTCCGACCCTCGCTTCGTAAGACCGCTCGCGGTCTTCACGCCGGCCATCGCCCCGACGGGAGTGGGCTTTTACACGGGGGACCGGCTCGGCCCGGGCCACACCCAGATCCCTTACTTCGGCTCCTGGAACTTCGGCCGCCTCTATCGGCTCGTAGAAGATGCGGAGACGGACCAAGGCTTCCGAGCGGAACTCGTCTTGGATCCCCAGGGTGGAGGGGTTCTGGATGTCGTCAACGGCCCAGACGGGTACCTCTATGTGAGCTTCCCCGACCGGATCGCACGGGTGATCCCTGAGTCCATCCAGTCCATGACTCCCACGCTCGGGCCCCTAGAGGTCGTGATTCCGGGGAGGCGCACAGGCCGTCCGACGTGACCGGGGCTGGGTCGCCGCCTCACAAGACTTAAGAGCGAAGCTCGACTCACCGCATCCGCCCGAGGAGGGGCCGGTGGCTTAGGTTGGTCTAGAGCGCCCGGCTGATAGGTTCTCGGA
>JBHIDB010000003.1:0-39764 GCA_046759865.1 Thermoplasmata archaeon
CGTAGGGCTCGGTCGGGGCGAGCTGAGGACCGGTCGGGAGAAAGAGGCCGATGACGGCCGTGGCGAAGACGCTGGAGATGACGAGGGGGATGAAGGACCGGGTGCGGAGTTCGAGGAGGATGAGCTCGAGGGCGAACAGGACGCCCGCGATGGGTGCGTTGAAGGTGGCGGCGATGGCCCCGGCCGCCCCGCATGCCAGGAGGATCTTTCGCGGGGTGTTCGTCAGCCCGAGGGCCTGGGCGAGAGCGGATCCCGATGCCGCGCCGATCTGGACGATGGGACCCTCGCGTCCCGCGGAGGCCCCGCTCCCCACGGTGAGAGCGGAAGCCAGGGATTTCAGCACGATGACTCGGGGTCGCACCCGCCCTTCTTGGGCGAGGTTCGCCTCCATGACCTGCGCCACGCCCGCTCCCCGCACCTCCGGGGCGAGGTAGTGGATGATTAGGCCCACGAGGAGGCCCGCCAAGGGGAGGATGAGGAAGAGGAGGAGCCGCTGAGCCCCCAGCTCCGTGTAGAAGAACGTGGCGTCCAGGTTGAAGATGCTCGGATCCACCCAGGGCTGCCCGAAGAGCATCCCACCATTGTGGAAGACGGAGAGGAAGATCCAGAGGAGGTATCGGAAACCCAATGCCAAGAGGGCGGCGATGACCCCGATGAGGGCAGCGAGGCTGCTCAGCGTGAGGTATTCTCTGACGACCTCCCGGGTAACGTACGGGTGAGGCTTGCCGACATCGTGGATTTCCATGTTCTACTGGGAGGGGCCATTCCCGCGGGCAGGAAATACCTACTCGAAGTCGTAGAGGCCGTACTGGCCCTCCCGAGGACCTTCCTCGACTTCCTCCCTGCGTCCCAACTGAGCGAGGATGCTCTTCGCGATGCCGGCGCCAATAGTGGGGATCCGGGCGAGTTCCGTAACCTCCATATTGCGGAGGTCCTCCTTCGTCTTCTTCCCCCGCTCGAATAGAGCCCGGGCCCGGACGCGCCCGACACCCCGCAGGCTGACGAGGTCCAGGAGCTCCTCCTTGACCCCGTATCCCATGCGTGCCAGGAGTCGGGAGAGGGGGCGGAGGCGCTTCTTGTCGAAGAGGCGTCCCAATTCATGCATGGCGTAAAGGAGCCACTCTGCCATCTGAACCATCCGGCGAATGTCGCCGGGGCCCACCCGGAACTTCTTCGTGATGTCATCCTCGGGGACCTCCTCCATCCAGTCCTCGAGGAGGCTGGCCGTCTTGACTTCGGAGAGGAGAAAGTCCTCGTCCTCGGGCTCCACGAAGTACTCTGACGTGGCCGCCTTCTCCTCGACCCACTCGTAGTCCTTCCGACCGAGGTACAGCGTAGGCATGTCCGGCGTCGCGGCGACAGCGTGGAGGTAGGCGAAGTTGTCACCCTTTCTCTCCGACGTCAGGGCGTCCCGGAGGACCACTGCGGAGAGGGGGTCCACGTAGAGATCCGACGTCCGGCGACCAAACAGAGCCGGCTTCAGCGTCTCCTCCCGACGGATCATCCCCTCCTCCTCGAGGAAGCTCAGGACGCGCTCGATTCCATCCTCCATCAGTGCGACGTCTCGTTGGTAGGCGTAGAAGGTCCGCTCCATGAAGCCGCGAAGTTCCCTCTCGGTCTGGACGTGGCCCGTTGCAATCGCGGCCAACAGGTGCATCCGGAGGGCCGGCTCACTCCCCAGCTTCGACTCGATGGCCTCGGGGCCAGCCAGGATGTAGTTGTCCATCAACTCCGAGATGTCCTCCTCGTACCGCGCCAGGAGGATGGACTCGCCAAAGTCGTCGTACTGAGGGCGGCCGGCACGCCCTGCCATCTGCTTGACCTCCAGGATGGGAATGAAGTCGTAGCCGAAATTGGGTTCGTATCTGCGCACGTCCCGGATGATTACGCGGCGGGCGGGAAGGTTGATTCCAGCGGAATTATGGACTGCAAAGGCGAACGAACAGACGTAGCTCTCATCGCCCACTACGTGAAGGTTGTACAAGTAGCCCTCATAGGGAACTTCCCTGACCTGTCGGACAGGGGATCTGAATGAGCCATCCACGAGATTCTTCGTGTTGTACCCCCGATTCCCCTTGAAGAGGGCATGAGGGTCGACCCCCATTACCTCGGTTAAGAACCGGCGGCCCTGCTCGCCCGAGATGGCAAGAAGATACTGTGGGCGTTTTCCTATCCCGCGTGGCTGGCTTACACGCGTAGAGGCCATGTAACCAAGCCGCCTGAGTACCCGCCCGAGTTGCTCGGCCAAGCGTGGAGAGACAGTCGTATAACGTGCCTGGGCAAACCGTTCAGGGTTAATCGTCCCGTCCCCCCGCCACGCCCCTCGAATGAGCCCTGTTAGGACACTGGGGGGTCCGCTGAGCCACTCTTCGGGGAAGTGCTTATTGAGAGCCCCTCGCCCGAATTCCTTGTCGAGGAACCCCGCAAGGACCCGGGAGCAGCAATAGACCCTCCGGCGATGCCGCGTTTGGTCTTGAACACCTGGCACGCAATTGAATACATCACGCATGTGCTTCGATATGAACTCGGTTAGGTCATCTTCGTATGTGGCGATCCCAAAGCCGACCACACCGTTTCTGCCGGTAAATCCCTCTGCCACGTAGAGGCCGAAGAACTCGGCTGTGGACTCGTCTAGGTCGATGATCTTTGGAACTGGCCTCGCCAAGCCGGAGGGAACGCCAAACTGGTTCTTCCCAAGAACATCCTCCTGGTGAATCTTAACCGTGACAGCGCCTCCGTCTGGGCTGACCGATGGAACCTCGACAGGAGACTGGAGCTCCTCGGCTCGTTCTGACTTAGGTGCCCAAACCCCGAGATTCCTTGCTTCCACCCACTGAGGCTCGCCTCGGACGAACCAGTGTCTGATCCCGTTCTTTCCGTGATAGCCATGGCGATAGCGGGTATTCGCCAAAATTCGATGCTCTGGACTCATTAGGACAGGAAGCATGCCGTCAGCCTTCACCTCGATGAGCCCGCCCCTAAACCAACGGCGGGTGGTCCCCAGGACCTTTCTGAACCGCCCACGATGCGTGAGCACCTCGTCGCCTCTGCGAAGTCCAGCGATCTTTACGGGACCGCGGTTGGTCGTGATCATGGTATCAGGGTGCAGGCACAGCGTTGGGGTCGCAACGATGGCTCTGAGGTTATGACCGCGAAAGAGGTCTTCGACGACCTTCCGCTGTCGATTGGTTAGCCCGGCATGGTGGAACGCGGTACCGGCCTTTATGTCGGCAGCAAGTCGGCCTCCGAGTGAAGTTGGCTCTTCTTGACGACCCTCCATGGATTCCGCTGTTCTCGACAATAGTCCAACTTCTTCCGAGGAAAGGTAGGGTTTCGCAGCTGGTCGCAGCTTCCTTGCGAGCGTCTCTGTTGATCTCCGGGTATTGACGAAGACAAGCGCCTGGCCACCGTCTCGAAGCGTGTCTCGGACCAACGAGGGGATATCCTCGCCCTCTGGGTCAAGCAAACGGTGGGAGAGGTCGGCGAAAGTAATCCCCCCGTCAAAAAAGACGCCCTCCCTGAGTGGAACGGGCCGCCATTCACTGGTAACGTGGCTTGCCTCCAGCCATCGTGCGAGTTCTGCCGAGTTGGCGATGGTGGCTGAGAGGGCGATCACCTGTGCGCGGGGGTTCACCTGGCGGAGTTTCGCAAGCGTAACCTCAAGCGTGGGACCGCGGCCAGGGTCGTTGATCAGGTGAACCTCGTCGGCAACCACCACGCTCAGCTGTTTCAGCCAGTGGGTTCGGTGGCGGAGGAGGGAATCGGCCTTTTCGGAGGTCGCGATGATGACGTCGAAGCTGACCAGCGTCGGCTCGTCGGAGTCGTAGTCGCCCATGGAGAGGGCGACTTTGATGCCCAGCTCCTCGAAGGGCTTGAGGTCCTTGTACTTCTCGGTAGCCAAGGCGCGGAGGGGGACGATGTAGAGGGCCTTGCCCCCGTTCAAGACGGACTTAAGGAGGGCGAGGTAGGCCACGAGGCTCTTGCCGCTGGCCGTAGGGATGGCCAGGACGAGGTTCTCCCCCGCCAAGGCGGGTCCGATGGCCGCTTCCTGCGGCGGGTAGAGGTCGGTGATGCCCTGGCCTTCGATAATGCGCCGTACACCGGGGTCGATCTCGAGCTCCGCGAGGCGCATCCCGGTATCTATGCGAGGCGTCGGATAAGCTTTCCCGGGTCGAGAACGGGAGGGCCTTGCGACACCCTTATGGGTGATTGTCTTGTCAAGGCCGCCATGTCCGATGCGGCGTTCGACGAGCTTGCGGAGGAGTTCTTCCAGGCATCCCTCGACCGGTTTCCCCTCCTCGGAACGGTCCTCGGTCTCCACGAGTACGATGGGCGTCTGTCCGAGAACTCCCGCGCGTTCTACGAGGAGACCATCGAACTCGTTCGGCAGATGCATGATCGCTTCGAAGCCCTCGACCCCGAAGACCTGACAGGCAGCCGGCGCCTGGACCGAGACGTGGGCCTCTACGTCCTGGAAATGACGGCCTTCGAGTACGAGGAGGCCCGGTCCTGGGAGGCGAGACCCGATGGGGCGGAGGATCTCGGCGGATCCCTGTTTCCCCTCTTCGCGCGGAGCTTCGCCCCCTTCCCCGATCGGCTCCAGAGCATGACGTCACGTCTTCAGGCGGGTCCGCGCTTCTTGGAGCAGATTGAGTCCCGCCTCTCCCGTCCCATCAAGCTCTGGACGGAAATGGCCCTCGAGTCGGCCGAGGGGCTTCCGGCCTTCCTCGAGGCTATCGCCGAACAGGGGAGAAAGGAAGCGACGAAGGACGCTCAGAACGCCTTTCAAGAGGCGAAGACCGGGGCGGAGGAAGCCCTCTCGGCCTATCGGGCTTGGCTCGAGGAAGAGGTCCTCCCCCACGCCGGAGAGGATTATGCCCTCGGGGAGGAGAAGTTCGCCCGGCTCGTGAAGATTCGAGGCCTGGGCTGGGAACCCGCGGACATCCGGGCCCTTGGGGTCCGATACATGAAGGAGGCGAAGGAGGAGCTCGCGGAGGTGGCTGCGTCCATCGACCCGAAAGCGTCCGTGGAGGAGGTCTCCGAGCGGATCCACGGCGACCACCCGGCCGACTTCGCGGCCGTTCTCGCGGAGGTCCGGAAGGTCAACGAGGAGGCACGGGCCTTTGTCCGGGACCATCATCTGGCGACGCTCCCCCCCGCTGAACGGCTCCTCGTGGAGGAGACCCCCCTCTTCCTTCGGCCCATCCTCCCGTTCGCCGCCTACTTCTCGCCGCCCCGGTTCGAGAAGGTGCAGGAGGGCATCTACATCGTGACGCCGCCCTCCGACGGAGAGGACCTCTTGAAGGAGCACAACTACGCCTCGATCCGGAACACCGCGGTCCACGAGGGGTACCCGGGTCACCACCTCCAACTCTCCGCCGCCAACCTCCATCCCTCGCACTTGCGCACGCTCTCCGGTGGAACGGGAGTGGCCGAGATGGTCGAGGGGTGGGCCCACTACTGTGAGGACCTCATGTGGGAGGCCGGCTTCATGGAGGCGCCGGAGATTCGGTTCGTCCAACTCCAGGACATCATCTGGCGGGCCGCGCGCATCATCATCGATGTGGACCTGCATGCCGATCGGATGAGCTTCGACGAGGCCGTCCAGATGCTCACGAAGGAGGCCGGGATGGCGGAGCCCTCCGCGGTGGCGGAAGTGAAGCGGTACACCCAGTATCCAACCTACCAGCTCAGCTACCTCTTTGGGAAGCATCTCATCAAGGAGCTCCGGGAGGAGGTGGAGAAGCGGATGGGAGACAGGTTCTCCCACGCCTTCTTCCACGACGCCATCATCTACGCCGGTTCGATCCCGATCTTCCTCCTCCGTCGTGCGGTGGAGGACAAACTGGCCGCGCTGGAGGAAGACGTGGAGGACCTTTACTAGGGAGTCCGCTGGGGCGGAGAGGATCCGCGTCTGGGCCGCTACCCACCTTCAGCGATAGGGCGCTCCCCGTAGGCGTAGAGCTGGAGGTAGGGAACGAGCGAGGCGATGATGCGATTCTCGGCCTTCCGGAGGTGTTCCTCGAAGGTGGAGCGACTCACGCCGAGGCCCGCCGCAATGTTCTCGGTCTTCGTCTGCCGGGGACTGACGTAGTAGCCGTGCCGATGTGCTTTCACGACGGCGTCGATCTGCTTCCCCGTCAGGTCCGAGAACAGGCTGTTGACCCAGATGCTGGAGGGGAGGACGGTGAGGGGGAGTTCCCGCTTCCGAATCAGCTCGGTGGGCCCGCGGTTCTGCATGTCCTGAAAGAGGCTCCTGGTGTGGGCCTCATCGAACCCGATGACGCGAAAATAACCCCATCCATCTCGGTAGATCGCCGGGGGTTCCTCGACCATCTCGTGGGCATCCCAGACGTACCACGGGCTGTTTGTGTCGTCGCAGGTGCAGCGGAGCATGAAGATCCGTGTGCTCCCCTCCTCCATCCACCTGTCGACCACCCGGCCGAAGCTGCGGATGTCGTCCTCGATGGAAGACAAGACCTCTGGGTCGCGCGTGGGAACCTGCAGGAGCTCTCGACCCCAAATACACCACATGGAGATGGGAACGCCCGGGTACTGGCCGGACATGCCGATGAAGGGATAGTCGTACTGCGTGCGGAGGGAGATCTCCCACAGTCCCATGGAGGGGTCAACGACCTTCCCCCGATATATGAGTACTCCCGCCATATGACGGCTCTCCTCGCCGGCTCAAGGCAGTTCTCCCCTCCCACCTTTCTCAGCCTAAGGTGGCAAAGATGTGGTCAGCACTGGTGGAAGAGACGAGGCGAGACGGCAACTCCCGTAGTTCCGAAGACCTCCGACGTTTCGTTCGGTGGGAGTACGGGGATACGGATGCGACGTGGCTGATTCAGTCGGCCAAGCGAAGGCGTCAGGTCAGGTCCAAGCCTAGGTTCCTTGCCCGTCTGCGCGCTTTCGTTGGCGTTCTCCGGCCTCGCGAGACCGGCGAGTCCCTCTAGAGGCCCCTCCTCTTCAGATATCGAAGGTCTTCCTCGTCGATCCGGCTGAGGATTCCGTCCGCGAGGGAATCCCTCTTCGAAGGCGAGACTCCAGAGAGGACGAGACGGCCCTCGGTTTCGATTCGCGTCCCGCCCGCGGCCTCGTGGTAGGCGTTCTCCCAGTACGTGCCCGACCCGAGGAGACCACTGCTTTCCTGAATTTCGATGCGAAGCCGTTCGGGGGGCACCCGATCGTACCTCCAGATTGCCTGCCACTCCCCCCGCTTCGAGGTGGCCGTCCGTTCATGGAGGGAGTAGGAGGCGAAGGCCAGGCCGCGGTAACGGACGTCGGGACCCGCCTCCGCGACTCTGTCCGTCAGGATGGCGGGATGGATTTCCCGGAGTCGAGCTTCCTCCTGATGCCAGGCTAGGAGCTGCCAGAGTCGGTCCCGAGACGTGGGAAAGATGGCCTCCGTCTGAATGTCGACCGTGTTCTGCCTCCCTCCCTGGATGGATGTGGTCCCCATTCAATCCTTTTTCGGTTTCAGCGTCGCTCAGGAAACCGCCCCGCTTTCCCCGCTTCGACCCCGAGACCAACTTTAATAGCCCGGCCTAGGATAGGCCCGAGGTACGCCATGAAGAGCATCGATGCCCTGGTCCGCAAGGCCATGGAGTTCAAGGAGAAGGGCCTCAGCGAGAAGGAGATCGGTGACGAGCTGCACCTCTCCCCCGAGACGGTCACGTGGCTGCTCACCCGCGGGGTTCGCGGCGAGGCCCCGCCCCAAGACATCAAGATTGGTTGGCGCTCCGTGGGCGTGTTCGGCACCCGCGTGGGGTTCGTCGCGGCAGCGATGACGGACGTCATCCTCGAGGAGCTCGAGAAGCGGGACATGGAGGCCGATGCCATCCTGGGGATCGCCATCAACGGGATCCCTTACGCCACCCTGGTCTCGGAGGATATGGGCAAGGAACTCGTGGTCTTTCGACCAAGCGGGGCGCGTCCCGAAGGCGGGGCCTTCAGCTCGAATTACGCGGGGGTGGATGGCAAGAGCGTGGTCATCGTGGACGACGTCCTCAGCACAGGCGGGACCATCCGGGGAGCCATCCGGGAAACCCAGGAGGCGGGCGGCCAGGTGGTCCTCACCATGGTATTGGTCAACAAGACGGACCAAGACGACGTGGACGGCGTCCCCCTGCGGGCCCTCATCCGGGCCCGGGGCATCGCGTGATGAGGGATGCACTGGTTCGATGAGCTCTATCCCTCTATCGAGGCGTTTCTAGCGGGGAAGGATCGGGTCCTCTGCAACGCCGGCCTCTCCGTCTCAGGCCTCCAGCACGTCGGCCGGCTCCGGGGCGAGATCGTTCTCAACCACTTCATCGCCACGCGACTCCGCTCCGCCGGGGGGACCGTCACCCAGCATCTGGTCCTATACACGCAGGACCGGTGGAAGGGGAGTCCGGCGCAGGTGGCCCAATTTTCGGGAGATGAGGGGACGGCGTACGTGGGCTATCGCATGATCGAGGTCCCCGACCCCAAGGGTTGCCACGAGAACTGGGTCGAGCATTACTGGGAGGGGTTTGTGGGTCCCATGGAGGCGTTCGCCCCCGGCGTCGAGGCGTCTCAGACCACGGACTTGTACCGTACGGACGCGATGCAGGCCTTGGTCCGCGAGCTGGCCAACAAGGCGGAGGCACTGCGGGAGATCGTGAACCGCTACCGGCCCCGCAACCCCCACCCCTCCGGATGGATTCCCTTCGAGCCCCTCTGCTTGACCTGCCGCAAGATTGGAGATTCGCGCGCGTTGGGATTCACCGACGGAGAAGTCGAGTACGAGTGCGAGTGCGGCGGGAGCGGTTCCTCCCCGCTTGAATTGGGCAAGCTGAACTGGCGCGTTGAGTGGCCGGCCCTATGGTCCCTCCTGGAGGTCTCCGTGGAGCCCTTCGGCAAAGACCACGCGAGCCCCGGTGGCTCGCGAGAGACCTCGCAGGTCATCGCCGAGACCATTCTGGGGATCGAGGCCCCTTTTGGGATTCCTTACGAGTGGGTCGGCTACGCGGTGGACGGGGAGGACCAGGGCGACATGGAGAGTTCCGGCTTCGTGGGGTTCGGCCCGACAACGTGGCTCGACCTCGCCGATCCCGAGGTATTGCGTTTCCTGTTCGCCGCGACGCCGATTCGGAGGAGGCTCGTCTTGGACCTGTCCCAGGTCGATGCCTACCATCAGCGGTACGATCAGGCGGAGTCTGCGCACTATGCGGGGTCGGAGGAAGCGGCAGGCCGCGCCTACCTCCTTGCGCAGTTGGAGAGCCTGCCTGAGGAGAGGCCGTTTCAACTCCCCTACCGCCACGCCTCGTTGCTCGCCCAAGTTGCCCCGAGGGATGACCGGTTGGGGTGGTCGTTGGAGCGACTCGAAGGGACCGGATTGCTTGAGAGAGAGCCGACCCGCTGGGAGCAGGACCGCATTGGAAGGCGTCTGGAGCAGGCCGGGAACTGGGCCCAAACCCTTGCACCGGCGCCCTTGCGCGTCGAGGTCCAACAAGAGCTCCCTAAGGAACAAGCAGCTGACCTCTCGACGCCCGAGAAGGAAGCTCTGATGAGGCTTCATGACGCCCTGACTGACGTCCCCTGGCGGGAGGAGGGAATCAAGGAGGCCATGGTCCGCTTGACCAAGGATGACCTGCCCGTATCGACCCCCCGGTTCTTCGCGGCCCTCTACACCGTCCTCTTAGGGAAGCGCTCCGGACCCCGAGCCGCCCCCCTCTTGGCGGTGCTGGAACGCGATTTCGTCCTCCGTCGTCTGGAAGAGGCTGGTGGAGGGTAACGTGGATTTCTACGAGCGATCCGCCCGGTACTACGATCTGATCTACAGCTCGATTGTGGACTACGAGCGAGAAGGGACCCTGCTGGAGGAGGTCTTCCAGCGATACGCCGAGCGGCCGATACGACGAATCCTCGACCTGGGGAGTGGCACCGGAAACCACGCCCTCATCCTCGCGTCGCGGGGCTACGATGTGCTCGGAGTCGATCGGAGCGAGGCCTTCGTCGCCCTGGCGAAGGAGAAGGCCCGCGAGCCACCGGACGGGCCCCGATTCGTCGTTGGGGACATGCGGGAACTTGCGATGGAGGATCAATTTGACGCCCTGATCAGTATGTTCGGGGCGTTCGGCCACCTCCCTCGGGACGCGGCGGGCGATATCCTCGCTCGATTTCGAGATCGGCTCGAGCCCGGTGGGATTCTCGCCTTCGAGTGGTGGAACGAGCCAGGCGCGCGGGACGGCTACCTGGACTGGTTGGAACGAGAAGGGGAGGGGATTCACCTCATCCGCATGGGGAAGTCGAGGGTGGACCTGGAGGCCCACACCCTAGAGATTACGCTCAAGCACCTGATACTCCGCGGGGACCGGCTGGAGGATACCTTCACAGAACGGGCCGTCCTGGCCCTCTACGAGGTCGGGGTGATGGAGGGCTTCCTCTCACGAGCGGGCCTCACTCCGATCGCCATGCTGGACTGGACCCGCAAGGCCCTCGAGCCGCCTCGCTCTGACGACTTTCGCGTCCTCGCCGTCGCCCGGCGAGACCGCTGACGGAAGGCTTTTAGGCCGAGGCCAAGCTCAGACTCCCCGCAGCCCCGTGGTGTAGCGGTCAATCATGCGAGGCTCTGGATCGTCCTCGCCGAGGAGAGACCTCGTGACGGCAGTTCGAATCTGCCCGGGGCTATCCTCCCCTCACGCGGCCAAGAACCGCCGTAGCTCGGGTTCCCCCTCGATGGGGCCACGGACGACCAGCAGATCCTCAGCAAGGAGCGGGGTGTTCTCGTCGGGTCCGTAGATCCAGGACCCCTCGCGACGGATGGCAAGGACCCAGGCTCCCGTCTCCGAGGCCACCTTCAACTCCCCGAGGGTGTGCCCTGCGGCCGGGGACCGATCGGGCACCGTGAGGGTCGAGATGCTGGTATCGGATTCCTTCAATGCCTCGGCCACGACCGGGTGGGGCTCGATGTCCCGGAGGACGACGTCGGCGATCTGGAGGGCCCCGTCCGCGATGTCCTCGATGGAGGAGGCCATGCGGATGAAGACGAGGGCCTTGTCCACGTCCCCGTCCTCGGTGGCCCGCCGGATGGCCTCTTCCTGAATCTCTTGGTCCCACCCGTCGATTCTATCCTCCAACTCGACGACGTGCCGGGCAATCTCCACATTGTCGTAGAGGAGGGCGGAGTAGGCGAGGTCCACCATGAGTTCGGAGGTGTCCTTCATCTCCAGCAAGGTGTCTTCGATGGTCACGTTCTGGCCTCCGGCCATGCTTCCTCGCCCCGAGCGTACCGGCTGAGGCGCTGAAAGCCGTCCTCCGTGCCGCGTAGAACGAGGAGGTCCCCCTCCCGCAAGACCGCCTCCCCTTCCGGGTCGTACGTCCACTTCCGGCCGCGCTGGAGGGCAATGATTCGCATCCCGGTCTCGGTCTCCACCCGCAGGTCCCCGATGGCCCGCCCAGCCAGGGTCGACCCCGCGAGGAGACGCGCCGCCCGGAGCTTCTCGTCGGCCTCTCCCAGGACAAACGGCAGGAAAGGGCGCGCCTCGATCCGTTGCTCGAGCAGGTCCACGATGTCGCCGGCCCCGTTGGAGATGGTCTCGGCGGCGGATGCCACCTGGAGGATCCCCGCAAGCTGTTCGGCGTCCTGCTTGGTCCGACTGGCCATCAGGGCGATCATCCGGATCTGGTACCGGAGGTAATCCATCCGTTCCTCCAGGGCCCGGACCTCCGTGCCGAGGTCGTCGCTGTCGAAGACGACGGCGGCGTAGGCGAGGTCGACGATGTGCTCGCTGATGTCCTTCATCTCCACGAGGAGGTCCTTGACGCTCATAGGGGTGTACTCCACCTCCCGATACGCGTCCGACGTCAGAGGATCGCCCCCAGCACGAGGACGAGTAAGGCGATCCCCAGCAGGTCCCCCATGGTGGTGACGATGGGAGTGATGAAGTTGTCCGGGTCCAGGCCCCGGGAGAAGGAGAGGAGGGCCACGGCCACGGTGACCAGGATCAGGACCCCCGCGAGCATGAGGCCAGTGGTCAGCATGAGGAAGAGGAGCACCTCCACTCCGAAGGGCGGCGTTACCCCCAGGCCTACCGCAGCCCCGTATATGAAAATTGCCAGGAGGGTGAAGGTCAACAGGTAAAGGGCCAGCGCATCGCGGATCTGAGTCTGCAGGCCGCGGTCGGTGAGGCGGACGGAAAGGCTCCCTGTGTAGAGTCCGGAGGTGAGGCGGGCTCCCAAGACGGTCCCGACGTTCCCACCGACGCCGTTGATGACAGGCACCAGGATGAGGAGGAAGGGGAAGGCGAGAAAGATCGGTTCGTTGAGGTTCAGGATCTGGCCCGCCACGAGGTTGAACACCACGAGGAAAACGAGGGCCGGCACACTCTGTTGGACGATGCCGGTCCAGCGGTAGAAGGTCACGGAATTCCCCCGACGAGGAGAGCGACGAGGAAGAGGAGGAGCACGGTGAGGATGTCCCCCACCGTGGCCAGGGTGGGGGTGGTGACGTTGTCGGGGTCCAACCCCCGCCGAAAGGCCAGAATCAGGACAGCGAAGGTGACCCCCACCTGCAGCAGCCCCGCCACAGTCCCCGCCACGGTAGCGATCAGGACGAGCTTCCCCAGCCCGGCCGAGGGAAGGCCCAGAAGGACGGTCGTGAAGTGTCCCAGGACCCCCGTGAGGGCGGACAGGGTCAGGCTCAGGAAGACCGCCGCCAGGACCCCCTGGTGCGCCTCCTCGTTCCACAGGTTCCTACGTTCGATGAGGCCCATGTGGATGGCGGATCCCATGCGGGCACCCATGGCCCCGCTGACCCCCCCGCGGAGGGCGATGAGAACCGGGACCATCACAATGAGACCAGGAGTCCGCCGAAGGATGCCCTCCATCTCCTGGAAGAGGAGGCCCGCCAGCACCAACCCGAGCCCCGAGAGGAGGAGAACGGGAAGCGCCTCCCGGTACACGGAGGGGAGGGGCATCGCATGGGGAAGGCCGGACCCTAAAAAGCGTTATGTTGAGAGTACCCGGAGTAATTTCCCTTTCCCTGAGTCAATGGTAGGCTATATCCGTGTCTGGCTCGACGGTTCGACGTCTTGGAATCGGGTGTTGTTTCGCGTCTTCTCTGACCGGTGATAAACGGATCACCAACGACTCAACGATTACTCGCCAAATCTGTCCCTGCGCTGTCGGACTAACGCCATGAGAGCCCCGATGGCGAACGCAAGTCCTGCGCCGATAACAAGCCAAAGCCCCGGGTTAATTGCGGCTGCGAGCCGTCCTGCGACCACTACGATTATGACGATGAGAACCACTCCAACCCCGACGTAGCTGGCTAGTCGTAGCGCTACGCCTCTCTGTTCAGGTTCCGCCGCCGTATGACTCTCCCCGTTGTCGAGGGCACAGGAAAGATACCCTGCGAGATAAGACCTCCCGCCTTTCCCCGTTCAGTCGGCCAGCACGCGGACCGGGAGGAAGCCTGGGAGAAGGCTCGCCTTCATGGGGAGGGTCCCGACAAGCTCGCCATCCATCTCCGCCAGAACGGTATCGTCGGAGCTCGCGCGCACGGACTTTCCTCGGGTGAAGGAGACCTTGGGATGAGAGAGGTGCTCCCCTCGGCGAAGCTTGCCCAGGCTCCCCACCGCCTCCCCGACGCTGACGTCGCCAAAGATCACCACGTCCAGCAGACCGTCGTCGAGGCGAGCTCCCGGGGCGGGCCGCAGGCCGCTCCCGAAGTATTGTCCGTTGGCTACGATGACCCCATTCATGGAGCCCTCGGCAAACGTCGTGCCGTCCACGTCCACACGAATGGGCTTGTTGCGGTAGGAGAGGAGGGTGATGAGGGTGGCCATCAGGAAGGCCATCCGCCCGCCGAGGGGCTTCGCGCTCCGATTCACGCGTTCGACGACTTCGCCGCCCGAGCCGGCCTCGAGGATGTTCGCGAAGTACCTCGTCTGGGAGATGCCCTGGAAGTCGACGCACTCGCAGCGGCCCACGTCCACCGGCAGGTAGGTCGAGGAAGCGAGGATGTCCGCGGCGTGCTCCAGCCCCCGCGGGAGGCCCAGGGTCTTCGCATAGTCGGTCCCACTTCCGACGGGAATAATCGTGAGGCGCGCCCGCGGGTCCGCAAGGGCGTCGTCCCGGACAAGGCCATTTAGGGCCTCGTTCACGGACCCGTCTCCTCCCACGACTCCCACCTCGGTCTCCCCGCCCCGTACGGCGTCGCCCACCAGGGTTGTCGCAGATCCAGGCCCCGTAGTCAGGGCCGCCTCGAGGCCGGGTACCAGGTCTCTCAGCACGTCTTCGAGGGCGGACCATTCGCGCCCTACGCGGCCGCCCGCGGCGTGGGGGTTGACGACCAGAAGCATCAGGCCGCCCCCCGGAACGCCTCGTTGGACGCCACTTCGCCGCGATACCGCTCCAACTCCTCCTCGATGCGGGCGGCGTCCCACCCCAACTGGGATGCCATGAGTCGGGCCACATCCGGGGCCGCGCGGAGGCCGTGGTCCGGGTCTTCATCCATGATCCGGGTTCTCCGCGCCAGGACGTCCTCCAGCCGGAGAGCCATCTCGTGGTGAACGGCATAAACCGCCTCGCCGCGAACGTAGGGGAGGTCCACCACCATCGGGTCGGTAAGGCCTTCACCCGTCAGGCTCGCGTAGACCTCGGGCAACTCCAGGCCGAAGGCCGAGGACAGATGGTCGATGGCCTCCTGGCCGAGGCCCAGAGCCTCGCCACGCTCCCGCCCCCAATCGGAGCCTTCCGTCAGAACGGGAGTCGGCGCCTTTGGATCCCCTGGCGAGGGGCGGAGATCTCGGATGGCTCGGCGGAGTACGCGCCGCGCCACGATCGGATAGGTCGTGAGCTTCCCCCCGATGAGGGTCACCAGGCCCGGGGCATCCCGGATGATTTTCTCTCGCCGGCTCACCGAAGATTCAGGGACCCCGAGTCGGCCCACGAGGGGTCGCAGGGCGGCATAGCTACTGATCACGTCCTCAGATGTCGCATTGGCCAACGGAAAGGTACCGTTGAGGGCGTCCAGGAGGTAGGCCGCGTCCTCGGGCTCGGCGCGCGCCTCCTCGGGGGGTCCCCGATGGTCCGTGTCGGTCGTCCCGACGAGGGTCAGGTTGCGCCAGGGGAGGGCGAACACGAAACGCCCGTCCTCGGGGGCTCGCATGACCACCGCATTCATGTTTCCCACCTGGGTCCGGGGGAGGAACAGGTGCACCCCCTTGGTGGGCCGCAACCGGGGTGACCTCGCCATCATCCCCCG
The DNA here is from genome assembly GCA_046759865.1 of Thermoplasmata archaeon. Taxonomy (GTDB): domain Archaea; phylum Thermoplasmatota; class Thermoplasmata; order RBG-16-68-12; family JAJISG01; genus JAJISK01. The sequence goes on from JBHIDB010000003.1 coordinate 15,233, forward strand.
GACGCTATCGCTCCACGGGCCCGTCGCGTTAACCACGACGTCGGAACGGACCTGATAGCGTCGGTCTCCCAAACGATCACGGAAAGCGACCCCGACAACGCGCCCGCCCTCCCGCCGAAGGGTCTCGACCCGGGCGTACGTGAGGATGTGGGCTCCCGCCTCGAAAGCCATCTTGGCGTTCAGGAGCACCAACCGAAAGTCGTCCGTCCAGCAGTCGTAGTAAAAGGCGCCACCGAGGAGCTCCTCCCGCCGGAGGCGGGGTTCGGCGGCGACGACCTCGCGTGGCGTCAGCCTGCGGTGTTTCCCCACGTTTGTGTATCCGGAGAGGTAGTCGTAGAACCAAAGGCCGAGGCGCGTAACCCAGTGTCGACCTTCGCCCCGATAGAAGGGGATGAGAAAGCGCAGCGGCTTGACCAGGTGCGGATAGTGGGTGCGTAGCCAGTGGCGCCCCCGGCTCGCCTCCCGAACGAGGCGAACCTTCCCGTCCCTCAGATATCGGAGTCCGCCATGAATCAGGCGGGAAGACCGGCTGCTCGTCCCGCCCCCCACATCCCCCTGGTCCAGGAGGAGCACGCGATACCCGCGCCGGGTCGCCTCGAGGGCGATGCCGCAGCCGTTGATGCCGGCTCCCACGACGACGATGTCGTACCGGTTCGGCAACTCCCGAAGGAGCGCCTCGCGGCCGTTTGCGTCAAACCCCTGCAGGTTCAAGCCCCGTCCTCCCAGACCTTGCCCGGGTTCATGACCCCCTTCGGATCCAGGCTGTCCTTCAGTGCCTGGAGCGCCCGCAAGCCCACGGGCCCCAGCTCACGTTCCATCCATTGGCGGTGGTCGATGCCGATCCCGTGGTGGTGGCTGAGGGTGCCACCCAGGCTCAGGATCCGCTCCGTAGCCGCCGCTTTCAGGGCCTGCCACTGCGGGATCTCTGTGCCGGCCGCCCGGGAAGTGAGGAGGGTGAAGTAGAGGGACCCCCCGTCCCGGTAGGCGTGAGATAGATGGCAAAGAACGAGTCCCGGCTTTCCGGCGGCCGCGTAGGCCCCTTCGAGGGCTTCCTTCACCCCCGCGTAGAGCGTTTCGAGGTTGCTCCAGGATGCCGCGGTCTCGAGGGTCTCCACGACGAGGCCTCGCGCCATGAGCTCGTCCCGGAGGTACGGAGCCCGATAGTACTCCTCCTCCCACCCGGACGCCGCTTCACGGCCCAGATCCCAGACGCGGCCCTCGGTCCAGAGTTCGACGGCCCGTGCCATTTCCTCGGGGACGCGCTCCGCCGAACCCTCGAACTCGAGGAGGACGAAGGAGCCGGCGTCCTTGCTCTTCAGGCCCCGGGTGGCCATGAGGGCCCGGGTCTCCTCCGCGTTGGACACCCGAACCGTAGCAGGTCGGATGCTCGCCTGGATCATCGCGCGGCATCGATGGAGGGCCTGAGGGAAGGAGGGGAGCAGGAACCCGCGCCCGGCCCGGACCTCCGGCCGAGGATGGGTTCGAATGACCGCTTCCACCACAACGCCCAGGCGGCCCTCGGAGCCCAGAAAGAGCTCCCTGAGTTCAGGACCGGTGGACCGAGCGGGAACTTCGGTGGTTCGGACTTCTCCCGACGGCGTGACCACCGTCAGGGCCTGGACGAGGTTCTCGATGCGGCCGTACTTCCCCGAAGCGTGGCCAGCGGAACGGGTGGCGACCCAACCACCGAGAGTTGAGAAGTGGAAGGATTGGGGGAAGTGGCCCAGGGTCAGGCCACGGCCCTCAAGGTCCTTCTCCAACGCCGGTCCGGAGATGCCAGTCTCGACACGCAGGAGGGCGGATTCCTCGTCGACCTCGAGCACCCGCTTGAGTCGATGGAGGTCGACGGTCAGGACGGCGTGATGGGGCCCCCGCACCGGGGAGACGCCGCCGAGGACGGAGGTCCCCCCGCCGAAGGGAACGATGGCGAGGCCCCGGGCGGCCGCAACCCGGAGGAGACTCGCGACCTCGCGCACGGCCCGCGGATGCGCGACGGCATCGGTGATGAAGTCCAAGTCGCCCGACCTGGCGCGAACGAGGTCCATGTAGCTCTTCCCGAGGGAGTGGACAAGCCTTTCCTCCTCGTCCAGGCGGATCTCACAGATGGCCCGCACGGCATCGAGGTCATCCGGCGTTAGGGAGGTGGGCGGGAGGGTTGGCATCGCGGGGGGGCCGGCTGCAGGCTCGACGTGGATGCCCTGGGCCTCCAGATACTTGAGAACCCGCGGGAGCAACTCCTCCGGATACCCCCTGTCCAATGCCCCCCAGCCCCACCACTTGCTCCTCATCCCTCCGCGTCCATCGCATGGCGGTAGAATAGGTTTCTGCAGCCGGGGAGGTTTATGTAGCGGCCAGAGGATGCGTAGGCAAGGGAGATGATCGAGAGGGAGCAAGTGTGGGACGTCCTGAAGAGCTACGGCTCCGACGCGGTGACGATTGGGGTCCTGGCCTCCCACTCGGCTCTGGACGTCTGTGATGGGGCGGTGGACGAGGGCTTCCGAACCCTGACCCTCTGCGAGGAGGGCCGGGAGGAGCCCTACACGCGTTACTTCAAGGCGGAGCGTGACGCCAAGGGGCGGGTCCTTCGCGGCGTGGTGGACGAAGCCATCGTGCTCACGAAGTTCCGGGAGGCCATTTCGCAGGAGGTGCAGGACAGGCTCCGACGCAAGCGGGTCCTCTTCGTCCCGAATCGCTCCTTCGTCTCTTACGTGGGACTGGTGGAGGTCGAGGACGACTTCGGGTTGCCCATGGTGGGGAGTCGGAACCTCATGCGGTCCGAGGAGCGGACGGAGGAACGGGGGTACTACTGGATCCTGGAGAAGGCGAGGTTGCCGTATCCTCGCCGCTTCAGGAGCCCAGACGAGATCGACTCCTTGGCCATCGTGAAGCTCCCCCATCGGGTCAAGCGCCTGGAGCGGGGTTTCTTTACGGCGGCGAGCCACGAAGAGTACGAGGAGAAGTCGGAGCGACTCCTAGAGGGGGGTGTCATCACCTCCGAGGACCTCGCAGCGGCCCGGATGGAGAAGTACATCCTGGGCCCTGTCTTCAACTTCGATTTCTTCTACTCGCCCCTCGACGGAATCGGAGAGCCACTGGAACTGCTGGGCATCGACTGGCGTTTCGAGACCTCCCTGGATGGCCACGTGCGCCTCCCTGCGGAGCAGCAACTTACCCTCCAGGGCGAGGAGCGGGACCCAGAGTACGTGGTGACCGGCCACAACTCCGCGACCTTGCGGGAATCCCTCCTCCGCAAGGTCTTCCCCTTGGCCGAACGGTACGTGGAGGCGACCCAGCTCTACTTTCCGCCGGGCGTCATTGGCCCCTTCACCCTCCAGACCTGTGTGGACAAGGATCTGAATTTCTCCATCTACGACGTCTCTCCGCGCATCGGCGGCGGGACCAACGTGCACATGGCCGTGGGGCACCCGTACGGCAACGTCCTCTGGCGGTCGCGAATGAGCACGGGGCGCCGGGTGGCCATGGAGATCCGGCGGGCGCAAGAGTGGGGCCAGGTCGACCGGATCGTCACCTGACCGCTAATCTCGTTTCTCGAGGAACTCCGGCGGGACTTCGGTCGTGATGTACACGAACTTGCCCGCCTTCTGAATCTCTACGCCTGCGTCCTGGGCCTTCTCGACGTCGACCTCCAGGATCACGGGGCTGTCGGACCGCACCCGGCCCGCCTCCATGGCGCTCTCCAGGGTATCGCTGAGGTGGACCCATCGGCGGTCGGAGGGCTTGAGGCCGATCTCCAGGAGGATGCCTGCCTCTTCCTCCGTAGTGGGGTAGTATAGGGGGGTGGGGATGTTGTCCGTTGGGAGGTCCATCTCCAGGTCGAGGGAGTGGCCGTAGGTGGCCCGGACCCGTCCCTCGTCGAACTGGTAGCGGCCCTTGGGGTCCGTCTGGACGACGGCGATGAGGTGATGCCCCTTCAGGAAGCGGAACTTCTTGTGGCGGATGCGGATGGCGGTGACCATGTCCTGGAGGTCCACCCACCCATTGTGGGTCATCTCCAACCCGTAGCGCTGGGGGAAGTGGCGCAGGACGCCCGCCATGGTGCGGCCCAGCTGATTGAGCTCCTTCTCGTTTAGGAGGAACTTCCCTTGGTCGCCGCAGTTCGGGCAGACCTCGCCCCGAAAGAAGCCATGGGAGCGGCACTCTTTGAGCACGAACCCTCTCCTCCCACGAAGCTATTCGAAAGGGGCATTAAAGGCCTTTGCCTCCCAGGACCCTAGAGGGGTTCGAGGTCCCCCTCCCGGACAACCCGCAATCCGGCCGCCTCCACCATATCTAGGAGGCGTTGACGGGCGGGGCCCTTCAGCCCCTTCCGGTGCACGTAGGCGAAACGAGCCTCAGGGGTCTTCGCCACCGCCTCCTGGAAGACGGCCTCGTCGAGGTCCTCCGCCGCGTAAGACGGGATTAGATGGCCGAAGGAGACACGCCGCGCGAGGGCGACGTCGGTCATCCGGGGGACGTAATGGCCCCCTCCAATGCCCAGCCCTACCGGACCCTCGGCCGGATGGATTCCCAGCAGGGTCTTTGCCACGACAGCGGCGGGGCCCTCATCTTCCCACTGCGCCGGGTCGCTGCCCAGCTCCACGAAGAAAGCGGGGGTTTCGAGGTAGGGACCGTGATGGGTGGCCTCGAAGGTCACCGCATGGGGGTAATCGGCCGCGTGCTCCTTGAGGAGACGCAGCGCCTGCGTCATCCAAGGGGGGCTGGTCGGAACGAGCCGTTCGGGCCGGCCGCCAAACTCCGCCGCACCAAAGTTGCCCAGGGGGTGGACGGTGAAGCTGGGAATCCCACGCTGACTGCTGTGACGTGAGGCGAAGACGAGGACTTCGGGATCCACGCCCAAGGCGCTCCGGATCTCTCCGTCGAGCCCATCCCGGTCCAGGTGAAGATTCTGAATGGTAAGGAGATAGCGGTCCTCCAGGCGATAGAGAGGCGTCCCATCAAACGATCCGTGTTCCTCCCAGGCGGCCTCCTCGAGAAGCTTGCGCCGAATGGTGGCACTCGCGACGTCGGGCAGGGAGGTCACGATCATCATCGGCACCCCCATCCGAGACGAACCCATAGGCTTTCGGTCCTGAGGGAATGGGCGATGGACCTGCGGGGTTTCGCCCTGAAAGCTTCTAAGGTGCTCGCCCTTTCTGTGCGGCATGGAGCTGGTCTACCTCAAGTCGCCTACGGGCCAGCAGCACGAACGGGCCGAGGCGGTGCTGGCCCACATCCGGGCGGTGATGCCGGACCTGGAGTACCGCGAGGTGGATCCGCGGAAGGACCCGGACTACGCGGGCCAGTTTCCGATTAGTCACGCCCCCGGCCTCATCATCGACGGCGTGATCGAGTACGTCGGAATTCCCCGCGAACGCATGCTCCTCGACCGACTCCACCAATTGGAGTCTCTAAAGAAGGGGAAAGGGTCGTCCACGGCCTCCAAGGAGGGGGACAAGGCACCGTGATAGCTTTATCTAGGAACATCCGATGTCCCGTGAGGGCATGGCCTCCAGGATCCGGGTCGTCGATCACGAGGAAATCGACCTCTCCGCCGCCCTTTGCGTCGTTGGCTTCCCCGGCGTGGGGCTGGTGGGCCGCATCGCGACGGACTTTCTCGTCTCCCAGTTCAACCTAAAGAGAATCGCGTCCCTGCAGTCGGAGGACTTCCCGCCCATGGCCATCCTGGTCAAGGGCCAGACCATGAGTCCGGTGCGAATCCACGCAGCCCCGATGGTCTGCGGGGTGGACGGGACCTGCAATCAGCTGGCCGTCCTCCAGGCGGAGGTAACCCCCGCCGGCGACGTGCTTTACGAGTTGGCCGACGCGCTGATTTCCTGGTGTCTCGACAAGAAAGTGCGGGAGATGGTCGTCCTGGAGGGCTTCGTTCGCCCCGAGGGCACGTCGGATTCCGTCGTTTACGGCACGGGCAACAACGCGGAGACCCTGAACCGGCTTACGAAGATCGACGTGAAACCGCTGGGCGAGGGGATCATCAGCGGCATCGCCGGCCCTCTAAGCTACCTGGCGGAGGAGCGTGGGCTGGACGTGACCATCCTCCTGGCGGAGACCGCCCGAGAATTCCCCGATGCGCGAGCCGCCGCGAAGCTGCTCGAGATCATCGACCCCATCGTGCCCCACATCGACATTGACGCCAAGCCGTTGTACGAGCGGGCGGAGCTCATCGAGACCCGCCTGAAGCAGAACATGGAGCAGCACCAGGAGAGCGTCGAGGGATTGACGGAGCGGTCGAGGATCATGTACGGCTAAGGGGAGGGGGGTCCGCCAACGGCGTACACGTGCCCGGAGTGTGGCGAGGAGGCCATGGAGAGGAAGGAGGAGAAGCCGGGCTGGTACACCCTCGAGTGCGCAAAGTGCGGGGCCGAGCGGGGCCCCTTCCGAGACGCCCGAGACATGTCCGTGGCCTAGAACTTCCACCGAGATGATTCGGCACTTCAAAACCTTAATAACCTAGGGTTAGATAATAACCAGACTGGGCAACCCGACAGTGCGTTGGGGGCTTCCTGGGCCGCGTCCGACAGGAGTGAGGGGCGAGTGACCTTCGAGAAGGATTTCGAGGAGATGCGGAAGCGGATTGACAGGATGCTCAAGGACTTTTTCAAAGGCCGCCCCTATTGGTCCGGAACGCCCGTGGATCGCCGAGGCGCCAAGAAGAAACGGCGTCGGGGCGCCGAAGAACGACGAGAGGGTGAATCGATGAGCCGTGTGGTGGAGGGCAAGGATCCCAGCGAACGGGAACCGGTGTTCGACGTGATTGCCGGGGATGAAGACATCTTCATTACGGTGGAGCTTCCGGGAACGACCCCGGAGAAGATTAGCCTCCGGGCCTCGGAGCGTGCCCTGACCGTGGAGGCCCAGGGCTTCCGCCGATATTGGAAGGTCCTCGAGATGCCGGAGCCCGTCGAGGCGTCGAGCTTGACGTGGACCTTTAACAACGGCGTACTCGACATCACCGTCACGAAGCAGGCGCAGAGCATCCGCGCCGATTGAGACGCACCTCCTCCCCGCATTCATCGGTCTCACTTGTCCAGTGAACGGTCTGGTGCCGAGACGGATGTAGGGGTATTTCCCGATCCCTTCAAGAAACGTTAAAGATTGTGCGCTGCTCTCCTATGAACGTGGAGACACCCAGGGAGATCCCCCCGGAGGCGGAGACCTGCGTCGTATGCCGGTTTCCCTTGCAGGAGTGCTTCTGTCGGGACATCCACAGTGGCGGCGATTGACCGCCCCGTGAAGGGCTGACGAGTCTGTCCCATGAGGTCTCCAGATTATCAGCTGGACTGAGCCCATTACCCTTATAACGGCCTTAAGACGTAGTCCGCCCAGAGGGAGTTCTCCCTTGATTACCAACGATCTTGCCGTGATGATCGGCGGTCGGGCCGGCGACGGCAGCCTCGTGACCGGGGAAATCCTCGCCAAGGTCTTCCGGGACATCGGACTGGAGGTTTTCACGATCCGGGACTTCCCCTCCAACATTCGCGGCCTGCCCACCAACTACACGATTCGGACGAAGGACCGTCCCATCATGGCTCGGAAGGACCACCCGGACGTCCTGCTCGCCTTGGATGAAGAAGCGGTCCGGCTCCATGGAGAGGAGCTGCCTCCTGACGGCGTGCTGATCTACGACAACTCCAGCGGCGAAGGTCCCCCCGATTTCGAGAGAGAGGACGTCCACGTCTACCAGGTCCCTTTGAAGACCATCGCGGTGGACAATCTGGGAGGCGCGCGTGCGGAGATCTTCAAGAACGTCGTCTCCCTCGGCGTGTTGGCGCACCTTCTCTCGGTTGATGTGGCAATCATCAAGGAGGCCATCGAGAAGGAATTCTCTCGGAAGGGAGAAGAGATCGTCCAGAAGAACTTCCAGGCCCTGGACCTGGGCGCGCAGTACGCCGATGAGCACTTTGAGAAGACGGACCCCTACGTGCTCGAGCGGCGCGAGAAGGAGGACAGGCTCCTCATCCTCGGAGACTATGCCATCGCCTACGGGGCCCTCGCGGGAGGGCTGCGGTTCTACGCCGGCTATCCCATCACCCCTGCCACAGAGATCCTCGAATGGCTCGCGGCCCACCTGCCGGAGTACAACGGCGTGGTCGTCCAGGCAGAGGACGAGATCTCGGCCGTCACGATGTGTCTAGGTGCCTCCTACGCCGGGCTCCGGTCCATGACGGGGACCTCCGGCCCAGGCGCCGACCTCATGACGGAGGCGATCAGCATGTCGGGGATGGCGGAGCTCCCCCTCGTCGTCATACACGGGCAGCGGGGCGGTCCCGGCACCGGCCTCCCGACCAAAGTGGAGCAAGGGGACCTGAAACACGCTCTCTTCTCTTCCCATGGGGACTTCCCCCGGATCGTGCTTGCCCCGGGAACGATCGAGGAGGGATTCTATCTGACCGCCGAGGCCCTCAACCTCGCCGATCGATTCCAACTCCCGGTCATCGTGCTCGCCGACCAGGCCCTCTGCCAGAACAAGCAGACAATTCCGCCCTTCGACCTTTCTCAGATCGAGGTCGACCGCGGGAAGCTCCTCAACAAGCCCATCGAGGCCTTGCAATCCGCCAACGGCGGCATCTTCCAACGCTACGCCCTCGTCGAGGATGGGGTCTCCCCTCGTCCGATTCCCTCCATCCCCGGCGGTCTGTACGAGGCCAGCAGCAACGAGCACGATGAGATGGGGTACACGACAGAGGACCCCGAGATTCGCAAGGCCATGATGGCGAAGCGGATGCACAAGTTGGAGACGGCCCGGGGCGAGTTGCCGGGACCCGTCCTCCACGGGGACCCGTCCGCGGAGATCGTCTTCCTAAGCTTCGGGTATCCGACCGGGGCCATCTGGGAGGCGATGGAGCGTCTGAGAGAGGACGGAATCGCGACGAAATACGTTCAGCTTCGCACGCTCTGGCCGTTCCCGGCGGAGGATGTGGGAGACCTCCTCGCGAACGCGAGGGAAATCCTGGTCGTGGAGCACAACTATTCGGGCCAATTGGCCACGCTGCTGCCGAGCCTCTTGGGGAAAGTGGTCCCGACGACCTCCGTCACCCGATACGATGGCCTGCTGATGACTCCCGGCGAGATCGTGGCGGCGGCGAGGGAGGTGGCGTAGAGTGGCCCAGGCCTACGACCTCACCATCAAGGAGTTCAACGTCCACGAGGAGACCTGGTGCCCCGGGTGCGGGGACTTCGGGGTGAACGGCGCCTTGAAGCGGGCCATGGTCAACATGGAGCTCCGTCCCGAACAGATCGTGCTCTGCACTGGGATCGGGTGCTCGAGCAAGATTTCGGACTACTTCAAAGCCTACACGTTCCATACGATCCACGGACGGCCCCTGCCCGTGGCCAGTGCCGTCAAGATCGCGAACCCCGATCTCAACGTCATCGTCGCCACCGGGGACGGCGACGGGTACGCCATTGGCATGGGCCACTTCATCCACGCGATTCGGCGAAACGTGAACGTCACGATGATCGTGATGAACAACCAGGTCTACGGCCTGACCAAGGGCCAGTTCTCTCCCACGGCCGCCCGCGGGTTCGAGTCAGGCTCCTCCCCCGACGGATCGGACGAGGACCCCATCGATGGGGTTGCGCTGGCCTTGGCGGCCGGGGCCTCCTTCGTCGCGCGGTCGTTCTCGGGGGACATGAAAGGGAGCGTCGCGACCTTCGAGGCCGCCATCCAGCACCCCGGCTTCTCCGTCGTCGACGACCTGAGCCCTTGCGTGACCTTCAACAAGGTCAACACCTACGCCTGGTTCCGCCAGAACATCCGGAAGTTGGAGGAGGAGGACTACGAGCCCGTCGATCGGACCCGGGCCTTGGACCTCGTCCTGAACTCCGAGAAGATCCCGGTCGGGATTCTCTACCAGGATGGCGACCCTCCGGAGGCCTACGAGGAACGGGTGTTGAAGGACCTGAAGAAGGCACCCGTCTGGGAAGACCTGGATCCGAAGGGCTGGGATTACCAGCGAGTCATGGACGAGTTCCGCTAACCCATGCTCGGTCTGTCCAGTCGGTCGAAGCCTTAAATCGGGCCGATTCCCTTGTCCAGTCGCAACCATGGTCCGGTCGGCGGCCCCTCGGAACAACCAGGATAAGCCCCTGGTGGAAGCGTTCTCGGCGGGGGGCGTGGTCTTCCAGCCGACCGGGAAGGTCCTCCTCCTGCGCAAGGGGAACGAACGCCGGTGGTGCCTCCCGAAGGGCGGTGTGGAGGAGGGGGAGCAACCCGAGGAGGCGGCCCGTCGCGAGATCCAGGAGGAGACGGGCCTGTACTGCACCCTCGTGGACCATGTCCTGGACATCCGCTACCAGTACTATTGGCCCGCTGAGGCCGTCAATTACGACAAGACGGTGAGGTACTACCTGGCCGAGGTGGTCGGCGGGAGCGTGAAGCTCGAGCCCATTTTCGATGGCTATCGGTGGTGCACCGAGAAGGACGCGCTCCGCCTTCTGCACTACGAGAACGACAAGCGAGTGGTGCGTCGCGCCTTCCGTCGGCTCCGTGGGATACGGGGCGCGGAAGGGCGATCTTAGGCGACGAGCCAGGCCCGGAACTCCTCGAACGGTCGGGTGTTGACTACGTCCGCCGCTTCGAGCCATCCTCGGCGGGCCTGTCCGATGCCGTACTTCATCTGATCAAGGCCGACCGTGGCGTGGGCGTCGGTATTGATGACGAGCGGAGCCCCGGCCTCCTTGGCAGCGCGTGCGTGGGCCCCGTTCAGGTCGAGGCGACTGATCCCCGAGTTGATCTCCAACGCGGTGCCTGTATCCGCCGCCGCCGCGAGGACTCGGGGCAGGTCCAGAGCGATGGGTTCGCGCTCGTTGATTTGCCGAGCGGTGGGGTGGGCGAGGATGGTTAGGTGCTCGTTCTCCATGGCCGTGATCACCCGCTGTGTCATCTCTCCCTCCTGCTGGGTGAAGCGGGAGTGGACCGCCCCGATGGCATAGTCTAAGTCCCGCAGCACCTCCTCCGGGTAGTCGAGCTCTCCCCCTTCCAGGATCTCGATCTCCGCCCCGTGGAGAATGTGGATGTCCGGCATCTTCTCCTGGAGGGCCTTCATCTTCGCATCCTCTTCGAAGACCTCCTCCTCCTTCAGCCCCCCCGCAATGTAGAGGGATTTGGAGTGGTCGCTGATGCCCACGTAGTCGTAACCCTTCTCCTCGGCGGCGCCCACCATGGCCTCGAGGGTGTCGTGGCCGTCGCTCCAGTTTGTATGGACGTGGAGGTCCCCCTTCAGGTCTTCGAGGGTGATGAGGTCGGGAAGTTCTCCTCGTTGGGCGGCCTCGATCTCGCCCTGCGCTTGGCGGAGCTCCGGCTCGATGTAAGGGAGACCGAGGGTTTCGTAGACCTCCCGCTCCGTGGCCCCCGCGACCCTTTCCTCTCCGCGGAAGACGCCGTACTCGTTCAGCCGCATGCCTTGGGAGATGGCGAGGCTGCGGAGGCGGATGTTGTGATCCTTGGAGCCGGTGAAGTACAGGAGGCCGGCCCCGTAACTGTCCGCGTCGAGTACGCGGAGGTCCGCCTGCATGCCATCCGTGAGGATGACGGACGACTTCGTGTTCCCCTGGAGGAGGACCTCCTGCACGTCCGGCATCCCCGTGAAGGCCAACATGACCTCCGCGGGCTCCGAGGATGTCACCAGAATGTCGATGTCGCCGATGGTCTCCCGCATCCTGCGCAGGCTGCCCCCGATGGCAATCTGCTCGACGGGGGCGTGTGTCTCGAGGTAGGCCACGATGCCCTCGGCATCCGGGAGGGCACGTCCCAGGATCCGTCGCTTCTTGTAGGCCTCACGCAGTTCGATGCCCCGGAGGATGTTCTCCGCTTTCTTCGGACCGAGCCCTTTCACCCCGTACAGGCGGCCCGACTCGGCCGCCTCTTTGAGCTCTTCGACGGTGGAGATGCCCAGGCGGTCGTAGAGGAGCTTCGTCGTCTTTGGGCCTACGCCTTGGATGCGCATGATCTCGACGAGCCCCTCGGGGACCTCTGCCTTCAGCTTCTCGTAGGCCTGGACCTGCCCGGTCTCCAGGTACTCGGCGATCTTCGCGGCGAGGGCCTTCCCGATGCCCGGGATCTCGCCGACCCGGTCTTCCCGCCAGAGGTCCTCAACGTCTTGGCTCATCCCTTCGATGTTACGGGCAGCGCGCCGGTAGGCGCTCGGTTTGAAGTCTACACCCTGAAGTTCCAGGTAGTCCGCCATCCCGAAGAAGATGCGGGCGATCTCCTGGCTCCTCATCGCACGATTCAAGGTTCAGAGCTCTCTAATAGCTTACCTACCAAGCATCCCCGGGCTCGTCGGTATGGTTTGGCACCAATTGGGGCCAAACGGACAGGATCTTAAGCTCTCCAGAGGGGGTCGCGAAAGTACCCTCAGGGATCGTCGCTCCTCCCTGTTCTCGGGCGAGATAATAGAGCGCAAAACTATAGGAAAAGAGGTAGCCATTCACGCCGCGAGCTGACTCGATGGACGCTCGAGGGATACCAGAGGACTTGCTTGCCTTCTTCCGGGGGACGGGAGGCCACTCCCTTATCGTCAAGGGCTCGGCGGGGACAGGCAAGACGACCCTTGCCCTCCAACTCATCGAGGAGCTCAACGACATCCCCGGGTCCTACTATCTCAGCCTTCGGGTCTCCGACACCTCCCTCTACCGGCAGTTCCCGTGGCTCCAAGCGAAAGTGCGAGAATCCGAATTGATGAAAATCGGGCAGCGCTTCCTGCGAAGCTTCGACGAGTTGAGCGACGAGGAACAGGAGCGGATCCGCCAGGCACGGAGTCTCCTCCGGGAAGTCTCCGAGGACGAGGTCCGCGTGAGCCGCGTCGACCGAACGGAGCTGAACAAGCTCGAAGGGCGCGTCGAGATGGGGCAGGAGGGCGGTGACATCTACGAAGGGGTGGAAGGGGGGGAGGTGACGGACGAGGGAGTTATCTTCGACCTCCACTCCGACCTGCCGGAGATGGACATCGCGTACGAGGCGGTGGATAAGAATCTCCCCCAGAAGAGCCTCCTGGTCATCGACAGCATCGACGCGCTCAGCGAGCGGTATGGCATCCACCCCGCGAAGCTCATCAACACGATTCAGAAGGACTTGGTGGAGAACAGCAACACCAACGTGGTGTACATCCTAGAGCAGGGCGGCATTACGAAGCTGGACTACCTCGGCGACGGGGTGGTGGACATGCGTGACGTGGAGGTCAGGAGCCGACGGCTCCGTCTCATCGCCGTGGAGAAGCTGCGGGGCCGGGAGATTGCGCAGCACAAGCACGTAATCACTCTGAAGGACGGACGGATCACGGCCTTCCCTCAGCGTCCCCCCGCAGGCCCCGGCAGGCGTCGCCGCTGGAAGGCTCGGAGCGACCTCGGGAAGCGTCTTTCCACCGGACACGAGGACCTCGATGCCCTCATCGGCGGGTTGGAGCGGGGCGGCGTTCTTGCCCTCCAGACGGACGCGCGGGTCCCGGACGCCTTCGTGGACCCGCTCCTCATCGGCTTCGTCTCGAACTTCATGAGGAAACGACGGGGGGTGGCGTACGTCCCTCCCCGCAAGGTGGCGGCCGACGACGTTCGGGAGGCCCTCAAGCCCTACGTGGGAGCCCCTGCCCTCGACCGCTACCTCAAGGTTTTCGAGGCAGCCCCCCTGGGGACCCTCGAAAGCAGCACCGCTGCCCTCCAGATGGAGGGAGCCGACGTGGAAACGGATCTGCGGTGGAGCACGATTCAGTACCATCTCGCGGAGGCACGCCCGCCCCTCCTCTCCCTCCTGGCGTTCGACACCTTGGAGGCCGTCTACGGGCCGGATGTAGCCTCTCGGCTGACAGGACACCTCGCCGCGATTCGCAAGTCCAAGGACGTGTTCGTTGGCCTCACCGCTGCCGACTCCCCCTCCGCCGAGGCCTTGGCGAACCTCGCCTCCGTCCACATCCGCATCGAGAGTGTAGAGGGCGCCATCCTGCTCTACGGGGAGAAGCCCTACACCCCCTTTCACAGCCTGTCCTACGACCTGGAAGAGGGCTTCCCCCGGGCGCGTCTCCTCCCCGTCGTCTGACCTTTTCCGGGTCAGAGAGTCTCAGGCCTGATAACTGAATAGAAATAGGTTTAAATTGACCTTCGCAACCAACCCCGATGCGGGAGAAGGATATTTCGCGTCTCCTAACGGATGATTATGCGGAACGGATTCTCGTCGCAACCCATCAACGCGCAAAATCCGTCCAGGAGATCAGCGATCGGTACGACATCCCTATCGCGGCCTGCTATCGCAAGGTCCACGAGCTCGAGGATGCCGGCTTTCTCCGTTGCTCCCGTATCGTCACCACCCCCAAGGGCAAGGCCATGAAGCTCTACCAGGCCACCCTGAAGAAGGCCCAACTGCGGTTCGAGTCAGGCTCCTTCCAGGTCCGCTTCGAGTTCGACCACGAATCCCAGATGAACGGGAGGTGGATCGAGCTCAACTCCGCGTTGAACTGACCGACCCCCACTTTTCATTGCCCTCCCTCCGCCTCAAGCCGACCGCTCGACTGGGCGGGAAGGGTTAATTAGGCGCCGCCTGCCTATTCTTCCCTGAGACCTTTCCGAGGTACCTTCCCGTGCTTTACGACGTCATCATCCTAGGATCCGGCCCCGCCGGACTCACGAGCGCCGTCTATGCCACCCGCGGAAATCTCAAAACCCTGGTGGTGGCGGGATTCGAATACGGCGGGCAGCTCATGCTCACCACGGACGTGGAGAACTACCCGGGCTTCCCGGACGGCGTCCAAGGCCCCGACCTCATGGACCTCATGATCAAGCAGGCCGAGCGGTTCGGAGGGGAGTTTGTCTACGAGAACGCCACGGAGGTTGACTTTGGCGGGAACCCGTTCAAGGTCCATGTGGGGGACAAGGTCTACGAGGGCCGGAGCATTATCATCGCCACCGGCGCCTCGGCGAAATGGCTCGGCCTGGAATCGGAGAAGCGCCTCATCGGATACGGCGTCTCCAGCTGTGCCACCTGCGACGGCCACTTCTTCCGAGACATGGACCTCGTCGTCGTGGGAGGGGGGGATACGGCCATGGAGGAGGCCCTCTTCCTGTCCAAGCTGGCGAAGCACGTGACGGTCATCCATCGCCGAGACGAGCTCAAGGCGAGCAAGATAATGGCGGAGCGGGCATTCAAGAACCCGAAGATTGACTTCGTCTGGGACACCGTTGTCGTCGAGGTGCTCGGCGAGGAAAAGGTCGCAGGGGTTCGCGTCCAGAACGTGAAGACGAAGGAGACGCGGGACATCCCCGTACAAGGAGTCTTCATCGCCATCGGCCACGTCCCCAACACGAAGATCTTCGAGGGTCAGATTGATATGGAAAAGGGCTACATCACCGTATACGATTCCACCAAGTCCAACGTCGAAGGCGTCTTCGTCGCGGGGGACGTCCATGACTACCGCTACCGCCAGGCGGTCACCGCGGCGGGTTTCGGTTCCATGGCGGCCATGGACGCGGAGAAGTGGCTAGAGGCCCAGGACGCGTGAGGCGAGTCGCCCCGGTAGGCCTTCATGGCGCCCCGGAAGAGGACCGGGCGGTGGGTTCAGAGGGATGAAGCGCGAGGTCACGCTAGCGCGAACCGACGAGCTGCGGCCGGGCGAGGCACGGGTCGTGGAACGGGAGGGCCTCTTCCTTGCTCTCTACAACGTCGACGGGACCTTCTACGTCACGGACAACACGTGCTTGCATCGTGGTGGGCCTCTGGGTGACGGGTTCCTGGAGAGGACGGTCATCACATGCCCTTGGCATGGGTGGCAGTACGACGTGCGAACGGGGGAAAATCTCGGGAGCCAGAAGCTCCGGGTGAACACCTACCCGGTCGTTGTGGAGAACGGAGAAGTCAAGATCCAACTCTGACGGCGCGGGATGTCTGGACGAGGATCAGGATTCCGTTGCGACTGCCTCAATCACCGGACATCGTAGGTGATCTTCACGCGTGCCTCGTGGAGCATGACGCGAATGGAGCAGTACTTCTCGGCCAAGGCGACCTCCCGCTAAGCCGCGCCTCATTCAGGCCCTCACCGGCGATCTCGTAGGCAAGGGGAATGTCGGAGTACACCTTCGGCTCCACCTCCGTCTCCTCCGCGACCAGCTCGAGTTGAATCTCCTCCCACTCGATTTTCATCAGACGGATGTCGTGTTTGAGAGTCGCGACGACCAACCGGCCATCCGACCAACCGGAGCTACCGGCCCTGACTTTCACGGCTCCTAGGCCTCTTCGCCGTGTACCTCGGCCCGATGCTTTTTGAACTCTTCCTAGGACCCGAAGCCCATCCCATAGAACTCGGACCCGCCCACGGGGTAACACTTCGGGACCTCCTAGTCAAGTCCCCGGTTGGAGGGTTCAAAGCGGGGGGTGGGCCAAGGGGCACCCGAAAGCAGCGTTCTAGGCCTTTGTGGAGTGGACTTCGATCCGATGCTCGTCGAGCTCCTCGGCCGTTTCATACAGAATATTGCAATCCCCGCAATCGTAGATGTGCTCGCCGTGCACCTCGGACTTGTGCAACCTGTAGTCCCGGGTCGTCCTGTACTCCACCCCGCAGCATGAGAGGTACTCGCGCATGTGACGTGAAGTATCCCGCCCCCCATAAACTCCCTCCGTGCCCCGCCGACTTGACGGACTCCGCCTCGTGCAGATGTGGGGCCCTTCGTTCCCATCGCGTGATAATTAGACCGGAACGCTTAAATATCGAATACCAGCATCCGCCGTTTCCCTCATGGATGGGATGGTGGAGAGAGGGCCGATGAATCCTCTGCAAGCCTCACAGCTTCTCACAGACGAATACAGCGCGAAGATCCTTCTAGCCACCTACAAGCGAAAGATCAGCGCCCAGGAGATCAGCGCCCGGTATGGCATCCCCATCGCAGCCTGCTACCGGAAGATTCGAGTCCTCGAGGAGGCTGGGCTCATTGAGTGTGTCGATCGGGTCCTCACGCAGAAGGGGAAGCGCAAGAACCTCTACACCTCGAAGCTGCGGAACGCCTACATCTTCTTCGAGAGCGGACGACTACGGGCCCGCTTCCAACTCATCACCGGGGTCGTCAGGGACTTTGGCGGCGACTGGACCGGCGTGGACGTACTCGAAGAGTAGGCCCCGTGGGTTCGACCCACCCCCCACTTCACGCGCGTGATTCTCTGTCTTGATAACAGGGTCTGACCCTTTAAGTACGCTCAAGACCAGACGATTTCCTCATGAGGATACGCTTCCGGAAGATCCTCCCAGACGGTCGGAGCGTCCGGTTCGAGAAGGAGAAGGACACCCTGACTCTGAACATCATCGTCTGGAAGGACCGAGTCCGAAGCGGCGCGAGCTGAACTCCGGCGGACGTTCGCCCGCCTGCCCGGCTAAGGGTCGAAATCCTGACCGGGTTCGTCCCGCCTCTCCTTCCTCGCCGATGGCGTTTTCACCGACACAACTCCCTTCTTGGTACCGTCCCGTGCGGTCTCCTCCGACGGGGGCCGCGAGCCAAAGAGTGAACCGTCGATGCTCGCGGAATACCGGGGGGAACCTTTGGTCCTATGGCCCTGAACCCCCCTCGGTGCCCGGGGCGAGGAGATACCCGTCGCCCTTCCTGCCCGCCGTGCCGGCTTGTGCGAGCTCCTTGAGAGTGTCCTCGATGAGATCGGGTGCGAGATCGAGTTGGAAGCCAGATTGGAGAGCATCCTTGATCTCCGCAACGGGCCGTGCGGTTCCGTCAAGGGCCTTTGGGACGATGGTGCGCAGGTCTTCGTGCAGATTCCAGGGGAAGATGAACCAAGCCCACTCCTCCTTCGGAACCTCGACCTCGTAGAAATCGGGGGTGAACTTCGAGTGGGTGATGTGCAGCACGGTGGCGCTGCGGAGCTGAGAAGGGCTGGCTTCGGCCACGTGCTGCATGGCGAGGGCGAGGCTTTCCCCGGTGTCCGTGATGTCGTCCACAAGGAGGACCCTGTTCTCGGAGATGTCGACAGTGAGTCCCTGGACGAGACGCGCCTTGCCGTCCGGCTGCGCCGTGACGCCCCAGTGTTCGACCTTGACGGCGTAGAGCCGTTTGATCGCGAGTAGGTCGCATAGGAGTCGCGCAGGGAGCCACCCGCCCCGGGTCAGCCCAACGATCACATCGGGGTCGAAGTCACTCTCCCTGATCTTCGCCCCCAGACCGAAGGCCCAGGTCGCGATCTCGTCCCAGGTTACGATCCGGCATCGAAAGGTGTCGTCCATGGTGTCGTCCTCGGGCCTGAGAGTTCTGCCGCGCGCCTCAGACCTCCGCGCCCTCGAGCGCCCTCGCGCAGACGCATCCGCGCTCTTCGGGGATGGTGGGCACCGCCTTCGCAAGCAACGCCTGCGACTTGCTCTGGTTCTCGGCGAGGGTCTTCATGATCCCCGGGACCTCCACCGGTTTCTCCGCCCAGACGTCGTAGTCCGTGACCATGGCGATGCCGAGGTAGCAGACCTCCATCTCCCGCGCGAGCTGTGCCTCCGGGCAAGCCGTCATCCCGATGATCTCCGCGAATTGGCGAAACATCCGGCTCTCCGCTCGGGTAGAGAAACGCGGGCCCTCGATGCACGCGTAAGTGCCTTTGTCGTGAACGGGAAGGTTTAGCTTCCGTGCGTGGGCCGCAAAGTGAGTGCGCAGGGTCGGGCAGAACGGGTCGGCGAGGGAGACGTGGACGGTCTTCCCCTCGTCGTAGAACGTGTAGGTTCGGGTCTTCGTGTAGTCGATGAATTGGTCTGGGAAGACGAAATCGCCCGGCCTGTACTCCTCCCTTAGCGAGCCCACCGCGGACGGGGAGACGATTCGGCGGACGCCCAGGTGGTGCAGGGCCCACACGTTCGCGCGATAGTTGATAGAGTGCGGCGGGATGGTGTGCCCCTTCCCATGCCGGGGGAGGAAGGCGATGGGCGTCCCGTGGAAGTCCCCCAGCTCGATGGGTGCGGAGGGTGGGCCGTATGGCGTGGACACCTCCATCGAGCGGACTTCGCTCACCTGTGACGTGTCGTAGACTCCAGTCCCGCCAATGATCCCGATGGGCGCAGAGCCGTCGGCCGTTGGAGCAGCGTGCGGCATCGGATCCCGGTGGCAAGAAGGGGGCACTTCCTCAAATAGACGGGGGGACCGTGAAGGCAGCGGGTTCGATTGAAATGAAGATAGACAAGAACCTTCTGCTTGAGCACTTAAGGTCCCTGTACGGCAAGGAGGTGCGCATAGGCGGCCTTTCAGAGATGGGAACCGGCACCCACGGGACCGCCCATCGTGTGGATGCACATGTCAAGGGCAGAAAAACCAGCATGGTGCTCAAGAGGCTTCACGGAAACGGGCTTGGTCACGACTATCCGGCGGACAGGGCCCAGGTATTCATGCTCTCCATGGACACGTTCAACCGCTTCCCAAGGCACGTCAAGGCCATAGACGTCATCGGCATCGAGGAGGACGGTAGCTGGGTTTCACTTGGGAGAACGCGGGATTTCCTGTTCCTCATGGAGGCAGCCACTGGGACGCCGTATTTTGACGACCTCGAGCAGATGAGGGGGGGCGAGGGGCTGTCTGGGAAGGACGAATGGAAGGTAGAGCGCCTTGCCTCCTTTCTTGCAACCATCCACTCCAAACAGCCGAGTTTCTCATCACAAAAGGCCACCCAGATTTACCGCAGGAAAGTACGTGACACCATCGGTCACGGGGAGTGCCTGATGGGGGTGATGGATACCTATGTGGATCCCACTTTCATCACCAGAAGGCAGATGTCAGATGTCGCGAAGCGTTGCATCGACCACTGGATTCGGATAAGGGACATGGACAGGCTGTGTAGGATACACGGCGATTTTCACCCCGGTAACATCTTCTTTGAGAATAGGAAGCTCACGCTTCTTGACAGAAGCCGCGGCGAGTTTGGGGAGGCGGCGGACGACATAACCGCGCTTGCCATAAACTACGTCTGGTACTCGCTGATGCACAACGGAAGATTCTCCGGCCCTTACAGGGAAGCCCTTGATCGGTTCCTTGAAGTATACCTCGAAAAGACAGGCGATGAAGACCTGCTCTCGGTGGTTCAGCCCTTCTTTGCCTTCCGGGGCGTCGTAGTAGCAAATCCGGCCTTCTATCCGGACGTGCCTGACAACGTGAGACGCAAGCTGATAAGATTTGTGTTGGGAGTGCTCAAGACCTCAAGGTTCCGGACGACGAGGATCAACGAATACACGAGGGGATAGCACGTTCGCCGTATGGATCACGGGTCTCCCAGGAAGCGGCAAGTCAACCATCGCAAGGCATCTTTCCTCAGGGCTCAAGAAGCGCGGCATAGGGTTCCAACTCCTCGAGATGGACCGCATCAGGCCGATGCTGACCCCGGAGAAGAGATACACAGAGCAGGAGCGTGATTTCGCCTACAGGGCGTTGGCAGTCATGGGGGCGCTCCTCGTCGAAAGCGGCACAAATGTCATCATAGACGCAACGGCCCACAGGAAGCGGTGGAGGGATTTTGCAAGAGAACACATCAGAGATTTCAAAGAGGTATATGTGAGATGTCCGGTTGAGGTCTGCATCGAAAGGGAGGCCAAGAGGAAGTCCACCGTTGTCCGGCAAGACATCTACAAGGACGCTCTCAAAGACCTCAAAAGGGAAGAGAGGCCAGAGGGGCTCGGCCAGGTCATAGGAGTGGATGTGCCCTACGAGGAGGGGGAGCCGGACCTTACGGTGGATTCCGACAAGACCGATCCCAAAGAGGCTGCAAGCGCGATAATGGAGATGATTCTGTGGATTACAAGGTAAAGGATATTGGGCTTTCAGAAGGCGGTCGGCTGCGGGTAGAGTGGGCCCTCGACCACATGCCAGTTCTTGCAAAACTTCGAAAGGAATACGGGCCCAAAAAACCCCTGGAGGGCTACCGCATAGGTGGCGCCATCCACGTCACGAAGGAGACGGCCTCGCTCATCCATACGCTCCGCGAGCTTGGGGCGGAGGTTTCTTGGTGCGGCTGCAACCCCCTGAGCACGCAGGATGATGTGGCCGCCTCTCTCGCAGAGGACGGGATTTCGGTCTTCGCATGGAGGGGACTGTCGGAAGAGCAGTACTACTGGTGCATAGACCGCGTGTGCAAGACCAAGCCTCATTTCACGATGGATGACGGGGCTGACCTGGTGTTCTGGATCCACGAGAAACTTCCGAGGCTCATTTCAGGGGTGGTTGGCGGGACAGAGGAGACCACCACGGGGGTCAAGAGACTCAAGAACATGGCGAGGGACGGTGCCCTCAGATATCCTATCATTGCCGTGAACAACGCCCAGACGAAGCAGGACTTTGACAACGTGTACGGCACAGCCCAGGGCACGATGGACGCCATAATGCGTGCAACCTCCGTGATGATCGCGGGCCAGACAGTTGTCGTGGCCGGTTACGGGCACTGTGGCCGCGGCGTCGCCATGAGGGCTCACGGCATGGGAGCCGATGTTATCGTGACAGAGGTGAACCCCATCTATGCACTCCAGGCGGCCATGAACGGCTTCAGGGTGATGAGCATGGATGATGCCATCGAGCAGGGTGACATCTTCATAACAGCAACTGGTTGCAAGTCCATAATAACCCGAAACCACTTCCCTCGCCTCAAGGACGGGGCCATACTGGTGAACGTCGGTCATTTCGACGTCGAGGTAAGGGTGGACCAACTCGAAGAGTATGCCCTCGAGAAGACGGAAATCCGCCCCAACACAGAGCAGTTCCTCCTTCCCGGAAGGAGGAAGGTCTATTTGATCGCGCAGGGTCGCCTGGCCAACCTGGGCGCGGCCGAGGGCCACCCAAGCGGGGTTATGGACCTTTCCTTCTCAAACCAGGTCCTTGCCCTCATAGAATTGTCCCGGGGCAAGTTCACCGAGCCAGGGGTGTACGAGATTTCAAGAGAGCAGGACGAGAGAATAGCTCAGGACAAGCTCGAGGCAATGGGCATCAGCATCGACTCACTTACAGAGGAGCAGGACGCGTATCTTCGGGGCTGGAAAGAAGGGACTTAGTAACAGGTTTCCATAGATCCCCTATTAGGGGCTGTAACGCCGCAGGTCGTGCCAAGGAGTCCACGAGCAGCTCACCTCTCCTTCAGGCCCTGGGCCCGTTTCTCGGCCTGCTCGACGATTTCCACCTCCCCCTCCACGTGGCCCCCGCGCATGAGGAGGCGTCCGTCGCAGATCACGGTGTCCACGACGGACCCGTTGGCGGCGTATGCCACGAGGGACGTGAGGTTGTGCCGGGGGACCAGCTGGGGATTCTGCAGGTCGATGAGGATGAGGTCGGCAAGCTTCCCTTCCTCGAGACGACCGGTGGGAAGGTCTAGGGCGTCCGCCCCGCCCTCCGTGGCCATTTTCCACGCCTCCCCGGCCGGAAGGAGGGTGGGCTCGCCCGCGGCAAATTTCTGCAGTAGGGAGGCCAGTTTCACCTCCTCGAACATGTCCAGGTTGTTGTTCGACGCGGCTCCGTCCGTGCCGAGGCCCATCGTAACGCCCGCCGCTCGCAGGGCCTGATAAGGGAAGGCCCGTCCCACGCCCAGCTTCATGTTGGACGTCGGGTTGTGGATGGCCCTCACCCCTCGCTCCCCAAGGATGCCGGCACCTCGTTCTCCGATCCACACGCAGTGGGCGGCCACGAGCCAATCCCCCAGAAAACCCATCTCGTCGAGGGCGCGGACGGGCCCCTTCCCATACCGCTCCCTGGATGCCTCCACATCGCGTTCCGTCTCGGCCAGGTGGAAGTGGATCTTCACCCCTTCATCTAGGGCCAGACCTCTGGCGGCCGTCAGGGTGGCCCCCGAGACCATGGACATCGCGTGAGGACCGACGGCGGCCTGGACGCGGGGGTTCCGCAAGTTCCGGATGAACCGAAGGAATCCCTCCGTGGCCTTCAGCTCCGCCTCTGCCTTCCTCTCGTCGAAGTGGTCGATGATCCCGTAGGAGAGGACTGCCCGGAGGCCGGTGTCCGCGACGGCCCGGGCGGCTTCCTCCATGAAGAAGTACATGTCGTTGAAGGTCGTCGTGCCGCTTCGGATCATCTCCAGGCAGGCGAGCTTCGTCCCCCAGTAGACGTCTTCAGGCCGGAACTTCGCCTCCAGGGGCCAGATCCGCTGCTCCAACCACTCCTGGAGATTCATGTCGTCGGCATAGCTCCGCAGCAAGGTCATCGGGGCGTGGGTATGTCCGTTGACCAGCCCTGGGAGGCAGGCCTTTTGCCGCCCATCAATGACGACGTCGGCTTCCTGACGCCGCCCGATCGCCGCGATGCGATCCTCCTCCACGTACACGTCCTGGGGGCGCCCGTCCACCAGCGCGTCCCGGATGAGAATGCTCACGGCACCGCCCCCAGGAACGCGCGCACCCCGTCCTGGACGACCTCTGCGTTCGACTCCTGGGTGGCCCGAATGTCTTCGAAGGTCAACGTTTCCATCGTAATCCCGTTGCAGTAGTTGTAGCCCAGGCGGGTGGTCACCGGCGTCGGAATCCTCTCGCTGATAGACGGTTTCACAGGAGGTTGATGAGCACGTTCTTCACGCGCGAATAGTGGTAGACTGCGTCGAGGCCCTGCTCCCTCCCGATGCCGCTCTCCTTGTACCCACCGAAGGGCGTCTGGGGGAAGGTAATGGGGTACTCGTTGACCGACACGATCCCGGCCTGCAAGCGGGCCGCCATCCGGTGGGCCCGGGCCAGGTCGCGCGTCCAAACCCCCGCGCAGAGGCCGAAGCCCGTGTCGTTGGCGATCTGAATCGCCTCCTCCTCGTCCTCAAAGGCCAACACGCTGAGCACGGGCCCGAAGATCTCCTCCCTGGCGATGGTCATGTCGGGGGTCACCTCGGTGAACACGGTCGGTCGGACGAAGTTGCCCTTCGCGAGGGCTCCCTCCTCCACCTTCCCGCCTCCCGCCAGGAGGGTTGCGCCCTCGGCCCGTCCAAGCTCGATGTACTTCAGGACCTGCCCTTCCTGTTCCGGGGAGATGAGGGGTCCCATCTGGCTTTCCTTCGCCGAGCCGGGCCCGACCACGAGGCTGTCAGCCTCCGCCTTGAGTTCCCTGAGGAAGGCGTCCTGCTCCGACGCCGGCAAGAGGAGACGGGACCCCGCCCAGCACATCTGTCCCGCGTTTGTGAAGATCCCGCGAACGGCGCCCCGCTGGGCGCGGGCAAGGTCGGCGTCCTCCATGACGACGTTGGGACACTTGCCCCCCAGCTCCAGAATCACTGGGACGATGTGTTCGGCGGCCGCCCGCATGATTGCCCGCCCCGTGTCCACAGAACCTGTGAACGTGATGCCGTCGATTTCGGGGTGCCCGGCCAACGCCTGCCCCGTCTCTCGGCCCGATCCAGAGACGACGTTGAGGACCCCGTTTGGGAGCCCTGCCTCCTTGGCCAGCTCCGCGAGTCTCAGGTTCGTTAGCGGGGCGGCGCTCGATGGCTTGACTACGGCCGTGTTCCCCGCCGCCAAGGCAGGCGAGATGCCCCGGGAACCCAGAACCAGGGGGTAGTTCCACGGAACGATGTGGGCCGTGACCCCCAGCGGCTCCACCC
>JBHIDB010000004.1:0-34274 GCA_046759865.1 Thermoplasmata archaeon
AATACCCTTATATCGATTCCAAGCTTGTTCGAAGGGGCGGTTTGACATGGCCACGACATCGAAGACCATCGAAGAGCTGCCGGGGGTTGGACCGGCCACCGCCGACAAGCTGAAGGAGGCTGGCTACAGCGACCTGATGGCGCTTGCGGTTGCTTCCCCGCAGAGCCTGGCCGACGTTGCTGAGATTGGCAACACCGTTGCGCAAAAGATCGTCCAGGCGGCCCGAGAGGCCGTCGACATCGGCGGCTTTGAGACGGGGGACATTCTCCTCGAGCGGCGGAAGTCCGTCAACAAAGTCACGACGAGCTCGAAAGGCTTGGATTCGCTGTTGGGGGGCGGTGTCGAGACCCAGGCCATCACCGAAGTCTTCGGCGCGTATGGCAGCGGAAAATGCGCAGGGGGCGAAACTCCCCTGCTTTACTACAACGACACTGTACCTCACCTGGAACCCATTGGGGAGACCTATGAGAAATACGCAAACGAACTCGGCGAGGAACCGTTCGAAGAAGGTTTCACGGTCCGGAAGGTGCCGATTCAGGTCTTGGGTCTCCCCTCCGACGGCTATGGTCCGGCTCGCGCATCAGCGTTGTACAAGGAATGGGCGGACACAGTCTATAGGATTCGGTCCTCACGGGGCGCGGAGTATCGCGTCACGGGCGCTCACCGCTTCTTGACCGTGACGAAGCAGGGAGTTCAATGGGTCCCCGCTGCGAAACTAACTCGTGGAGACCCCATCGGGGGACCCAACTCAATTCCCGGTGGCGAGGCCGACCTCTCCGACGAAGATGCCTACTTCCTCGGCCTGTTCGTGGCCGAAGGCTCCGGGATGTGGTTCACGAACGCGGACGACCGAATCATCGAGTGGACACGCTCCTACATTGAGCGCCGTTTCGCGTATACGCCGACGATCCGTCTGGATCCTCGTCGACGACGCGTGAGAACGCTTCTTCTCCGCAAGCCCACCCGGGAGTTTCTCGGTAGCCTCGAAGGGGCGCGATCGGGAGACAAGTTCGTACCGCCGGAGGTGTTGGCTGCCTCAAAGAGCGCGATTCGACATTTCCTGGCCGGGTACCTCGACGGGGATGGCTCGATTTATGGCACAATCAGCGCCACGACCAAGAGCAGAGCGTTAGCTGAGGGCCTCGCCTATCTGTTTGCCCGTCTCGGTGTACGCGTGACCCAGTCCACGAGGATTGCAGAGGGCAGGACCTTCTACGTCGTTCACGTCGTCGGGTTTGACCGCGACGCCCTTGATCTGCCGCTGCTCACGAAAGAGCTGCCCACGGCACGGACCCGCAACTCGGCCCACGGCTATCCGACCAAGATCCATCGCTATCTAGCCGCCGTCTATCGAAGATCGCTTGGTGGCAACACAGGACGCCGCGCGAAGCACATTGGTCGGGTCCGAACCGGTAGGTCGACGTTCTACCGGGTGCTCACACGTTCGAACCCGAGGCAGAAGACAATCAACGAAAAGACTTTCCTCCGTATCGCCAGCGAGTTTCTGGCTGGCTATGAACGGCTCTCCCAGGCCCGCGAACTCGCGGAACACATTGAGACACTCACGAAGAAGGAATTCCGTGAACTCGTGGATCTGCTGCCCTTCCCGTTTGCCCAGATTTCGCCAAGCCTTGGTCTAACGAGGGCCGGTGTGAACAATTACCTGTTCCGTGGACTCCCGAAGGACGCCGAACGCCGCCGTGCCATCGGAAAGGCTCTGGAACAGGAGATTGTCGCGCGTTTGGAGGTCCTCGAGGAAGCCTTTCCCCAGATTCGCAACATTCACAACATGGCCTGGGACAGAATCCTCTCGATCGAGGTCGTGCCGCACGACGACTGGGTCTACGACCTCATCATCCCGGACGGTCATGCGTTCGTCGGTGGCACCGTGCCAGTCTTCCTTCACAACACACAGCTGGGCCACCAATTGGCAGTCAACGCCACGCTTCCCGAGGACCAGGGAGGCCTGGATGGGGAGACGGTCTGGATCGATACCGAATCGACGTTCCGGCCGGAACGTATCGTGCAGATGTCCGTGGATAAGGACTTGGACCCCGAAGCGGTTCTCCAGAAGATTCACGTGGCCCGGGCCTTCAACTCCCACCATCAGATGCTTCTCGTGGACAAGGCCAACGACCTCGTCCAGACGGACCCGATCCGCCTCTTCGTTGTGGATTCCATGACCTCCCACTTTCGGGCAGAGTACATCGGTCGGGGTGTCTTGGCCGAGCGGCAGCAACTCCTGAACCGCCACATCCACGATCTCATGCGCTTCGGCGACGTCAACAACGCCGCCATCTTCGTGACCAACCAGGTCCAGGCCAAGCCCGACGCCTTTTTCGGAGACCCGACGCGACCCATCGGCGGACACGTGGTCGCCCATGCCAGTACCTTCCGCATCTACCTTCGCAAGAGCAAGGGGGAGCGGCGCATCGCCCGGCTCATCGATTCGCCCAGCCTTCCGGAAGCGGAGGCCATCTTCACGATCACCGAGCCTGGGATTCGGGACTAGGCTCCCCATCGAGGTTCGGTGCGGTGGAGATCCACAGAATTGTCGACCCATCCTTCGACGTGAACGTCTACCTCGTTCTGGGCGCTGATGAGGCGCTCCTCGTGGACGCCGGAACGGGCCGTCGGTCGGACCTCGTGGCGGGCGAACTCGAGGCGCATTTGGGGGGGCGAGGTCTCCAGCATCTCGTCCTGACGCACCGTCACTTCGACCACGTCGGAGGCGCCCGCGACCTCGCGGCGCGCTATGGCACCCGCCCCCGTATCTCTGTCGATGATGCTCCACCTCTCACCGAGGGGGATGTCGGAAGCACGGGGGCAGCCTATTTCGGGAGCACGATGGACCCGACCCAGGTGGAAATCGTGGAGTATGGCGCGAAGTTCGATCTAGGTGAGGGGACCCTGGAGGTACTCTCCACCCCCGGCCACACGGTGGGAAGCATCTGCCTCTTCGGCGATGATGGATCCCTCTTCACCGGAGACACCGTCTTCCCCTACGGGGGCGTCGGCCGTTTCGACTTTGAGACGGGAAACTTCGATCAGCTGGTCGCCTCCGTGAAACGGCTCAACACCCTGGACGCCACCGACCTCTACCCCGGCCACGGCGCGCCCGTCCTAGGGGAGGCGGCAGAACACCTCGCGTGGGCCCTGGGCACCGTCGAGGGGTACGGGAGATGAGTTCGGAGGGCCTTCGGGTCGTGAAGGCGCATCGCCTGGGCCGTGACTGGACCCTTCGCGAGGAGGTGCTTGTGGAAACCGTCGAGAAGCTCAAAGGAGGCGCTCTCGTGGTCTACCCCACGGATACCCTCTACGGGCTGGGGGCGGACCCCTACGATGAGGGGGCCATGCGACGTCTCTATCAGGTGAAGAGGCGTCCTTGGAGCGAGCCCGTCTCTGTGGTCGTGGCCGGATTCGAGGAGGCGGAACGCCTGGCTCACCTCACAGGACCGGGCAAACAACTCTGGAAGGCCTTCCTCCCTGGCCCCCTCACCCTACTCCTTCCCGCCAAGCCCGAGGCGCCCCCGCCACCGGTCACCAGGGAGGGGGTGATCGGTTTGCGTTGCCCCGCGCATCCGATCCCACGCTCCCTCGCGGAGGAATTCGGTCCTCTCACGACCACGAGCGCGAATCGTCACGGCGCACCATCCCCGCAGCGGGTGGAGGAAGCCATGACGCAGCTTGGGGCCGATGCCGATCTCTACATCGATGCCGGACCGACGCCCCGTGGTCTCCCGTCGACAATCGTGGACCTGAGTCTAGACCCGCCAACGATTAAGAGGGAAGGGGCCCTGTCGCGGGAAGAGCTGAACCTCCATGGATGAGGAGGCCCTGGGGAAGATCCGGCGAGCGGGACGGATCGGACGGCGGGCCTTGGAGGACGGTCTCGGCCTCATCCAGGAGGGGACGCCTCTCCTCGAGGTCGCCGAGAAAACGGAGGGACGCATCCTCGATGCAGGAGCACTACCGGGCTTTCCCGTGAACATCTCCATCAACGAGCAGGCGGCCCATTTCACCCCGCGACACAGCGACGGCGATCTCACCTTCTCCCGGGGCGACCTCGTCAAGCTCGACGTCGGGGTCCATGTGGACGGGTACCTCGCGGACAATGCCCGGACGAAGGAGGTGGGCACCCGAAATTGGACCGAACTTATCCGGGCGGTGGACGAAGCGCTGGCCGCCGCCGCCGAGGTCCTGCGCCCGGAGACGCCTATGCGCCTCGTCGGAGCCACCATCGAGCGGACCATCAAGGCCCGCGGCTATCGACCCGTCGAGAACCTGTCGGGACACAAGGTGGAGCCCTACCTTCTTCACGGGCCCAAGAGCGTCCCCAACGTGGAGCCGCTGCGGGGGGAGCGGGCCCAGCAGCGGGCGGAGGCGGGGGAGGCGTATGCCATCGAGCCGTTTGCCACAACGGGGGCGGGCCGGGTGACGGGCGGGAAGAGCAGCAACATCTACCGAATCGCCAAGGAGGGCCACAGCGGGGTGCCCGAGGCGGATGCCCTCCTGCAGAAGATTCACGCGGACTTCCGGACTCTCCCCTTTTCTGAGCGCTGGGCACATCGCATCGACCCCAAGGCCCCCGTCTACCTGCGGCGCCTCCTGCGAAAGGGCCTCATCTCCGGCTACCCGATCCTCGTGGAAGCAGGCAACGGGATGGTGAGCCAGAGCGAGAATACCGTCGTGATCACGGAGGCGAGAACCGAGGTGACCACGGTCCTCTAGCTGTCAGTCCCAGGAACGGCGACGCAAGGTTTATCAGCCCTCGTCCGCATTGAATGGATTCCTTATCGGGGAAGGCGCGTTGAGCGAAATCAAACGACTCGTTCTTGACGTTCTCAAGCCGCACCAACCCTCGGTTATCGAGCTCTCCCAGGCCCTCGCTACCTTGAATGGCGTCCTCGGGGTGAACTGCGTCTTGGACGAGGTGGATCAAGAGACCGAGAGCGTCAAGATTACCATCGAGGGGACGAACATCGACTACGGGAGCGTGGAGGGAGTCATCCGCGAGAGCGGGGCAGTGGTCCATTCCGTGGACAGCGTGTCCTCGGGACGAAAGATCGTGGAAGAGGTCAAGACTCCTCAGGACCTCTGAGCCTTCAACTCCTTGGCGACCGCGTGGAGGATGGCGGTCTTCGTGCCGCCTCCCACGATAAGGATGCGCCCCTCTCGTTTCGCCGGTCGCCGCGGATGGGCGGCGCGGGGTTCGGCTTCGACGCGGTAGTCCTTTCGGCGGGCGGCCTCTGTGAGCTCCTCGAGGGAGGGGTCCCGCACGGCGAGTTCTCTCGGCACCTTTCTGCCCTCTTGGCGGGAGGCCGTGGCGTCGAAGTACAGGGGGTAAAGAACGACGATCCGGTCGCCTCGCGAGACCATGCGGGTCGTAGGAGGCAAGGCGGTAAAAGGGTGTCGCGGTCTACGCCGTATCCTCCAGGCGGACCGCGTGGACGGTCCCCGTCTGGCCGGGACGGGAGGTCACGCGGGCGAGTCCCTTCTCTGTCTCAATGGTCGCGCCTCGCGTGATGATGTTTCGGGTGACGAAGTTGGGGTTTGCGGGGTTGGTCTTGACGGACAGGATGCGGGCGCGCTCCGTCTTGCCCGTCTCGGGGTTGAAGAGGTCGGCCCACGCGGCGCGTAGGAGACGGGCCTTGTGCTGCCCCCCGAGGACCCGGATGCGCTTCCGCCGCTCCGAGCCGATGGTGGCGAACTCCCGCTCGCGGCCGATCTCCCGCCGTTTCTTCTTGGCGTGGCGGCGGCGCATGCCCCCGCTGGGTTTTCGGCGCGAATGCTTCTGCCAGATGGGCATCCACCCCCTCCAGGCCCCTTCGCACGATAAAGCTTAGGGGAGGAGTCGGACCCGGACCTCTTCCTCGAGATCCACCAGTGCGGCGTGGCCGCTCCGGGCGGGACCGGGGTTCACGTAGGTCGTTGGCCCCGTCTCAACCCCGCGAGCC
Source organism: Thermoplasmata archaeon (assembly GCA_046759865.1). GTDB lineage: Archaea > Thermoplasmatota > Thermoplasmata > RBG-16-68-12 > JAJISG01 > JAJISK01. The sequence continues at coordinate 5,958 of JBHIDB010000004.1, forward strand.
TCGTGGATGTGGCCGCACAGTACTACACGGGGCGGGTAGCGGTCCACGAGGGTTCGGATGGACCGGCTTCCCAGATGGCGGCCCGCCGAGTCGTCCACATGCCCGTAAGGCGGGGCGTGGGTCGCGAGGATAGAACCCTCGACCATGAGGGGTTCCAGGGTCGCCCGGATCTCCTCCTCGGAGAGCTCGAAGAGGGTGTGGAAAGGGGTGGGGCTCGACCCCCCGAGGCCAATGAGGGGATGGCCCCGGAACTCCGTGCGCTTGCCGTGGAGGTTCACCCCGAGCTCCTCGAGCAGGGGGACGATCTCCCGAGGGTCGCAGTTGCCGGGAAGGGCGTAGCTGGGAACGGCGATATCCGAGAAGAGGCGGTGGACGTAGTCCAAGGGCCCGAAGTTCGTGATGTCCCCCGTGACCAGGAAGAGGTCGGGGCCGAACTCCCGCAGGGCCCATCGACTCTGCTCCAGGGCCGTATCCGACCCGTGGAGGTCCGACATCTGGAGGATGCGCATGCTTACAGCCCCAGGACGAAGCTTATGCCGAAACCGAGGTCGCGGTAGAGAAGATAGTAGGAGAGAAGGTACGCCAGAATGGCCCCCGCGTTGAGGAGGGGGAGGCCGGCCTGGGGCCGTCCGCTTAGGACGAATCGCATGAGGAGGGCGAAGCCGAGGAGGGTGCCCAGCATCGTCGCGAGGGCGACGAGGAGTTTTGCACTCACACCGGAGAAGGTCACGAGCGGGTCCAAGAAGGCGAAGGCGGAGACGACCAGGATCCCGGGGATGATGATGTCCCCCAGTCCCATGAACATGGCCGCCCGTTCGGTTCCCTCGTCCAGCTCATCCTGGAGGCCCGGCTGGGTCCGGAAAGAGTAGGGGAGGGATTTGGGGACGACGAGGAGGATGGGAAGGCGGAGACCGGTGACCGCGTCTGCCATGGCGATCATGTGCTTCGTGCGATACACCGCGATGGCGTCGTAGATGGCCAGGCCGATGAGGAAGACGAGGGCCGGCAGGATGCCGAAGGAGATGCCGAGGATGGCGGTCACGCCGGCGGCCACCGCGAAGCCCGTGGCATCAACGACCCACCACTCCGGATACTTCAGGAGGGCGTAGGCGAGGCCGAGGGAGAGGAGGAGGGTCCCTTGGATGGCCGCGAGGTTCGCCCAAGGCTCCGGCAGGAAGCCGAAGGCCAGCTCAAAGGGGATCGAGAAGACGAACAGCATGGTGATGGTGATGGCCCCCAGGATCACGTACTTCAGCACCCCCTCCCGCCGCTTACGGACCAGGAAGAGGACGACGGCCGTGAAGGCGAGGATGACCACGAAGTAGAACAGGGCGTTGGTGACGGCGTCCGGATTGGGGAGGGCCTGGCGGTCCGCCTCGATGAAGGGCGTGGCCAGGAGGAGGGCCACGAGATGCGCCGCGACGAGCAGACCCGCCAAGGCAAGGATGGCCACGCCCTCGCGGGCCATCGCTACTCCTGAACGAGCTTCGCGAAGGAGACGTTCCCGACGATCTTTTCCACTTCCACCTTCACGACGGCGCCTTTCGTCGTCCCCGGGACGTAGATGACGTAGTTCTCCCGCCGGGCGACACCGTCCCCCTTCTTGCCGATGTCTTGGATCATGACCTCGTAGACCTTGCCCACCTGGAGAATCGGTTCCTCGGTCTTGGCCGCCTTCTTGATGACGCGCAGGGAACGCCGGGCCCCACAGGCATCACACTGCAGGATGGCGATCCGCCCCTCCTTCACGATGTGGGTGTCCGGCCGGTTGCACTCCGCGCAGAGGACGTACTCCTCGACGTAGCTCCCGATTCGCTTGTTGACCTTGTCGGCCGAGAGGCGCCCCTTGAAGAGGGCCCGTCGATCTTCCAGGCTGCCCGACGTGCCGAGCTCTTTGAGGAGGAAGGCGAAGAGGTCCTGGGGCTTACGGTTGATGGCATCGGCGATGTCGGCGAAGTTCCGGAGGACCGTGGTTTGCCCCTCCAGGAGGACTTCCGCCTCGGGCACCTGAAAGCGCTCCCGGGAGGTACTGGTCTCGGGAAGCTCCTTCTTCACGCGCTTGAGGAGGTCCTCGTAACTGGGCACGCCGAACCATTCAAGGGCGGCCTTATCAAGTTTGGGTCACGCCTCTACGGACAGAGCGGCCTCTATGAGCCCGTAGTGAATTGGGGAGGGTCGGAGGGGACGGGACTTGAACTCCGGATGGAACTGGGAGGCGAGAAAATAGGGATGGCCCTCCAGCTCGAGGATGTCCATCCGTCGCCCGTCCTCCGAGCGTCCCACGTACCGAAGGCCGGCCCCCTCGAGTTTGGAGAGGAAGTCGGGACTGATCTCGAAGCGATGTCGATGGCGCTCGTAGACTCGGGTGGCGCCGTAGAGGGCGTGGGCCTTGGATCCATCTTGGATGACGACCTCGTGGGCTCCGAGACGCATCGTGGCACCCATGTCCTCCACCCCGCGTTGCTCCGGCAGCAGGTCCACCACCGGGTAGGGGGTCTTGGGGTCGAATTCGCTACTGTTGGCTCCGTCCAAATGGAGGACGTTGCGGGAGAACTCAATGGTGGCCAGCTGGAACCCGAGACACACCCCCTGGAAGGGAATCCTGTTCTCCCTGGCGTACTGGATAGCCCGGACCTTGCCCTCGATGCCCCGCTCGCCGAAGCCGCCTGGGACGAGGATGCCCTGGACCCCATCCAGGAGCGCGACCCCGTTCTCCTCCAGGTCGACGCTCTCGACCCAGCGGATGTTCACCCGCGCGTTGGCCTTGGCACCGGCGTGGCGAAAGGCCTCAATGTGGCTGATGTAGGAGTCCTGGAGGTGGGTGTACTTCCCGACGAGCCCGATCTCCACCTCCCCCTTCGGGTTCCGGAGGCGCTCCACGAAGGCCTTCCACCCCTCCAGGTCGCGGGGCGTCCCTTTGAGGGCGAGCTCGGCCAACAGATAGTCCGTGAGGCCCTGTTCTTCCAGGAGGAGGGGAACCTCGTAGATGTTGCCCGCGTCGGGGGCGCTGACCACGCCCTCCACCGGCACGTCGCAGAAGAGGGAGATCTTCCGCCGCACGTCCTCGTCGAGTTCGTCGGGGGCCCGCGCCACGATGGCGCTCGGGCGGATCCCCACGGCCCGCAACTCCCTCACGCTGTGTTGGGTGGGCTTGGTCTTGGCCTCACCGACTACGGGAAGGATGGGGACCAGGGTCGTGTGCACAAAGACGCAGTTCCCCTTCCCTACGTCGATGGATAGCTGCCGCAGGGCCTCGAGGAAGGGCATGGACTCGATGTCGCCGACGGTCCCCCCGATCTCGACCAGTGTGACGTCGACCCCCGTCGACTCGGCCACGTCTCGGACCATGCGCTTGATCTCGTCCGTCACGTGCGGAATAATCTGGACCGTGCTCCCCAAGTAATCGCCGTGGCGCTCCTTCTCGATGGCGGAAAGGTACGCCTTCCCCGTGGTGATGTTGTGGTCCCGGCTCAACTCCACGTCGAGGAACCGCTCGTAGTTGCCCAGGTCGAGGTCGACCTCTCCTCCGTCCTCCAGCACGAAGACCTCCCCATGCTGGAAGGGGTTCATGGTCCCGGCATCCACATTCAGGTAGGGGTCAATCTTGATGGCGGTCACGGAGAGGCCGCGGCTCTGCAAGTTGCGGCCTATGCTGGACGTGGTGATGCCCTTCCCCAAACCGGACAAAACCCCGCCGGTCACGATCACATATTTCATAATCCCAACGGGGAATTCGAATGGGCGGGAGGCGATTTAAACGTTGTTACGAACACCTTTCCTCCCCGTCGCTCGGGCCTTCAGGTTCTCACGAATCGCGCCCAAAACACCCCGCAGGTTGACCGCCTTTTCGTACGCGCCTAGGGCGACCTTGACCGCATCTGGATCTCCCTTCGCCTCCCTTGCGAAGGCCACCATGGCCCGAAGAGCACGCACGAGTTCGTCGACAATGGCTACGGTCGCGGCCTCGTTGGTGCGGGAGAGAGGGTTCAGGTCGATAGAGAGAACGGTCTTCTTCATCCCGACCAGGACCTCGGCTCGGTCGCCGTCCTCCAGCGGGACGAGGGCGACGTCGGCGCCATAGATCCCCGCGCGACTGCAAAGGGCCCTGGGGTGCTCGAGACCCGGGAGGGAGGCGTCAGGGTTCCTCCCTAGGATCTCCCGAATGCCTTGCCCCTCCAAGAAGGACACGAGAGCGCCAACCCGCTCTTCCGTTCGATGAAAGACGTTAACCTCAACCCGAGCCCCAGTGACCGATGCCAACTCGCCAATCTCCTTCGCCGCGAGAATGGCTACGTTGCCGTTGACGGACAGCACGGGGCGATCCGCCCGAAGCAGGTAGGCTACCCCTGCACGTGCGGCCACGTCCGCTTCAGGCAACGTACGCTCGCCCAATAGATAGTCGAACGCTTCTCCCCGCCCGTGTGCGACGAGTCCCTCCCAGGCGACCAAACCCTCCCGAGCGGCTGCCACGAGCTTCTCCCGCGTGACCAGTGAGCGATAGCGAGGATGGGATCGGGGTATCGAGGACGGCAAGCACCGAGCAAGCCGGCAGAGTGGTTAAAGGCCTTGGCTCCCCCTCTTCTACCTTCGTCCATCCCCCGCCATTAGGTTATTACCCGCAGGTCTCCTCCACAAGCTGGGAGGAGATGCTGGTCGGTGTCGTTGGCAAGCCCAATGCGGGCAAGAGCACGTTCTTTGCGGCCGCCACCCTTGCCCCCGTGGACATCGCGGCGTATCCTTTCACCACCATCAAGCCCAATCGCGGCATCGCATACGTGACCCACCCATGCCCCCACTCGGAACTGGGTACCGCGTGCAGCCCCCACAACGCCCCTTGCACCGGGGGAGTGCGCCTCGTGCCCCTGGACCTTCTCGATGTGGCGGGCCTCGTTCCTGAGGCACACAAAGGACGCGGCCTGGGGAACCAGTTCCTGGACGATCTGCGCCAGGCGTCCGCCTTCGTGCACGTTGTGGATGCCAGCGGGGCGACCGACCCAGAGGGGAACATCGGGTCTCCGGGGGACCATGACCCCACGGAAGATGTCCAATTCTTGGAGAGTGAGCTGGCCTACTGGATCGCGGGTATCCTGGCCAAGGGATGGGACAAGATGGCGCGTCGTGCGGAGATCGAGGGTGAGGATCTGGAAAAGCTGCTTTCCGATAGGCTGACCGGACTCGGGTTCCGTGAGTTCCAGATCCACCTCGCCCTGCGTGAAGTTGCCCTGGAGGAACCACCCCGGCGCTGGAAGGAGGAGGAGCTTGTGCGCCTCGCCCGAGGGCTCCGACACATCGGCAAGCCCATGATTCTCGCGGCCAACAAGGCCGACGTCGCGCCCGAGGACGCCCTGCAAGGCTTGCTCGACCTCCCCGACATTTCGGCGATTGCTACGTGCTCGGAGTGTGAGCTCGCTTTACGGCGCGCCACCAAGGCGGGCCTTCTCGAATACGTTCCCGGGGCACCCGTCTTCACCGAACGGCCGGACGCGAGCCTCACGGGACAGCAGAGCGAGGCGCTGGAGAAGATTCGCGCGTACCTCGAACAGTTCGGCTTCACCGGGGTCCAACGCTGCCTCGAGGAGCTCGTGTTTGCACAGATGGGCATGGTCGTTGTCTTTCCCGTGGAGGACGAGAATCACTGGACAGACAAGGACGGCAACGTCCTGCCCGACGCGTTCTTGATGCCGCGGGGAAGTGTCGCAAGGGACTTAGCCTACCAGGTCCATAGTGACCTCGGGGACAACTTCATCCGGGCGGTGGATGCACGGACCAAGCGGGTCCTGGGTAAGGATTATGAGTTGCAGGATGGCGACGTGATTCGAGTCGTCGCGAGGTCCTAATATGGCGATTCACGACGTCCGGCTGCTGGCTGCTTCTTACCGCCGGGAGGGGGACGAGGAACAGCCGGTCATCGAGTTGTTCGGCAAGACCCGGGACGGCCGGGCCATCACGGTGGAGTACCGGGGTTTCCGCCCCTACTTCTACGCGGTCGAGCCCCCGCAGTCTCTCCGAGGCACCTTCGAGCGAGATCCCGAGGTGGTGGAGCTGAAGGACGTCTCCCTCGAGGTCCGCCCGCTGGAGAAGAAGCCCTGCGTCCAGGTCGTCATGCAGCATCCGTGGCGGACCCCGGAGTACCGGAACAAGGCCAGCCAGTTCGGGAGCGAGATCCTGGCCGCGGACATCCCCTTCGTCCATCGCTTCATCTACGATATGGACCTGGGCTCCTGCTTCCGCGTCGAGGGCGAGGAGGTGGAGGGCGGCTACACGACGGAACTCGTGCTTCGGGCGGGGTCCTTCGAGGAATGTGAGCCGTTCACACCGCCTTTGAAAATCCTCAGCTTCGATATCGAGAACAGCATCGAGGACGGGCACCTCTTGACCCTGGGGATCGCGATGCGAGGCCCTGACGGTGAGATCGAGACCCAGGCTCTCCGGGGCGGAGAGCGAGAAATCTTGCGGGATTTCGTCACCCTGGTTGAGAAGGAGGACCCGGACATCCTCAGCGGGTACAACATCGGCGGGTACGACATCCCCGTCCTCGTGGAGCGGGCCCGGAAGGGGAACCTGGGCCAGCTCGCCCTGGGTCGCGACTTCGCCACCTTCTTCCAAATCAACGAGCGGATGTGGCGCCTCCACGGACGGGTCATCGTGGATGCCTGGTGGAGCGCCCGCACCGACCTGCGGCCCAAACAGGAGACCCTGGACTACGTCGCCCGGGCCCTGCTGGACGAGGGAAAACAGGAGGTGGACCGGGCCCGCATCGACGAGGAGTGGGCGCGGGATCCGGAGCGGGTCATCCGCTACTGCATGAAAGACGCGGAACTCTCCCTCCGAATCCTGGAGAAGCTGGCGAGTGTGGAGAAGGGCCTGGACCTGGCGACTGTGTCCCGACTTCCCTTGGACGACGTTCTCAACGGCCGGACCTCCAACCTCATCGATTCCCTCCTCATTCGGGCGGCCGACCGCGAAGCGTTTGGCGTCCCCATGATGCGCCGCCGCGGCGGGGGGGAGTCCATCGAAGGGGGCTACGTGCACACGATCGACCCCGGCCTGTACGAGTGGGTGGTGGGCATGGACTTCCGGGCCATGTATCCGAGCCTCATCATCGAGAACAACATCTGTTTCTCCACCCTGCACCCGGAGGGCGAGATCGAGGGACCCACGGGGATCCGCTTCCTGGGGAAGGAGGAGCGAGGGGGCATCCTGCCTCGCATCCTCGCGGACTTGATGGAGCAGCGCCAGGAAATACGGGCCAAAATGGCGGAGGCGGGTTCGGAGGAGGAACGGGCCTACTACGGCCGGCTGCAGGATGCGGTGAAGGTCCTCATGAATGCCTTCTACGGTGTCCTGGCCTCCTCCTTTTACCGGTTCACCAACCCGAAGATCGGCGGGAGCATCACGGCCTTCGCCCGCGAGAACATCAAGGACGTCATCAGTCGCCTCGAGGCCCGGGGAAATCAGGTGATCTACGGGGACACCGACAGCGTGTTCTTCTCCCCGGGGGCGGACACCCTGGATGCGTGCGTAGCCGAGGGGCAGACCCTGGCGGCGGAGCTCTCCGGGCGGGGCATGCAGCTGGAGTTCGAGCGGGTCTTCCGTAGCCTCTTCTCTCACGGGAGGAAGAAGCGGTACGCAGGCCAGGTCATCTGGCCGGAGGAACGGCTGGTGGTCCGGGGGTATGAGATTCGTCGGACGGATGCCTTTGACCTCCAGAGCGAGACCCAGACGGAGGTCCTGGAGCGGGTCCTGCGCAACGAGATCGAGGAGGCCATCCGGTACGCTCGGGAGACGATCGAGCGGGCCCAGAGGGGGGAGGCCGAGGTGGACCAGCTCGTCATTTCCCGGACCGTGAAGGAGCCCGCCCGCTACGTGAACCCCGATGCCATGCCCAACGTTCAGGCCGCGATGAAGCTTGAGGGGCTGGGCTATGAGTTCGTGGTCGGCATGAAGGTCTCCTGGGTGGTGATCAACGCCAAAAAGACCCCCATGGAGGTCGAGCCTTACATCAGCGGGAGGCCCTTCGAAGAGACCCCGGATTGGGAGTACTACGCCCGCCGGCTCGCACAGACCCTGGGGTACATCACCGAGGTCTTTGGTTGGGACGAGAAGAGCCTCCTGGCGGGAAGCCAGCAGGTCACCCTCTTCCAGGGCGATTTCGGAAAGGAGCCCAAGGCGGGTCCTCGGAAGACGGACCGTCCCCTTACCCTCGAGGACTTCATGTAAAGCGGGTCCGATTTCAGACCGAGAGGCCGATGCTGGAGACTAAGGAAGCTTACCTGACCGAGTTCGATGCCGATCGGGCATGGCTTCGGGAGCCCGATCTGTTCCAACGCTTCCGAGTGCCGGAGGAGGGCGAGCCCTTGGCGGACGCGAATCTCGATCCAACGGAGATGCTCCTGATCGTGGAACGTGGAGATGCCCGGCGGGCCTTCCTTGTCAGGCAGATATCCTATCACCATCTTGCACAGGGGGGGCTGGATGGCGAGCCCTATCTCGTGAGCTTTTGCACCGTGTGCCACAGCGGCGGTGGGATGGATCCGAGGATTGAGGGGAGGATTTACCACTTCAGCGCGGGCGGCCTGTACAACGGACTCGTCCTGCTGATCGACGACGAGACCCGAACCTACTGGGATCACATCCGCGGCTTGGGGCTCCACGGCCCTCTCCGAGGTGCCCAGATGGAAACCTTCCCCCTCGAGATAACGAACGTCCGGACGGCTCTACGGAGTGATCGTGAGCTCACCGTATCCTTATCCAAGCCAAAGCGGGCGGCGCGTGTTTTCGGGTGGATGTCTCGTCACACCTTCCGGAGGAAGGGCTTCCTACCCCCCGGTTTCCGACGGACCATGAGGGGCAGGGACGATCGTCTTCCCGAGATGACCCACGGGCTCGGGGTGATGACCGGGGAGGTCCAGCGCTTCTACCCCATGAGTCGGATCGCGAAGGGCATCGAAGACGAACTTGCTAGCCGTCCCTTGCGCATCCAAGTGGATCCGGAGACGCAGGTTCCAACCGCTGTCTGGTCGGACGACGGGACCCGACCCATGCAGATTTTCTCTCGGTGGTACGGGTTCGTAGCGACCTTCCCGAGGACCGAGGTCTTCTCGCCGGTCGATTAGGGCCGGTCGCTCCACCGCCGCCCGCCCGAAGGGCTTTATAGACAGCTGGGGTAGAGCGAGGGAGCGCCGAGAAGCGGCAGGTTCGTGGAAGATGGCATCAGAGGGCGAGGAAGGGGGGCCTCGGTCGCCTCGGGGCTTTTATCGAAGCATTCGAGAGGCCTGGAAGACTCCGAGCCAGACCTACGTGGGCCCCCTCCTGCGAGCCCGCATGATCGGATGGCGAAAGGCACCTTCGGTGACGCGGCTGGAGAGGCCCACTCGGCTCGACCGCGCCCGGGCGCTGGGGTACAAGGCAAAACCGGGGATCGTGGTGGTCCGATCTCGTGTCCGACGAGGAGGCCTTCGGAAACCGGCCATTCGGGGGGGCCGAAGGCCGAAGCGGATGGGCATTTCCAAGATCACGATGGCCAAGAGCATCCAGCGGATCGCGGAGGAGCGCGCCGGAAAGCGGCATCCCAACATGGAGGTCTTGAATTCGTATTGGGTGGGCGAGGATGGCCGTTCCAAGTACTACGAGGTGATCCTCGTCGACCCCCACCACCCGGCCATTCGCGGGGACAAGGACCTGAAATGGCTCTTGCGTCCCGGCCATAAGAGACGCGTGGTGCGAGGGTTGACCTCGGCCGGAAAGAAGGGCCGAGGGCTCCGCCGGAAGGGCAAGGGAGCCGAGAAGGTGAGGCCCTCCATTCGCGCCCACGACGGGAAAGGGAAGTAGCCTAATTGGAGCCCAGAACCGTGGCGCGTAGGCTCGCAAGATGCTCCTCGTCGAACCCCATCAGTGGGTAGAAGGCCGGCCGAAGGTCCCCTTTTTGCGCGGCCGTTGACGTCCACGGATAGACAAACCCGAGGGCTCCGACGTCTTCCGCCGCGTCTTGCATTTCTCCGAGGGACTCGATGGGGCGTATCTGAATGTCTGGGTCCCACGTCCGCAGCACGGCGGCCCACCTTTCCTCCCCCCGGAAGACCGGCAAGACGTAGCAACCGCGCTTCATCATCAGCCATGACGCCACGGTTCCCTCCGGGGTCTCCACGAGGGTCACCACCTTCCCCTGGGTACCCAGGGGCAGTCCCCCGACGCCCGGCACGAGATCCGCGAAGAGGTAGGCCTTCTCACCGCGAATCTCGATGTGAATTTCCCAGTCCGGGGCGGTCAAGTTCACCCGTAGCTCCGGCAATCCAGCAAGGATCGCCGCCCCGACCTCTCGGGCCACGTCTGTGCTCGTGTAGGGGTGCTCTCCGACGCGACGCGTCCGGACGGCGAAGGTGGGTCCTCTCTCCCGTACCTCCTCCGCCAGACGAACGGCTTGGGCAGAGACGTCCTTCAGCTCGGCGCGCGACTCCCAGACCTGACTGAAGGAGACGAGTCCAAACACCCGCCCTAGCAGTTCCCCTGCCTCAGGATCCTCGGATTTCAGGAAGAGCCGCCCCCCCTCTTCCCACACGGTGGCCTGTGCGGTGTGGTCCGCAAAGAGTCGGGAAATGTGGCCTCGAAGGCGACGCATCATCTGGCCCCGTACGTGACGACCTTTCAGTCCCATCTCCCCGTAACGGAGGAGGAATTTCACCACGGTAAGAAGGCGGCGGGCCTACATGCGCCTTCGCCTGACGGTCGGCGTGAGGCGGGAGATACCTTTTTCTCAGCCTTCCAATTCGACCCGCGTGGACCTCCTGACTCTCGTCCTGGTCGCCTTCCTGGTTTTCTCCGTAGCCTTCGTCTACTCAAACCTGGGACTCGGCGGAGGCACCCTCTACGTCCCCATCCTCCTCACGTTTGTCACGCCGTTCAAGGAGGTCGCCGTCCCCATGTCGCTCACCTTCACCCTGGCGACCGCCCTCTCCGCGACCTTCAACCACTATCGAAAGGACTTGGTCGCCTCCCGCCTGGCCTTGATCCTGGTCGGCGGGGCCCTCGTGGGAGCCGTCGTGGGGGCCGTCTTCACGCTGGCCATAAGACAGGAGGTCTTCCTCGCCTTCTTTTCCGTGATTCTCATTGTCGTCGCCGCGAAGATGTTCCGCGACTGGTTGGGTCACGCGGAGACCATCGAGCACGATGACGATTCGAAGATGACGGGCCCCCGATTGGCCGCCTCCTCCACGGCGACCCTCTCTTCGGGCTTTCTCTCCGGCAGCCTGGGAATCGGGGGCGGGGTGGCCAACGTTCCCATCATGGTCTACGGCCTCGGCCGACGGACGCGTCTCGCCATCGGGACGTCCACGCTCATGATTGTGCCCACCTCCATCGTGGGCTTCCTGAGTTATCTCTACTTCGAGGGGCTGGCCACCCTGGACGTGGGGCTCACCGCCTTCTTATGGGTGTTGGTGCTGGTCGGGTCCTACCTGGGATCCTACTGGGGGCTCCGCAAGCTGAAGTCCCGCTCCGTCGCTCTCGTCTTCATTCTGGTCCTCTTCGTGGCCGCGGCGAAGCTCACCTCCGACCTGATTCTCGGGACCTAAGATTTAAGGCGGCTTTCCAGCTTGGTGCGGCGGTGGACTACTCCCCGGGAGACGGCGGGGGCGACGAGGACCCCCTGCAGGCCGCGGGCGAGAGTCTCGTGGAGGCCTACGTTCGGAGCGAGGAGCTGAGACAGATTCCTTGGCTGGATCTCGTGCGCAAGACGGCCTTCGCCCTCGCCGGCGCGTTCACGTTTATCTTGGGCATCCAACTGATGCAGGTCTCCGCCCAGGCCCTGATTCCTACCCTGACGGCCATCTTCGGCTCACTGGTCGAGGCCCCCCACAATGCCCTGGGATTTGGCTGGCTGGTGACCTTTGCCGTACTCAGCGGGTCCCCCATCGCCGCCCTCGCCCTCGGGTTCTTCGACGCCGAGGTGGTGACCGCCACCTCCTCCTACTTCATGATCATGGGATCCCGGTTTGGAGCCTCCTTCATCGTCATCGTCATCGGCACGATCGCCATCCTTCGAGGCGGAGGGCGGGAGGAGAGCCTCTCCATGGGCGTGCTTGCGTTCCTGGTGACGTACACGATCTACGTCCCCGCGCTGTTCCTCGGCGCCTTCCTGCTGGAAGGCAAGTACCTTCCCTGGCTCGTGATCACCACCCCGCCCACGGTCATCGGGATCGTCGACCTCATCTTCGGCCCGGTACGGGATGGCGCGGCGGCCCTCTTGCCCCCCGGGGCCGTCTTCTTCCTGGCCTTCCTAGCCCTCTACGCGGGTTTCTCCCTCTTCGATCGGGCCTTTCACCGGCAGGAGGTCGAGGAGGTCGAGGTCACGGCCCTGCATCGAGCCCTGGAGTTCCCCCTCTTCTCCTTCTTTCTGGGAGCGGGGATCACCCTGCTCTCCACGAGTGTCTCCCTCTCCCTGGGAATGCTTGTTCCCCTCTACCTGAAGGGATACTTACGCCGGCGGGATGTGATCCCGTACATCATCGGCGCAAACATCACGACGTTTGTCGATACCCTTCTCGTGGCCTTCCTCCTCTCGAACCCGGACGCCACCAACATCGTCCTACTAGCCATGCTGAGCGTGGGCGCGGTCTCGGTCTTGGTTCTCCTCGTCTACCGGTGGTACAGCAAGGCCCTCCTGTGGCTGTTTCATTACACATTCCACAACAACCGCGCCTTGTTTGGCTTCGCCATCCTCCTGGTGGGTGTCCCCCTGATCCTGGTGCTCCTATGACGAACGCAGATTGCCGGAAGGTGCGTGACGCGGGGTAGGATCGGACATGGCGCAGCGTCGTCGAAGCCGGAAGCGTCGCGTTCTGGTGGCGACCAACCGATCGGGGGACGAGTATGCCCTGGGTTATGGCGTCCGTCTGGCCGAGTCCCTCGGGGCCCGGCTGGATCACTGGATGATCATGGAGACGGTGGACGAGCTGCAGGCCGAGCTCCCCGCCTTGGCGCAGGAAAAAGAGTCCTGGAAGGATCGGGAGCCCGGAGTCCAAGCAGAGCTGAAGAAGGGACTCGCCGTGGAGATCCTGAGTCGACTCCAGCCTCGGACCTACCGGCTGGTCGTGCTGCGATTCCGGGGCCGTCGGGGGTTGAAGAAGATCTTCCCCCGCTCGGAGATTCTTTCCATTCTTCGGCACGGGAAAGTTACCTTCCTCGTCCTGCAGCGTCGGCGCCGGGAGGTTCCCAAGAAGATCCTCGTCTGTACCGGGGGTTCAATCTACGCCCAGCAAGCCGCGGAATTCGGTGCACGCCTCCTGGGACCGTTGGGCGTCCAGGCAACCGTCCTCCACGTCGCGGAGACCCGGCCGAAGCCCGTCTTGAGCGAGGCGGCCGAAGGGCAAGAGCTGAGTCCTCGCATGGCCCGAGCGGTCGCCCGCGCGGAGAGGGCGTTCGAGAGAGCCGGTTCCGAGACCGGTGTGAGGGTTCGGTTTGGCAAGGTGGCCGATGAGATTCTCGCGGAGGCGGCCTCGGGCCGTTTCGATCTCATCGTCGTAGGCTCCCACGGGGAAAGCGGGATCCGCCATCTGTTCTTGGGATCCGTGCCCGAGGAACTCGTCAAACGGGCCCGCGTTCCCTTGCTCATTGTGCGGGCCAAAAAAACAAAGTCGATCTGGGGCCGTCTCTTTGCCCGAGGGTAGGGGCCCCGGAGAGCCCCTCGGGTTGTGGGTGGGACTAGGTTTCTGGCCTACCGTTTCAGAGGCGGCAGAGCCGTGCGGGGGTTCGCACCAAACGCCCTGCTGTACCTCACGGGGCGGGCTCGCGGCGCGATCACACTCTGAGCCTGGGAGGTAGCGTGTTCCGCGCTTTCCACACTCAAGGCCTGTTCGACGGATGCCGCGGGCGTGGCCACTTGGGTCGAAGATCTCGAGACAAACCCAGCGATTTTCGCCAGGAAGGTCCGAAGGCCCGACCGGGGGGAGGAGGTGGGGGGTGCCTCCGTGAGGGACCGCTCCATCCCACTCGTTGATCCGTATTCCCATCGGAAGTGATCCTCCAACGCCGCGAGGCGTCGGTCGTGGCGTCGTGCCTCCATGACGGCCGTTCCGTAATGTTCCAACATCTTTCGTCACCTCCAGAGGTCTACCAGAGGTTCCCCCCGCCAGGTCTGGCTAGGGTGCCCGTCCGGAGACCAAGGGTTCCATCGACCGCTTGGCGGGTCAACCGCGCGCCTTTCTCCCTGTATCCCACGTTTTCACCACACAAATGTGTATTTGCGTAATACATGTGGGTGCTATTAAAACTATAGTTTCAACAATGATAACGGTTAAGTAGTGGTTAAATAATCTATCTACCTAGGTGAAACGGCGATGAAAGCCTTTAAAGTCATCGAGAATCCCCAGGTGTTTCAGCTGATGGCCGACAAGACCCGGCGCCGGATTATTTTCCTGCTCCGGGCCAAGGAAATGACGGTCAGCCAGATTGCAGCGGAGCTGGATATGACCCCCCAGGCCATCTACCATCATATCCGGAAGTTCAAGGATGCAGACATGGTGGAGGTGGCGCGTGAGGAGCGCATCGACCACTTTATTGAGACGTACTACCAGGCCACCGCCGAGGTCTTCGAGTTCCGGCATGGGGAGGGGACGAGCCGAGAATACACCGAGCAACAGATGCGTGACGCATTGCAGAGTCTCCCCAAGCTCGGTCTCGAGGTACGCATTGATGAAGACGTGATCTCTCGCCTCGTGGACCTCAAGGTCGAGAAGCAGGAGTGCGGGGACTACACCGAGTTCCAAGAGAAGGCCGAGGAGGTGGAGGGGCTCGATTTCTGGGCCCGGGGAATCGCCGCCGGTCTCGCGAATCTCCTCTCCATGAAGGACGAGGAATTCGAGCGGACCATCAACTTGGAGCGCGAGTTCCGAGAAGTCTTACTTACGACACTCGTGGAAGAGGCAAAGGCGAAGGCCCAGGTTCAGGCCTGATCCTGAACCTCCCGTTCCGTCGCCCCGTCTTTGAATCTGTACCGCACAATCGGGCGCGTGGCTCTTCGCCGTAGGACCTCTTCGAAGCCTGCCCTCCGGAAGGTCGGGTGAAACCCAGTCCACGCCGAGGGAGAGGGGTAGTTTTCCCGATCGGTGTCCAGCGGGTAGCCTTCCACCACCTTGACGCCGCGTTCTTTCGCATAGGCGAGAGCCGCCTGCAAGAGCTTTCCATTGATTCCCTGGTGACGGAAGGCTCGGGCCACGTAGAAACAAACGACGGACCAGACCAGCTCCGCATCCACTGGCTTGAGGAGCGGCGACCGATTCAGGCGGGGAAACTCGTCTCGTGGGGCAATGGAGCACCACCCTACAGGCGTACCTTCTCTGTAGAGAAGAATCCCAGGGACACGGCCCTCGTCTACGATGTCGCGCATGGTTGCCTTGTTCGGGGTACCTCGCTGCTTTTCGAACTCTGCGGCGGAGAGGCGCCACCACATACACCAGCAGCCCCCCCAGGCCCCGGATTTTCCGAAGAGGGTTTCCAGGTCCTCCCACCGTCTGGGTGTCAAGGGGTGGTATTCGAAGCCGCCTTCGAGGAATCCCCCGTTCCTATCTTTGGAGCCACTCTTCATACGGAATCGGCCTTCCCGTCTCCAAGTAGGAACGCAGAATCAAGGGCCCAGCCCCATCCGTTCCTGAGGTCCTCGAACTCCTCTCGATTCCTTACGAGGGAATGCTCGAGGCGGATCAGGGACTTCGCGTCGTTTTTGGGGTCAATCCAGATTTCGACCATGGTTCCGGGTGCGTGGCCTGGGTTCTCCCGGGTGTACTTGATTCGCCCAGGAGGGTCGAGTCGCAGGAACTCGCCCAGGTCTCCATCCTTGCTTTCGTACCGCCCTCCGACTCGCAAATCCGTTCGTGCATCCTGAGTAAACCAGCGGGAGAGGTGGTCTGGCTCGGTGAGGGCGGCGTAGGCGGCCTCCGGGGAAGCTCGGATCGTCCGCTGCACCGTGACCACGAACTCTTCCCCCCGCTGTCCGACTTCTCTCAGGCCCCGCACCCCCTCGTACTCTACAGTGATCGTCTGGGCCCACCATCCGCTCACGTCATAAGCCTCCGTGAGGTGTTCTGCGGCGGGGGCATGGCCCTTTCCCGCGGCCCCCCAGGCATCGAGGAGGGAGAACCACTCGTCCCAGCCCCTTCCCGTTTTAGCCTTTACCGATTTCTCTCCGATGCGGGATCGTTGACAAGACACGAACCCCCATTCGGAGATGGGACATGGGCTATTTGGCGGTTGGCCCGCCCTCGGCTAACTGTCGGGGCCAGGAAGGGCCGACGTCCCTGCATCCATGTAAGCCCGAGTGACTTCGTTGAGAATTCGATGGGCGGCCGCGATCGCCTCGGGCAGGCGGTTCGGATCGACCAAGCGTCCGTCGACGGAAAGGAAGATGCCTTCGAAGCGGGCCTCGAGACGAATGCCTCCATCCTCGGTCGTCCACGTTAAGGTCCTCCCCGCAGCATCTTCTGCGAAGCCATACCAACGAAGGGGGCCGAACCAGCGCTGCCGTAGGGCTTCGGCCGCACGGCGACCTTCGTGCTCCCCGGGGAGGACGGTTCGTAGGACGGGGATGGGGGGGCTGTCCACGGGGTCGCGCACCGCTTGTGCGACGGAGGCCCCTTGCGAACTCAGTCTGTAGCCCTCTTGGGTCCCGCTGATCAGCCCTTCACCCTCGAGCCGACGCAGGGCCCGGGTCAAGGATTCTTGGTGGATGTCGAGAAGCCGACGCATCCCCTGAAAGCTTACCTCAATCGCATCCTCCCGTCCGAGGAGCGCGAGGATTTCCCGGTCGTGATCCGAGAGCGCCGGCCCCCCGCCCGCAGGCAGGTAGAGGTCCGTCACTGGGAGAAACTAGGTTCCTGGCAGCCTTAAACCTTCTCGTCTCCGTTCCGTGGATGATTCTGAATTCCAGACGCGGCGACGCGGCGTGTGACTGGCTACGACCGGAGCTGGTCAACAAGTCCTCGGACGTCCTATATCTCCGCATGCTTCGTGAGCTGCAGGACGCCTTCACTGGGGCCGTGGAGAAAGCCGCAAAGAGCACGGTGAGCGTGAGTACGTCGCCCCGCCCGATGCGCGCGTGGGGTCGGTTCCCCCGTCAGGGGGCTGGATCCGGCGTCGTGATGGACGCGAAAGGGCACATCCTGACGAATTACCACGTGGTGAAGGGGGCCGAGAGGATCCTCGTCTCGCTCTCAGACGGCGCCGTCGTCGGCGGCCGGGTCATTGGCGGGGACGAGGAGACCGA
This sequence comes from Thermoplasmata archaeon, assembly GCA_046759865.1. Lineage (GTDB taxonomy): Archaea > Thermoplasmatota > Thermoplasmata > RBG-16-68-12 > JAJISG01 > JAJISK01. The sequence continues at coordinate 23,212 of JBHIDB010000004.1, forward strand.
TATCGCCGTGGTCAAGGTCGACGAAGAGAAGCTTCAGCCCGCGGACTTCGGCGATTCGGACGCCCTCAAGGTGGGCCAGCCGGTCCTCGCCATCGGAAACCCCCTCGGGTTGTCGGGCGGCCCGGCCGTGACCTCTGGGGTGGTGAGCTCCCTCCGTCGGAGCCTGCAGGTCAGCAACGGCAACGGCCCAAAGATGATTCAGACGGATGCGGCGGTCAATCCCGGGAACAGCGGAGGTCCGCTCGTGGACCTCGAGGGGCAGGTCGTGGCGGTCAACACCGCCAACATCCCCCACGCCGACGGCATTGGGTTCGCCGTGCCAGCCAAGACGGCCTTGCACACGGCGGAACAGATCATCGAGCACGGGCGGGTGCAGCGGCCCTGGCTGGGCATCGTTGGCTACGATGTGAATCGCCGCGTTGCACGGCACTACGGGCTGAACGCTTCGAAAGGGATCCTCGTGGCCGAGGTCACCTCCGGCGGCCCGGCCGAAAGTGGGGGACTTCGCGTGGGCGATGTTATCCTCTCCCTGGCCGGGGAAACCCTCGACAGCGTGGGGGACCTGGTGGATCTGTTGCGCGCGCGTGAAATTGGAGCGAAAGTCAAAATGGAGGTAGACCGAAATGGACAGTCGATTCAGATCGAGACAGCCCTCGGCACCCGACCCTTTTGAGCCGGATCCCTGGGATCCGTTCGACCCGGCAACCCCTAGCCCTCCCCCTGGCCCGCCAGGTCTCTAGGGCAAGTCGTCGTGCCTCGGAGAGGGTATAAGCGCAAGCATGGCCTGTGACCTCCGGATGTTCCAACCTGCCAGCCTGGGAGGTTTTGACTCTGGAATTCTTTGATTCGGCGTATGAAGGGACGCCCCCATGGGACATCGGTCGGCCCCAGTCTGAGTTCGTTCGCCTCGAGCAGGTGGGGAAGATCCGCAACGCGGTCCTGGACGTGGGGTGTGGAACGGGGGAGAATGCGCTGTACCTCGGAAGGCGGGGCCATGAAGTATGGGGGGTGGACGCCTCTTCGCGCGCCATCGAGAAAGCGAAGGCGAAGGCCCAGCTTCGGGAAATCCCCGTCACTTTCCTTGTAGGGGACGCCTTGAGACTGGATCGTCTCGGACGGACCTTCGAGACCGCGATTGACTCCGGCCTGTTTCACACCTTTTCGGATCCGGAACGAGTTCGCTTCCTTGACAGCTTGGCGCGTGTTCTTCCTCGGGGTGCCTCCTACTTCATGCTGGCTTTTTGCGAGCAAGAGCCGGCGGATTGGGGGGGTCCACGACGTGTTACGCAAAAGGAGATTCGGGCCACGTTTCGGGAAGGTTGGACCGTGGAATCCATCCAGCCAGCGAGATTCGACAGCAACATCCATCCCGACGGAGGCCTGGCGTGGCTATCGAGTGTGACACGCCTCTGAAGTTCTCCAGGCAACCCTTATAGATGCCCACCTTGTCGCCCGCTTGGGGAGAAACTTGCCTACCTACATTCGATTGGTTCGTATGACCGAGCAGGGACGAAAGGACATGAAGGAGAAGCCCGGGTGGTTGGCGGACGAGGCCGGCCGCATCTTGGAGAACACGGAGGGCGACGCCTCTCGACATGGGCAACCTTGGGCCGGTACGACTTCATCGTCGTGACAGAGGCGCCCGACGACAAGACGATAATCCAGATCAGCGCGAAAATCGGGGCCCTGGGTGGGGCTCACGTAGAGACTCTCGCTGCCATTCCGTCGGACGAACTCACGGTCGAAAGCTGAGCTGGCGACCGCGAAGGGCGAACCCTTCGGCCAGGGACCCAAGAATCTCTGCGCTTGGTGAAGATTAATAGCTCCGTTCACGATGCGGACGGTCCCAGAGGGAGGTAGCGTGGTCCTCGATCTCCTCATGAGCGACCTCCTGAGTTTCTGGTGGCTCTTCCCGACGGCCCTTCTCATCGCGGGTGTGGCGATGACCTTCGGGATCGGCGGGGCGATCTTCTTCTCCCCCTTCTTCGTGATTTTCCTGTCCCTAAGGCCAGAGGTCGCAATCGCCCTGGGTATCCTCGTCGACCTCTTTGCCTTCGCGAGCGGCCTAGCCGGATACGTGCGGAGCCGGTTGGTCAACTACCACGTCGCGACCAGGCTGCTGCCCTTCGTTGCCGTCTTCGCCCTCGTCGGGGCCTTCGTGGGGAAAGCGCTTCCTCCCAACGTGCTGGAGTTAACCTTGGCAGCCGCGCTCTTCCTCCTCGCCGCCGCCTTCCTGGGCCGCGAGCGAAGCGTCCACTTCGTGGATCACCCCCTCCATCCGACTCGAACCGAGTCCGAGCGGGCCTCCTGGGCGGACTGGTGGCAGGACATCGAGAGGAAACCGCTCCTCTTCGTGACGAGTTCGATTGGCGGGTTGTTTGTGGGTCTAGTCTCGGCGGGCATCGGCGAGGTGAACGCCTACAACTTCGTCCGCCGGTTGAAGATGGATCCCGCCTTTGCGGCGGGCACGTCGGTCTTCATTATCGCGTTTACCGCCCTCGTGACGACCCTGTTTAACCTGTCCTTTTTTGCAGGGGCCCGCCCGGAGGACCTGTTGGTCCTGACGCAGATTGCCATTTGGGCCGTCCCCGGCGTGGTTCTGGGGGCTCAGCTCGGGGTGCGCGTTTCAAAGCGGATTGACCGGCGGAAGGCCCTGCTCACGCTCCCCGTTCTCTTCGCGGCCGTGGGGACTCTCACCGTTGTCAATGCCCTCTCGTAGCGGACCGACGCCGAGGGGAGAAAATCCTTAAGGCACATGCAAGACTCTGCCACACGGGGGAGGACCGCCTGCCTCGAAGGGATTCAGCGGGGGTTTATCGCAGGGACAGCGGTTCGATCCTCCAGGACTGAGAACCATGGGCAAGCTTGCGCTAGAGAAGGGGAGCACGGCCGTTCTCATCACCGATCCGCAGAACGACTTCTTGTCCGAGGGCGGGGTGGCTTGGAACGACCTCGGCGAACGTGTTAAGGAGACGAAGGTGGTGGAACATCTCGTTCAGATTCGGGAGGCCGCGAAGGCCGCGGGAATCCCGGTATTCTACTCCCCGCATTATTACACGGACGAGGAGTTCGAGCGCTGGCAACATCTCAATTCCATCGACAAATTCATGTTCGAGAGTAAGATGTTCCGGGTAGGCTCATGGGGAGCCGAGTTCCATCCCGACCTGGAACCGGACGAGAACACGGTCGTCCTTCACTCCCACAAGGGCGCGTCCAACTTTTGGACTGGGGATACAGCACTGCAGCTCCGGCAGCGCGGCATCCAAAACATCATCCTCGCCGGCATGTCCGCCAATATCTGCACGGAGTCCCACCTTCGCGACGCCGTAGAGAACGGGTTCGACGTCGTCGTGGTAAAGGACGCCACGACGGGGATAAGTCCGGAAGCGACCCAGGCAGCCTACACGAACTACGGCTTCATCGCGGAAGAGGTTGTCACGACCGACGAGATCTTGGACCGGCTGAAGTAGGCAAGTCGAACCCCCGCGCGGCCAATCCCGTTCAACCTCACGATCGCCTTGTGTGCTCACGAAGTTTGAGGAACGGGTAGGAGTTTCGCAAGAGGCGGTGCTGGGCCTTGCGCAGGTGCTCGCCGAACGTCGACCGCGCCACTCCGAGCCCTTGAGCGATGCGATCCATGTGTGCGGGTGCCGGCACGTCGAACAGGCCTTGTTCGTACGCAAGGACGAGGCTCCGAACTTGTTTCCGGGTCAAGCCGTCGAAGAGGTGGATGGGTGCCAGTCCCATATGAGGAATGGCATCAAGGCGTTCCCGGGGCCGGTGGGAGAGCACGCGAACAGCCCCGTCCTTTCGAATTTCGGCCACGAATCGCTGGAGGGGTTTCTTCCCAGACGAGATGACTCGATGCGTCTCCCACCCGTCGTGGTAGTTGATGGGAGGGATGTGCCAGACCCCTTCCCTATCCGCGATGGACGTGACGGAACGATAGCTCTTGCAGGTGCATTCTCGGGCCATCGTAAGGGCGAAACGCCCCTCTCGAAAGACGTCGTAGACGCGGAGGGACTCCTTGGCGGCCTCGAGTAGGGGACCCAGACCATCGGAGTCTGGCATCTCGATCTGCAGCACTTCAAGGGTCCGGTTGCACCACACAGCCATCTCTGCTTCGGGAAAGGCTACCGAGAGCTCGCAGAATGGACAGGGATGCTGCACCTTGATTGCCGTATCCAGCAGCGGCATGACCGGCCTATTCCGGACATAGCACTTCAAGCAACACCCGCCCCCAGGGCGGTTCAGTGAACTTCGTTCCCTTCCCCGAACGACACGTGTTCGAGCCGCCCTAGGGAGGGAGAAACCACGTTTCCCGCGCAGGTTCGTTACTGATGATGATCCCCGTTCCACCGTTTTCCTCCTGGGCGAAGGCACAGCAGCGTCGTTCCCGAGAGGATAGCCTCGCCGCCTTCATCCGTCTGGAGTTCGGGAAGGCCGACCAGGCTTGGATTCGGACCGAGCTCGGCCGGGCGGTGTCTGATTCTCTATGGATCCGTTTAGGGCGATGGCTTCGGCGGTTATTCAACAGAGGCCGGGCGGCCCACGACTCTTCGTCTGAGGTCAGGAGGACAGAACGAGGAACTGGAGGGCCGGGACGGGCTCGCGCGCACCGTGTGACAATGAGGCGCGCTGCCGGCGACCCCATCGATCCGCACCTAGCCGGGGACCGTGTCGGGAAGGGGCCCTGCGTAGAGTTGGTCCTCCCGCCCGGGTTCCGTGAGGAATGCCATGAAGCGGAACGGAGCCCGCCAGAGGACTCGGACGAGACCTCGTAAGGAGAGATCACGGAGGGCGAGCTCCACCTCCGACGGGGAGTAGCCCTCGGCGTTCTCCAGAAGTTCGTCCTGGGAGAGGATGCCGGCTCCGTCCCGTTTTAGGGTGTCCAGGATGCGGTGATGGAGCGGGGTGGCGGACCCGTAGGGAAGGGGCGTCCGACTCAGGTCCACCACCTTAATCCCGCCGCTCCTAGGATTGCGTGTGTCCAGAACCTCTCGCTCGCGGTTCATGCAGCTGAATGTCCTCAGGGAGTACTTGAACCAGGAAGAAAGATTCTTCCTGAAGACCGGACCTCGGCAGGCTCGAAGATAGCCTTGTGGCGACGGGAAGCGTGCGAGCCGGTAGAGCGGAGACAGCGAAAGTGGCCGGGGAGGCCTCTATATGGGATTCAGCCTGGAAGCTTCTCACCTTCGATTCCGGAACTGGGCGTCTCGCTCCACCGCTCCCTGAGACCGAGGTCAATGCTGAGTTCCATAAAGAAGGACGTCTGACAGGGTCCGCCGGCTGCAACCGTTACGGGACCACCTACGAGACGAAAGGTCCCGCGATGACCGTTAACCCCCTGATCGCCGCGACGCAGATGTGGTGTGGGGATCCTGAAGGAGTGATGGCGCAAGAAGGCGCATTTCTGCAGGCCTGGGGCCGGGTGGCCTCGTATTCGTTGAATAAGGAGCGTCTGGAACTCGCCAATGCCTCAGGGGCCGCTATTCTTGTCTTTGTCCCCGGCCCCATCGGAGCACTCCAGCTAGTACGCCCGCGGGACGTTGTGAGGCTCAAATAGGACCCCGGACCTTCGACATCCTGACGCAAGGAGGTGGCATGAAGCGAGTGACGGGCATAGGCGGGGTCTTCTTCAAGGCGCAGGATCCCGAGGAGTTGAAGGCGTGGTACGTTCGCCATCTGGGCCTTCCGGTGCGTACAGAAGGCGACGTGATCTTCGAGTGGCGGGAGCGCGAGGAGCCGGACCGAAGGGGCGCCACCGTATGGGGTCCCTTTCCCCGCGAGACGGACTATTTCGAGCCCAGTCAGGCACCGTTCATGATCAACTACCGGGTCGCCGACCTCGACGGGTTGCTGGCTCAGCTCCGCAAGGAGGGCGTAGAGGTCGAAGACCGGGTGGAAGAGTACCCGTACGGGCGTTTCGCCTGGATCATGGACCCCGAAGGAAATCGTGTGGAGCTCTGGGAGCCGCCGGAGGGGTACTGAGGGAGCAAGATGGACGCGACGTTCCCGGGGGACCACTTGCCTCGATGCGAATGGGGCTTCTCGGAGCCCCTCCTGCTGGCCTACCACGATAAGGAGTGGGGCCTCCCCCTACACGACGACCGAGCGCTCTACGAGCTTCTGGTCCTCGAGGGGATGCAGGCGGGGTTGAGTTGGATGACGGTCCTCCGAAAGCGGGAGAGCTTCCGACGCGCGATGGATGGCTTCGATCCCACTCGGGTGGCCCACTATACCCCCCAGGACTTGGATCGCCTCCTGGCCGATGCAGGTATCATCCGGAATCGCATGAAGCTCGAGTCGGCAATCACGAACGCGCAACGGCTCCCCGAGCTCCAAGGCGAGTTCGGGTCCTTCGACGACTACCTTTGGCGCTTCGTCGGGGGCCGCCCCAAGGTGAACGAATTCGAGACCCTCGCAGAAATCCCCCCCGAGTCCGAGGAGTCGAAGGCCATGAGTCAGGACCTGCGTAACCGAGGCTTTCGATTCGTCGGGCCAACTATATGCTACGCCTTCATGCAGGGCGCGGGCTTGGTCAACGACCATACGACGGGCTGCTTCCGTTATACGGAACTGCGGGGCTCGCGATGACGGGTCCAGTGCCCCCTTTTTAGGAACTCCTTCGTTCCCCCCAAGGTGCGAACCCTCGTCATCGGAGGAACCGAGTTTATCGGTCGCCACACCGTAGAGGAACTGCTCCGTCGCGGTCACGAGGTCACGATTTTCCATCGGGGTCACTCCAACAATCCCTTCGGGGATCGAGTGCAAGAACGCCTGGGGGATCGGCTGCGTCCCCCTGACATTCAAGATGCTCTCGCGGCCGAACAGTTCGACACCGTCATCGACCTCGTCTATGTGTGGGGGCCGGGAACGGGTCCGCGCGAGGTAGGTGCGGTGCTTGACGCTGTCGAGGTCGGCCTGGGGCGTTACGTCTTCCTGAGCAGCTGTGGGGTCTATGTCCTCGGAGACTCCGTGCCTGCCACCGAGGATAGCCCCCGAGGGCCCTCCCTCGGGAAGTACAGCGCCGACAAGATCGCGACGGAGGATTACCTGCTGTCCGCTCAGGAGAAGGGACGAGTCGACGTTTCCATCGTCCGACCCCCTCACGTCTACGGACCGTACAACAACGTCCCGCGCGAATCGTGGTTCTGGGACCGCATCGTGGCGGGGAGGCCTGTGGTCGTCCCGGACGAGGGGAAGACCCTTACCCATCTGGCCGCTGTCTGGGACGTGGCGTGGGCCTTGGGGGAGTGTTCGGAAAACCCGGCCGCGCGGGGAGAGGCCTTTAACATTGCGCATACCGAACCGGTCAGTGAGGCAGACCTCGTGGATCTCTTGGGCGAGGCCGCGGGGGACAGGGTGGAGAAGGTCTTCGTCCCCCGGTCGCGGATCTACGACCTTGGGGGCAGCGTCCTCACCCCGCCGTTGTACTTTGCCGTCGCCTTGGACGCCGAGGTCGACTTGGCGGTCGACATCTCCAAAGCCGTTCATACCCTGGGTTTTCGTCCCACGGAGCCCCTGGATGGCTTCCGCAAGACCTTTGAATGGTACATGAGGGCCGATCGGGGGAGGAGCCCAAAGTTCTCCTTCGACAAGATGCTCTTGGGTCGATAGAGGAGGCCTTTCTTTCGATGAAGCGGGAGATAAATAGCAAGAACGGGTGATCGGATACGATGACTTCGAGGGGCGGGAAGGTCTACCTGCATCCACCCGTGCGGATGCGGCCATGCGCTGGTGACGGCAATCCTCGTAAACTCTCGATCCGCTTGGAGATGTTCCTATGAAGGAGGTTGAGCCGAATAGGAAGGATGTGGCCACGAGAGTTTGGGTGTCGGAGGTTTCCGTGTCAGATTTTGATCGCGCCCTGGGGTTCTACCGCGATGTTCTGGGTTTCCCGGTCCAATTGGAGGCCCGGAACTTCGGATGGATGGAAGTCGGACCGGAGGAGCCCCTCTGCGAGATTGGCCTCTCGTTGAGCGAGGAGCCGAAAGAGGGGGTGACGCAAACCGGCATCGTCCTTGAAGTCGAGGATATGGAGGCGTTTGCAGCGAGGCTACGGGCCAACGATGTGCAGATTACCCAAGAGCCCACGATGCAGGCCTGGGGGGGCGTGGTCGCGGACTTCTTGGATCCCGACGGAAACGAGATCGAAGCGGTGTACGACCCTGACCACTACGCCCGGTCATGAGGACGCTAGAAGTCCGTTATGCCCGCGATCCTCTTCGTCGCCGGTTCTCCCTTCTGTTGCGTCGCCGCCGCTTCGAGAATGGAAACGAGCCTCTCAGGCTCGGATGGGCCTCGGCGATACTCAGTGTTCCAACGCGGTCGATCCGCCCGCTTGTGGCCGAGCTTGTGCTTGACCCCGGTCATGAACGTGCTGTAGCTGTTGCTGTCAATCTTTCGCACACGCTGATGCGCGAGAATGTACCAGTGATATTGGGTATCGATTGGGGCACCGGAGCCCTCCGGAGCCGGGGTTTCTCTCTCCTTGATTGAAGAGAGGGTAAACTCCCATTGGTCGGGCGCCACCTTCTGTTCCCGCCAGAGCGCGTTGGGATAGATCCACGTGTGACGCCTCCCCACCGCCATGCCCGTGTATTTCCGTCCCTGGAACTCCTTCACCGTGTCGTAACTCATCGCCTCTGTACCCAGGAACGGGTGCCCCTAGCCCTTTCTGGAGGGAGTTCGATGAAAGTACTCGCCGGGTCAAGCCCATATACGGACCCAGCGGTTCCGGTCTGGTGCCGAAGGCCGTCCGCAGTCGGCGATTCAACCGCGCCCTTTGGGCGGGAGGGATGCCGAACGGCCTGGGGGAGGTGAAGCCCCACCATTATCTGGAGATCTTCCGCACGATGCGGGAGAACTGGCGTCACCCCCGCTTTGCGTGGCGGATCCTGGCGGATGGCGTGTGCGACGGGTGCGCCCTCGGAACGACGGGCATGCGCGACTTCACGATGCCCGGGGTCCACCTATGTACCGTGCGGCTCAACCTGCTCAAGCTCAACACGATGGGACCGCTGGACCCAAGGCTCCTCTCCGACGTTGACAGGCTGCGCCGCCGATCCTCCCGCGAACTCCGGCAACTGGGCCGGCTCCCGTACCCCATGCTCCGTCGCCGAGGGGAGGCGGGGTTTCACCGCGTTTCCTGGGACACCGCACTCGAGACGGTGGCAAACCGCATTCGAGAGACCGATCCAGATCGGCTTGCCTTCTACCTCACCTCCCGCGGGATCACCAACGAGGTGTACTACATCGCTCAGAAAGTGGCCCGTTTCCTCGGCACGAACAACGTCGACAACTCTTCGCGAGTCTGCCACTCCCCGAGCACGACGGGACTCAAGGAATCCCTCGGGGTGGGGGCGAGCACCTGCTCCTACGCCGACTGGATTGACTCGGATCTCCTTGTCTTCTTCGGGTCCGACGTTCCCAACAACCAGCCAGTCACGACGAAATACCTGTACTACGCGAAGCAGAAGGGCGCTCAGGTCCTCGTGGTGAACCCGTTCCGCGAACTCGGGTTTGAGCGGTATTGGGTGCCGAGCGTCGCCGAGTCCGCCGTGTTCGGCACGAAGATGGCCGACCGCTTCTACGCCGTACACATGGGCGGGGACATCGCGTTCATCAACGGCGTCTTGAAACACCTCATCGAACGTGGCTGGCTCGACGAGGGGTTCATCCAATCCCATACGGCCGGCTTTGAGGCGCTGGAGGAGGCCGTGGTCTCCCAGCCCTGGGACCTGCTCGAACGGTACTCTGGCCTCTCTCGGGACGAGATGCTCGACTTCGCGGTGCGGTATCGGAGGGCCCGGTCTGCCGTTTTCGTCTGGTCCATGGGGATTACCCAACACCGGTTTGGCGTGGCCAACGTGAAGGCGATCGCGAACCTGGCCCTCGCCCGCGGGATGGTGGGCCGGGTGGGCTGCGGACTCATGCCGATTCGGGGCCACAGCGGCGTCCAAGGTGGCGCGGAGGTCGGTTGCGTCCCCGATAAGTTTCCGGGGGGCGTTGCCGTCTCGGAAGAGGCCGCCTCCAACCTCACCTCCCTCTGGGGGTTCCGACCACCCACGCGCCCCGGCCTTAATTCGGTCGAGATGATTCAGCGAGCCCACGCCGGAGGCCTCGATGTGCTTTACAGCGTCGGGGGCAACTTCCTTGAGACCCTCCCGGAGCCCGAGGTGATTCGGGAGGCCCTGGCGCGCGTCCCGGTCCGGGTGCACCAGGATATTGTCCTGACCTCGCAGATGCTGGTCGAGCCAGGGGAGAGCGTCCTTCTCCTCCCGGCCGCGACACGGTACGAGCAGCGTGGGGGTGGAACGGAGACCTCCACGGAGCGGCGGATCTACTTCAGCCCGGAGATTCCCGGCCCGCGCCTAGGGGAAGCGCGGACGGAGTGGGAGATCCTCCTCGACCTCGCGGCCGGGGTCCGACCGGAACAGGGGGACGTCATTCGAGTGGACGACCCGGCGGACATCCGTGCCGAGATCGCGAAGGCCGTGCCATTCTACGGCGGCATGGAGAACCTGCGAGAGAAGGGCGATGCGATCCAATGGGGCGGACCCCGATTGTGCGAAGGGGGGACGTTCCCGATGCCTGGCGGCCGTGCCCGCTTCACCCCTCTCGCCCCACCGGAGGTGGACCTGCCCGAGGGGCGGTTCCTCCTCAGCACGCGAAGGGGGAAGCAATTCAACAGCATGGTCCATGCAGAACGGGACCCCATTATTGGTGCACGTAGGGATGACGTGCTCGTCAGCGCAGAGGACGCGGAACGCCTCGGTCTGCGAGAAGGTTTCCCACTTGTCGTCCGGTCCGATGTAGGGTCGTTCCGCGGTCGGTGCAAGGTGTCCCGCATCAAGCCCCGCAACGTGCAGATGTACTGGCCGGAGGCGAACGTTCTCATCCGTCAGGGTGTGGTCGACCCGAAGTCTGGCATGCCAGACTACAACGCTTTGGTGGAGTTGATCCCGGAGGTTCCGAGTTGAGAAGCGCCCCAACCAGGACTGCGCGCGTCCATCGAGCTCAAGGCGGACGAACGGCGGAGGTGAGGGATGTCGTGGCGG
>JBHIDB010000005.1:0-32979 GCA_046759865.1 Thermoplasmata archaeon
CCACCTCTAGGGGCTCCAAGTAGACGGCGTCCGCCATGTCGGGGTCCGTCATGATTGTGGCCGGATTGGAGTTGACCAAGACGACCTCGATGCCCTCTTCTCGCAGGGCACGACAGGCCTGGCTCCCAGAGTAATCGAACTCGGCGGCCTGTCCGATGACCACAGGGCCGGAGCCGATGACCATGACCTTCCGCAGGCCCGGCTCTCTAGGCGCGGGGTTCACCTCCTGAGGGATGCCCCAAACGCTTCGACCTCCTTCGCGAAATCGCGGAAGACGTAACGGCTGTCGTGGGGCCCGGGCCGGGCCTCCGGATGATACTGCACGGAGAGGACAGGGAGATCCCGATGACGGAACCCCTCCACCGTCCCGTCATTCAGGTTGAGGTGGGTCACCTCCAGTTCGTCCCTCAGGCCCTCCTCCCGTACCGCGAAGCCGTGATTCTGGGAGGTCACGAGGACGCGGGCCCGCCTCAGGTCCCGAACCGGCTGGTTGCCCCCGCGATGCCCGAACTTCAGCTTGTACGTCTCCGCCCCAAAAGCCAGCCCCAGGAGCTGATGGCCCAGGCATATCCCCAGGACCGGCAGCTCCTCCGTCAGCTCCTGCAAGGCAGCCACCGCCGACCTCATCGCGGGATGGGCGGGGTTGCCAGGCCCGTTGGAGACCACCAGCCCATCGGGTTCCAGGTCTCGGATGTCGTCGGGGGAGGTGCCATAGGGCACCTGGACGACCTCGCCATGGGGTTGCAGGTGGTCGATGATGCTCCGCTTCACCCCGCAGTCGAGCACGACGTAGCGACGGCCGTTCGCTCCGGGGTAGTGGATCGGTCCTCCGCAGCTGACCCGACCCACGAGGTGGTGCGCGTCGGGGTAGGGGCGAGCCCGCACCTCCTCCAAGAGTGCGTTGGCATCGGCCCCGTCGGTGGACAGGGCGGCGCGTAGGGTTCCATGGACTCTCGTGGTAATCGTGAGGTGCCGGGTGTCGACCCCCTCAATCCCCGGAACCCCTTCGCTTCGGAGGAAGGCGTCGAGACCTTTCACGGAACTCGGGTGCGTAGGGCCCCGCCACAGCTCGCGAATGACGAACCCTGTCACCTGGATGCCATCGGATTCGAGAGTCTGGGGGTCTACGCCGTAATTTCCGATGAGGGGGTAGGTCATCAGCAGAAGCTGACCCTTGTAGGAGGGGTCGGTGAGGGCCTCACAGTAGCCCGTCATGTTGGTGTTGAAAACAAGCTCTCCGAAGACGGTGGCCTCCGTCCCAAAGGCGGGTCCCCTCAGGACCTGTCCGTCCTCGAGGACTAGCAACCCGTCCATCCGGGAGACCTTTGAGGCCATCCACGACAGCCTTATTAGGCTTTGGACCGAGCCATCCCTAGACCTTTCTCAGGTGGGCCGTTCGCCCTTCTGTGAGCCCTCGACGAGGGCCACGTACGCGTCGATTCGGGGCTGCATCTGCTCCCAGTGGGTCCCTCGCCAGTAGACCTTGCCACACGAAGGACAGCGCCAGAACCGGTCGTGCCTCCGCCATGCCCCTTCCGGCACCTCCTGCCGGGCCACATCCCTCGCGACGTCAGCCAGGACGCCATTGCACACCGAGCATCGGCTCATGGGGTCACCCACCTCAGGGGTGAGGTCCGTCAGCACCTGCCGAATCTGCTCGTCCAGGTTGTCGCTAAGGACATAGAGTACCCTGGCACCGCCCTGGGTTGCGAGCTCCTTGTCTCGGGTAAGGAGGACGCGTTTCTCTCCCTCGGCCAGGCTCACGAGCTCGTCATCGAGCAAGGCCCCCGGGTACGCGGTGTCGTACCCCAACAGACGGAGCCATCGAGCAAGCGTCCCGAGCATGTGGTCGCAGAGAAACCGGGAGCTACCTTCCATGGACTCCCTCCGGGTCGCCGCCTTCTCGCGCGGGTTCGTAGGTTACGAGGAGTCCCTCTCCTAGGGTCGTCACCTCTCGCACACGCAGCTGCCGCATGTCCTCGCGTCCCCCCACCCGGTTTCCCGTAAGGAGGCTCGGCGCTCGCTCGTCCCCCATGATCCACGGCGCGATGTAGACGTGGAAGCGGTCGATGAGGCCGGCGCGCAGGAAGGACCAAGCGACGGTGCCGCCTCCCTCAACGAGGACGCGACGGACCCCTCTACCTGCGAGGTGGGCAACCAGTGCAGGCAGGTCCACGCGCCCCTTGCCGCCGCGGAAGACCTCGGCCTTCGGAAATTCTGCCGAGGCGTCCTCGGCGGTGACGACGAGGGTCGGGGACGACCCGTCCATGACCGCGGCTCCTCGCGGAACCCGTCCTCTGGAGTCCAGAATCACGCGAAGTGGGCGGGGCGGGTGCGAAACGTACTCCTCCTTCACGGTGAGTCTTGGGTCGTCGGCCAGGACCGTTTCGATGCCCACGACCACCGCTTGGGACTCCGCACGCAAACGGTGGACCCGTGCGAAGTCCTCCTCCGAGGAAAGTTTCAAAGGTTTCCTCCCGGCCAAGGCAATCTTTCCGTCCAGGGTGCACGCCATGTTCAGGACGATGAAGGGCCGGTCCGCCACGGGTTTCCATGGGAGCCCGGCGAATAAGGATTGGCGTCGGAGACGAGCGCGAGAACCATGGCTGACTGCTTTAAATACGGGTTTGGCGGATAACCGGGCGAATGGATGGGGTGCGCATTCATCTGCTCAGAGAGTTAGACCTTCGGGACTCCGTCCTGATCGACGGCTTCCCGAGCGTCGGACTCGTGAGTTCCATCGTGGCCAATTACCTCGTGGACCTTCTTGAGCTGGAGCAGGTGGGGGTCGTGGACTCCGCACACTTCCCCACCGTCGCTCTGGTCAAGGGAGGAATCCCTCTCCATCCCGTCCGCATCTACGCCGGAGGCCAAGAGAACGGGAAAGTCGTCATCTTCATCTCCGAGTTCCAGCCGGCCGCCACCATGATCAAAGACATCGCCGACGCCCTGTTGGATTGGGCGGAGGCCAACGAGTGCTCCCTTCTCGTCTGTCCTGAGGGCCTCATCGTGGACCGGGAGGGTGGGGCAGAGGAGACCGTGAGCGTGTACGGCGTGGGGAGCACCCCCTCCACCACCACCATGCTCAGGGAGAGCGAGGTCCCGATCTTCGAAGAGGGCGTGATTACCGGAGTCGCCGGGGTCCTGCTCAACGAAGGGCGGAAGCGGGGGTTCGACGTCATCAGCGTCCTCTCCGAGGCGCACCCCGACTTCCCGGACGCGCGGGCGGCCGCCCGTGTCATCGAGACGATGGACAAGGTGCTCCTTAAGATGGGGCTCGACACGAAACCGCTGTACGAGGAAGCGGGGCGCATCGAGGAGCAGCTCAAGTCCATCAACCGACGGGCGCTGGAAGTCAAGCGTCCGGAAGAGTCCCGCCCGTCCTCCATGTACGGCTAGGCGTCACCTCTACCCGAGTCCGTCTTTCTTCCACCCGGGTTTGGATGTTCACGTCTAGGAACTGGGGAAGGAGCCAGAAGAGTGTTCTCAGGTGGTTCGACACCTCTCGAACCCAGAAGACGGAGGTTCCGGACGCTAGGGCCATGTAGGGGAGAAGCTGATCGGCGGCGTAACGATCCAGGGTCACCTCGGCTCGGAGGTCGTTCCGCAGCTCCCTCGCCGCGCGGTCCGCCAGAGTTTCGGCGGAGACCCCCTTCTCAGCGACGGCACTCGCCCCGATGCGGGACGCAGTCGTCTTCGCCCAGAGGACCAAGGCACCGCCGCGTCCTTCCGCCTCCCGGTCGCCATAGGTGAAAGCCTCGATGGCGATGGGCTGGAAGTCAGCCAGAATCTCCTCACTCCTCCCCTTCATCCTCTCCGCCACATGTGTCGGGAGGTTCGATGCATGGGCATATCCACCGATGCGCAGGAGCTGGCCCATGGCCTCCCCCGGAAAGGGCGTGAGGGAGGACACCGGCGCGATGTCGGCGCGGACGCGGCCGCCTCCTCGGGGATAGTAGCCTCGTCGTCGCACCTGGAAGGACGCGTTTCCTCCCATTCCCGCGAGGAGAGGGAGAAAGACACTGCGCGTGTACTCCGCCGGCGGGGACCAACGCACGTCGGTGCCCCCCCGGATCGTCAACGTCGTCGGCTGGGCGGCGAAGAGGGCCGGAACCAGGACCGCCTGTAAGACCAACGTCACGCTCCCCGCGGTGCCCACGTCCACGTTCAATCGTCCGCCGCGGATTCCTCGTGGCCGGAACGCCACCGACGTGGAGCCCAGCTCCAATCCCTCGGCTTCCCCACGGCAGAGATCCATCAGAGCCTCTGCGGCCACCAAGTGCTGCCTGGCGAGACCCGGCTTGGGTCGCCCGGCTCGGATGCGGGTCACGCGGACGCGACGGCCGGTAAGGGCCGACAGAGCCAGCGAGAGGCGGAAAATCTGTCCGCCGCCCTCCCCCGTAGACCCGTCAACCACCAGGGGCTTCACGGGGTTGCTCAATCCGGAGCGGGGTATAGCCTTCCCCCCGGCGCCGGATGCCCTTCTCGAGCTCCACCGCGAAGAAGACACTGGAAGCCACCAAGGTGGCGATCAGGAGGTCCGCCAGCGGCAGGCCTACGGTTCGGAAGGCCTCCTGAAGGAAGGGGACGTAGATGACGGCCAGCTGCAGGCCAGCGGTCAGGGCGACGGCCCCGATGAGCCATGGATTTCCGAAGAAACCTGCCGTGAACACAGACTCGCGGGAGACGCGGATGGCCAGGACGTGGAAGACCTGGAACATCGCCACCGTGTAGAATGTCAGGGATCGGGCGAAGTCTAAGCCATCCCGCTCCAAGGCCCATAGGAATAGGCCGAGGGAGCCCGCTGTCATAAGGAGACCTACCCAGATGATGTGGAAGCCCATGTCGCCGGAGAGGATCCCGGCCCGAGGGTTCCGGGGGGGACGATCCATCAGGCCTCTCTCTTTGGGCTCGACCCCTAAGGCGAGAGCGGGGAAGCCGTCGGTGATGAGGTTGATCCATAGGATTTGGAGGGGAAGGAGGGGCAGCGGAAGGAAGACGGCCGCGGCGGCGAAGATGATCATGACCTCGCCCGAATTCGTGCTCAGGAGGTACCGGACGAACTTCCGAATGTTCTCGTAAACCCCGCGCCCCTCTTCGACGGCCACGGAAATAGAGGCAAAGTTGTCGTCCGTGAGCACGACGTCTGATGACTCCTTCGCCACATCGGTCCCCGTAATTCCCATGGCGATGCCGATGTCGGAGCGCCGAAGGGCCGGGGCATCGTTCACCCCATCTCCGGTCATAGCCACCACGGCCCCCTTGCGCTTCCAGGCCCTCACGATCTTGACCTTATGTTCGGGAGAGACCCGGGCGTAGACCTTGACACGCTCTACCCGCTCCGCCAGCTCCTCCACGGTCAGGCGATCGAGGTCGGCAGCGGCCAGGACCTCATCCCCCTCCTCCAGAATGCCCATCTCCCGGGCGACAGCTTCGGCCGTAAGCAGGTGGTCTCCCGTAATCATGACGACCTCGATCCCCGCCTCCTTGCTCTGCTGGACTGCCTCAATCGCATCCTGCCGGGGGGCGTCCATCATCCCCACCAAGCCCAGGTAGACCAGGTCCGTCTCCACCGTCTCCTCCCCCAGGTCAGCGAGCTGGTCCGGCAGCTCCCGGTAGGCCAGAGCCAAGACCCGGTGCGCCTGTCCCGCCAAGGACTGGGCCCGCTCGAGAATGGTCTCGCGGTCCTCCTCCGTCAGGGAAACGGTTTGCCCGTCAGAATACACACCCGTGCAGCGGTCCAACACGGCCTCGGGAGCACCCTTCGTCCAGGCCACTTTCCCCGAAACCTCTCCGAGGAGCTCGAGTGTTTCGTCCCCACGGGCCCGCAGCTCGGCGATGGTCTCGGCGTCTACCGGGGCGTGGATGGTGGTCATCCGTTTTCGCTCCGATGTGAAAGGGACCTCCGCCACCCGGGGCAACTCCGCCTCCAAGACTTCGGGCCGGAGCCCCGCCCGCATCGCGGCGACGAGGAGGGCGCCTTCCGTGGGATCCCCCAGGACCGTCCACTGGCGACCTTCTTGGACGAGGCGCGCGTCGTTGTCGAGGAGGGCGGCGCTCAGGAGACGCATGAGGCCCTCGTCATCTGTCGGATCGACCGCCTGTCCCTGCAGGCGGTAGACCCCATCGGGGGCAAAGCCCTCCCCCACGACCTCATACTCTCGGTCGCCCACCGCGACGATTCGGATGTTCATCTGTCCCGTGGTCAGCGTGCCTGTCTTGTCAGAGCAAATGACCGTCGTCCCCCCGAGTGCCTCGACGGCCGGCAGTCGTCGAATGAGCGCGTTCCGGCGGGCCATTCGCCGAAGCCCGAGGGCGAGGCCCACGGTAACCACCGCCGGCAGGGCCTCGGGGATCGCCGCCACGGCGAGGGCCACGGCAGTTAGGAACAGCTCGACGATGGCGTCCGGATCCCGGAGGTAGCCCACCAAGAAGACGAAGAGAACCACGGCCAGGATAGCCAGACCCAGCTGCTTGGCGAAGCGAGCAAGCTGGCGCTGGAGGGGGGTCTGGGGCACCGGTTCCTCTTGGACCATGCCCGCGATGCGACCGAGTTCCGTGGCCATCCCGGTGGCCACCACGAGTCCCCGGCCGCGGCCCACGTTCGCTACGGTCCCCATGAAGGAGAGGTTCGTCCGATCCCCCAGGGGGACACCCTCGGGCACGGGGTCCAACCGTTTGTGGACTGCGACGGACTCCCCAGTTAGAGACGCCTCGTTGACCAAGAGGTTCGCCACCTCGAAGAGGCGGAGATCCGCGGGCACCTTGCTCCCCGCACTCAGGAGGACCACGTCCCCCACCACGAGTTCCCGGGTCGGGACGGTGACCTCCTCCTCGTCCCGGAGGACATGCGCCTTCGGGGCCGTGAGCTGCTTGAGGGCCTGAATGGCCCGCTCCGCCCGATACTCCTGGACGAAGCCAAAAATAGCGTTGAAGACAACGATCAAGGCGATGATCGCCGCGTCCAGGATCTCTTGGAGAAGGGCGGCGATGCCGGCAGCTACGATCAGGATGATGACCAAGGGGTGGACAAACTGCTGGGCGAAGAGGAGGAGGGGGGAGACGGCCTCTACCTCCTGCAATTCGTTGGGACCGTCCCGCTTCAGACGGCTCTCGGCCTCCGCCTGGGAGAGCCCTTGAGGGGAGGACTCAGCCCGTGCCCAGGCTTCGTCGACCGAGAGGCTGTGCCAGGCCAGTTCCTGCATGGCGGCCGGCGCTACGAAAGCCCTCCCCGCTATAAAGCAGGCGGAACCGGTTTTCCTCCGCGCGATTGAGGGCCGTTCCGCCTCACTCGGGCTCCCGGCCCCGCAGGTAGACAAAGTGCTTGCGAAAGAAGATCACAGCGCCCGCGAGGGCAAGGAGCCCTGAGCCAAAGATAGCTGGAAACGGGGCCGGGCTGTCCGGACTGAACGCCGCCGCGAGGAGCAGGATGCCTGTGATCGCAAGGAATGCGGAGACCGTAAGCTGCCAGGTCAGGGGTTGCGGCGAGGCCACGGCTGATGGATGGGTTCGTGGGCATAAGGATTCGGCACGCACCCGAGCAGGGATTGTCCGGAGATGCGGCCGCCGGGATTTGAACCCGAGCTAGAGGCTTGGGGGGCCTCTGTCCTGACCGCTAGACCACGGCCGCGCCGCAGATGGGAGGACCCGGGGCTATCTAAGGATTGACAGGCGCCGCGGTCCCTTCGAGACTCGTCAGGCGGGCGCTCACGTCCCAGACTCGCCTCGCCAGATTCTCATCGTAAGAACGCCGTGAGGAGGCCCTCGCCTCTTTGTCGATTAGGTACAGCCCGGTCACGCCCTCCAACTCGGGCGCCGTCGCAGCGAAGAGAACGGTTTCTGCGCCCTTCTCAGGGCTCCGCATGAAGGGTTTGAGCAACCGGAACATAGCGGCGAAGGCCCCCTTGGCATTGTTCCCAAAGTTCGTGTTGACGCCGCCAGGATGGACGCAGTTCACCGTCACGCCCGAGTCCGCCAGCTGGCGCGCCAGTTCGTAGGTGAACAGGACGTTTCCGAGCTTGGACTGGTTGTAGGCGCCCAGCCCTCGGTACCGATGGAGCCCTTGGAGATCGTCGAAGTGAATTCGTCCCATCGCGTGGGCTTCAGAGGTGACATTGACAATTCGGGCCGGGGCGGAGGCCGTGAGCATATCCCGGAGGAGGTTCGTCAGCAAGAAGGGAGCCAGATGGTTGAGGGCAAAAGTGTACTCCAATCCATCAACAGTCTCCTGCCGCGGGTTGATCAGGACCCCTGCGTTATTCACGAGGACGTGGAGCGACTCGTATGTCTTCCCGATCTCGGTGGCCAGGCTTCGAACGGCGTCTTGGTCGGATAGGTCGGCGAGAAGCAGGTGGACGGAGGAATCCGGAAACGAGGACTGGATTTCCGCCTGGGCCAGCTCGCCGCGCTGGCGATTCCGCGAAACCATCACGACGTGAGCGCCCATCGACGCCAGCCCCCTGGCGGTGGCTCTCCCGATGCCCGAATTCGCGCCCGTCACCAGACAGGTCTTCCCTTCCATGGGTCCCCGGGTGCGAGCCATCGTTACCTAGGAAGCTGAGGTCCGATATCCATGATTGCCCAAGACCGGGGACACCGGGGAGGAACGTCCCTACTTCACCGTTTCCAACTGACTGATCACGTTCCAGATCAGGGTCCGCCCGTGGAGGGGAATGTTCGGATCGTTGGCCAGCTCGTCGAGGATGAAGATGGCGCTGGCCGCCCGCACGTCCAGCGCGTCCTCCTTCTTCACCAAAAGTTCCCGGGCGTTGAGCGCGCCCCGACGGATGTTGCGGGGGACCGAGGTATCCTCCGCCAGCTGGCCGAGGACGTCGAGAATCTGCTTGAGCCTTTCCTCAGTCTCCATTGTGCTCTCTCCACTTCGCAATTTAGGACGCTGGCCGGACTCACTGGGCCACTCCGCGCTCTTTGTATGTCATGACTACAATTAGCGTTTTGGTATCCCTGATACCCGAAATGGGGGCGAGGGACTTCAGGAGGAACTCCTTCAACTCCTTATAGTCCTTGAACCGCGCCTTGGCGATGATGTCGGTATCCCCCGTCACAAGAAAGAGATCCTCGATGGGCTCAAACTGGGTGATCTCCGCCGCGATGCGGTCGGCCTCCTTGGTGTCCACCTTGAGGGTTACAATGGCGGAAACCTGGTCCTCCCGAAGGACGGTGGTCATAACCTCTTCAATCTCCTGGCTCATGACACCACAGGATGGCACTTAGCCCATCAATAATAATGTTCTCGGGTCGGGGTTGGCAGAATCCTAACGGAGGACCCGGAGATTCAGGACGTGGAAACCAGGACTTCGACGGCGGCCCCACACTTCCGACAGAACCGGTCCCTCTCCTCTACGGGCGCGCCGCACGCCTGGCAGCCTACGGGTCCCTTGAGATTGGCCCCACACTTCCCGCAGAAGTCGTCCGACTTTGCGACCAGTGTTCCGCATTGGGGGCACCTCGGACGCGGTTTTCGCGCCTTCGGTGCCATCCCGTCCAAGAGCCGGCGACACTGGACGGCGTACGTCAGGGCGTCTGAGTAGTGTTCCTTCTCGTACGCGGAGTTCGCCCTCGTCCAGAGGTCCCGCACCTTCTTTCCTCGTTTGGAGTCCTTCTTCGTCCGTTTTACCCGCGCCTCGATCGTGGTGAGGAGGAACTTCGCCTCCATGTAGTGCTTGGGGAACTCCTTGCCCAGGACCGGCTTGGTCTCCGGAACCTCCCCGGCCCGCGCTGCTGCGTGGTCCGGGTGATCCTCCTGCAGGATCTCTAGGAGAAGCATACGTGCCTGGGAGGAGAGAGCCTCCGCTTCCCCCTGGTTCCCCCCGGCGTAAGCCTGGCGCGCCTCTTCGACCAGGGCCGCGGCCTGTGGGCTCTGAATGCCCTTCTCCTGCAGCTCGCGGGAGATCGCCTCCGAGGTAATCAGGGCGTTGAACGCCCGATCGGCTTCCACGACCTCCGCCTCCCGAGCCTGACGCCGCCTGTGGAAGTAGCCAGACCGCAATAGGCGCAGCCAGAGAAACATGCCTACCAGGGCCACCGTCATGAGCGCCACGACGATCACCGTCGAGACCAAGAGATCGTGGCTGGTCACGGAGCCAGGCCTCGCCTCGCCACGATAAAATCGTATCGGCCTCAGAATCGAGAAGAAAAACCAGCGGAGGCTCTTCCGACGGACCTCGCGCTAGGAGACAATCTCGAGGAGGGTCCCCGCCTCCTCCGCCCGCCGGACCTCTCGGGCGATGCGGCGCCCCGTGGACATCCCGGGCTCTCGGAGCTCGGAGTAGGGACTTCCGCTCATGAAGAGGTTCGTCCCGGCGACGATTCTGCTCGAAATCTCGAAGACCTTGAATTGGAGCTGGTCCGTCACGATGGTCTCGAGGCAGAAGGGGCCGATCATCCCCCCGAAGAGTTCGAGGGATGTCTCCACCACCTTTTCCCCCATCTCCACCGCCTGCGGGAGGAGGGATTCCCGCAAGACGACGGGGACGTTTCCCGTCACGATGAACGTGGGATAGACACCTAGCTTCTTGAGGCCCTCCTGGGCGCCTAGCTTGTACATCTCGTCGATGTTGGACTCGTCCCGCCGGTCGACGCCCATGACCTCCAGGCTACCTTTGCTCAGCCGGTATCCATCCTCTCCAAGGGGAGAGTAGAAGAACTGAAGGTAGTAGCGGGTGCCCACGACGTACTCTTGGATTGTGTACGGCTGGCTCTTATCGACGTGTTCCAGGAAGTCGTCGTAGTTCTTCGCGATGAAGGACCCACGGCCGCCCTTCGCCCCATAGTACTTCACGAACACAGGGTGATCGATGGCGTCGGGGCGGTCGATCTTCGCCGGCATGTCGACCCCCGCCTGGGAGAGCCAGTACCGCTGCTTGTCCCGGTCGGATTCCCACCCAATGACCCGGCGGTTCCCGAATGTGGGAACTTCGAGGTCGGCGAACGCCTGCGCCCCCAGGTACTCGACGAAGGAGCCGTGTGGGACGGCCAGGACACGTAGGTCCACGAGCTCGTCCGTGTGGCGCGGGAGGTCCTCATAAGCATCCACGATCAGGAAGTCGTCGGGGCGGGCCCGGGGAAAGGCGTCGTAGAACTTCGGCTGCTCGCCGAAGGCTATGCCCAGGGTGCGGAAGCCCTCTTGACGGGCGCCATGGAAAATCTGGAGAGAGGAGTGGGAGCAGACGGTGGCGATGACGATCTCGTCATAGCCCTCGAGAATCTCCGCGATTCGCTCCCCCGTTACCATTAGAATATCATGAAATATGGCATCTTTAAGGTTTCCGGCACACCTTGGCAGAGTTCGGGGGGCCGATTCGGTCCGACCCGCGACCCCCTCGGAGGGTAATGGATACGAAGGATCGCTCCTCGATCGAACTTTCCTCCGCCGAGGTCACGGCGTTTCGGGTCCGTCATCATCACCTCCGACAGCGGGCACCCCGGGACCACGTTCCTGACGTGGCCCGAGATGTCGGAGGCATTCAGGCCCAGGTCGAAACCGCAGCCAGAGCGTCCCTCTGGGCTCGGGTCAGGGCATTGACGCCCCAGGACATAGAGAGGGCGCTCTGGGAAGACCGAACCCTGGTCAAAGTTTGGGTCATGCGGGGGACCGTCCACCTGCTCCCCGCCGATGACCTGGGCGTCTACCTCGCGGGCCTTCGCCGAGAGGGGCTCTTCCGGGAACGGCAGTGGATGCGCCGCTACGGCCTATCGGAAGAGGACCTGGGCCGGATGCCTCGTGCCGCGGAGGAGGCCCTGGCTTCCGGTCCCCTGACGCGCCGTGAACTGGGCGAGGCCGTCGTGGAGCGGGTAGGCGAGCGGGCCCGGAAGTGGGTGGAACACGGGTATGGCGGGGTGGTACGCCTGGCTACCATCGAGGGGAAGGTCTGCTTTGGCCCGAACCGAGGGCAGGAGATAACATTCGTCCTGCTGGACGATTGGCTGGGCCAACGGCCCACGAGCCCGCCGGAGGAGGCGGAAACGGAGCTGCTCTACCGGTACCTCCACGCCTACGGGCCGGCGACCCCCCAGGACTTTTCGGCCTGGTCGGGAATGCGAATGGGGCTCATCCGAGGGATCTGGGAGCGAGCGGGGGATGATCTCCAGGCGGTCATGGTGGACGGCAAGGAGGCGTATCTGCTGGCCACGGAGCTCGACGAGTTTCGCACCGAGCCGGAGGCGGAGCCCTCCATCCGCCTGCTCCCATACTTCGACGTCTACCTTTTGGGGCACAAGGACAAGGGGCACCTGGTAGACCCAACGCATTACAAGCGGGTCTACCGAAAGGCGGGCTGGATCTCTCAGGTGGTCCTCGTCGAGGGTCGGGTCGCCGGGGTTTGGACCCAGAAAGGGGGTCGGAAGCGGTTGACGGTTAGGGTGGAGCCGTTCGGGTCCCTCGACGGGGCGGTCCGGCGGGTCGTGAAAGCGGAGGCGACGGACCTGGGACGCTTCCTCGGACGGGAAACCGAGATCGTCTTTGCCTGATTCGGCACTACTCCGGCGCCCTTCGTGCCTTGAGCTCCCGAATCTCCCGTTGCATCTCGATCAAGACCGAGAGGAGCGCGGTCTCGATGGGATCCAAGTGCGCGCAGAAGCTGGCGGCCGAGGCGTGCTGCCGCGCTTTCAGGACCACCGCGTCGAAGAGCGTCCGGTCCTTTTCCCGCAAGGCGCGTCGGTAGTCCATCCAGGAGCCCAGTATGCCCTCCAGGTGCAGGCGGTACGTGGGAACCGTCCGGCCCATGGTCGTTCGACGGATTCGCCTTCCTTAAGGACCCGGGGGAGGTGAGCGAAAGTGGCCCCCACGTCAGGAGAAGGCGGGGAGCTCGGCTTGTCGCGTTCGACTCCGCGTCTCCCGAAGCGTGCCACGCAGGACCTTGGGCACGACCATTGTGCCGAGCTCCACGTCCCCGTAGTCCTCCAGCACGGCCTGATCGGGACGGACGGGAAGGAAGCGGAGACTCCTCCCCTCTTCCGGCAGGGAGAGGAGGAGGCCCCCCTTGACGTAGCGGATCCGGAGGGTCCGATCCGCCATCTGGTGGAGGAGGTTTCCCACACCCCGCCGCCGGAAGAGCTGCGACAGGCCGAGGTTCGTCATGAGCCCGATGAGCTCCTCCTCCCGCACGAGCTCGTCCACCTTTCGCAGGCCTCGGCGGAGCAGGTGGTACGCCTCCTGGTACTCCACCTCCTCGTCCAGGAAGAGGTCGGGGAGCCGGGAGAGGACCAGCAGACCCGGGCCCGCCCGCACCTCCTCCTCCAGGGACTCCAGGAGGAGGGAGGTCATCTGATAAACCGTGAAGGCCCGGGCGACCCGGATGCGGCCCAGCACCTCCTGCCGGGTGCTCCCAAACCGCTTGGCCAGGGAGGCGAGGGTGTAGGGGTTGATGGAGTTCCCCCCGTCCACGAAGACCACCCCCCGGTCGAAGTCCAGCACGTGGCGAACGGTCAGTGTGAAGACGAGATCGTGGACGAAGGGGCTGGCGCTGTTGAGGAATGCGAGGCGACCGGGGGCGAAGCCGCCCAGGAACCCGTCGAGGACCCGGTTCCCCGTGTAAAGCCGGGGAGGGCTGGCCCTCAACTCCATCTCCATGTGTCCTCCAGTCGGAACGGTCTCGGGTATGGGACGGGGAGGGAGGTATAAGTCGGGGGAGGAGGGGGGTCGCCGAAAGTGGCTATTCCTTACGCGGATGCCCCGCCGGCCGGGGGGCCTTCCTCAGCCGGGCCACATAGGGTTTGACGAGGAGTTCCTGCACCACCGCCCCGGAGATCCCCATCCCCAAGGCCGCTGAGACGCTGAGGGGGAGGTCGTTGGTCAGGAGGAAGAGACCGACGCCCGCCAGCACCGCCCCCACGAGGGCGGTGACGTAGCTCATGATTCGATCCATGTAGTAGAAGGCGAAGGAGAAGACTACGAGCATAATCAGGAGGCCCACGACGAGGGCAAGGCCGGGCTCAAGAAGAGCGAGGTCGACGAAACTACGGTAGCTCACGTAAAGGCCCAGGAATCCCGCCATCCCCGCCAGGGCGACCTCCACGAGCCAAGTGAAAGCCATGGCGCCCAGGAGGGCACCCACGATGGCCAGGGCGATGCCCCCGAATCCGGGGACGATAAGGATGCCGAGCTGGTACCCGACGGACCCGCCGAGGATGAGGCCGATGAGGGTCATGAGGCGGCCCCAAATCGCCCGGCCGAGGTAGGCGAGGACGACCCCCACCGCCAGGTAGACGGAAGAGGTGAAGGAGAGAGCGAGGAAGGGGAGAGGTTCGAAGACTTGGAGCAAGGACCTCGAGGGAACCGGGGGCAGGGTCCCCATTATAGTTTTGGGTGCCGCTCCACCGCTCTCAGGATTCGAGCACCTCGTCCGTCCGGGCGGCGAGCTTCTCCAGCTTCGGGTGGGTCGCCCCTCCCCCCATGAGGTGGTCTCGGACGTTCAGGTCGTCGTAACGCATCACGTCGATGACGGTGGGGATGCGGATGGCGTCTCCCAACACGGCAACAACGCGGGCAGGAATCGTAGAGACGATGTTTTCCCACATGGACCGGTCGGGCACGCCGGCCAGGGAGGAGGTCACGTCGCTGGGTTCCTTGAGGGACATGACAAGGCGGTTGGCCAGTTGGCTGCGCACCTCGTCGTCGATCTTCGAAGGGCGCTGGTCCACCAGCGCGAGGATCAGGTTGAACTTCCGGGTCTCCCGGGCCAGCTTGCTGAAGATCGTGTAGCTGGCGATATTCGGGTCCAGGAACTTATGGGCCTCCTCCAGGAACACGGTGAGGCGGGGGAACTCCTCGTTCCTCTCCGTGTAGATGTCGAAGAAGCGGCGGGCCAGGACGTTCGCGACGAACAGATACACCATCTCGTCGGTCCCGAAGTCGCCGAAGTCTAGGACGAGGGACTTCCCCTGGCGCACGAGAGCGACCATGGTGGAGAAGGCGTCCTTCGCCGTGGGACGGAGGAAGGGGAGCCGCTCAAGACGGCGCACCCGCCGCTTCAAGGCGTTGAGGACCGTGGGGTGGACCCGGCTCTCGTCGAACTCCTCAGGCTCCGCCTCTTGGATCGCGGCCATCAGGTTGGTACGCCGGCGCTTCGCGATCTCGTAGATCGCGTCGATCATGTTCTGGTTCAGGTCCTGCAGGGCCACAATGAGATCCTGCGGGCGAATCTCCTCGGCGTTGATGAGGAAAGGGCGTGCCTCCTTGTTCTTCGGGTCCAGGGAGAGGACCTCCACCCGCTCGGGAAAGTAGAACTTCAAGCCCTCTGTCTTGTCGGTTCGGGAGTAGACACCGTACTCCCCGTGCATGTCGAAGACGAGGACCGAGGCCACGTTTCCCCCGAGGATGCCCAGGCAGACGAGCTTGTTGAGGATGGACTTGCCCATCCCCGTCCGCCCGAAGATCGCGAAGGGCTTCTCGCTGAGCCTATCGAAGTCCAGGTGCACGTAGAACTGGGTGACACCCCGAATCGTGCCCAGGGGGGCCGACCGGGGGGTTTTCTCGTAGATGAGTTCCACGTCCGTCTCCCGGGCGTGCCTGGCCTCGGAGAAGTAGGGCGGGATGGTCTGGGGCTCGGACAGCCGGCCCGTCTCCTTCTCGATGAGCTGGATGGGCTTGAGGACAGCCTTGGCGTAGAAGATGGGGCCCCCGTAACCCTCCTCCATCCCCGTGGGCATCACGGTGTCCCGGAGGCGGGAGCCTGCCAGCCGCTCGGCGATGTGGGAGGGCTCGTTGACCACGTCCTCCACCAGGCAATAGAAATCGTACCGACGGCCCTCGACGATAACGGGGTATCCAATGCGGAGGTCCTCCGGGTTTTCCAGGTCCAGCTTGGCCTCCAGCCCCCGGAGCGCCGAGGCGGAGACGACCTCGCCAATTTTCACTTTAGCTCCCTCGTGACCTTGTCCAGGTACTCGTGAAAGGCCCCGTGACGCGCCCCCTCCATGCTGGTCAGTCCGTCCACGAGCAGGGGGAGAGGCATTCCGAGGCGGATGCCCTCCTTGACGATCGCGTCCTCGTACATTTCACGCATCTGCCGAATCGTCACGGCGAAGCGGTGGGCCTCGAAGAGGGGACGCGGATAGCCCACGCAGAGCGAGGAGGCGCAGTAGGCGGCCAGCTCCGCCAAAGCCTCCCCAGGCGCTTCTTTGCGGGTCCCGATGTCGACCCGAAACCACTTCGGCGCCTGAGGGTGCAGCCGGGCGAAGTAGACGTCGCCGTGCAGGAGGCCCCGTTGCCGTCGTTCGAACTCCTCCGGCACCCGCACGTAAGCCCTCCCCTTGTGGCTTCGAAGGAGCTCCTCGTCGGTGAGGGGTGATCCAAAGGCGTGGGTCGTGGAGTCCTTGGAGACCCCGATCAGGTGGTGCCCTCCCTCCTCACAGGCCCGTACCACATCCCCCAATCGGTCCGTCTCCTTGGGGAAGGAGGCCAGGCTCCCATCCAAAGCCAGGATTAGGTCCTTCCCTGAACGGGCTGCCTCCAGCGCGATCTGGTGCTCGTAGACCTTCCGAAGCTCATTGACCATCTCCCGGTGCTGCTCCTTTGCTCCGCGCGTCAGCCGGAAAATCGTGGCCTGCAGGTCGTCTTCGGGGGTGAATCCCTCCCGCGTCGAGATGACCATCGGCTTCTCGAGTTTCTCGATGCCCTGAATCCGACCGTCCCGATAGTGGAGGGCGCCTACCTTCACCACAGCGAGCCAAAGGGAGGAGCTGTTCCAGAGGAAGCTGTACGACCCATCCACCGCTACCAGGTCCCGCGGGGTCTCCGCTGCCTCGAAGGGGATGGCCTCGAAGGAAGGCCTCGGAGCCACACGTTGGTTGTACTCCAGGACCCGGCTCAAGCCTCGGCGCAGGTCGTCGAGGACATTCAGGCGACCACCTCGGCGCGGGACTCTCCCTCAGGGGTCATGGTGACGTGGACCCGACCGGGGAACCGCTCGGCGACCTCTGCGAGGTGTGTGATGAGGATGACCTTGTCGAAAAACGCTCCCATTTTGAAGAGCTTGGCAACGAAGAGCTCGCGGGACCTCTCCGTGTCTAGGGAGCCCAGGTCCCCTTCATCGATGAAGAGGGTCTTCATTCGGCCGTAGGTACGGCCGACCTGGGGCATGCTCGCCAACTCCTTGGCAATGGCGAAACGCAAGGCCGCGTTGATCTGCGTCCGTTCGCCCCCGCTGAAGATGCCCACGTCGTGCCACTCCCCGTCCACTCCCTCCACGAGGATACGGATCCCATAGCCGCCCGCCTCCTCATGGGTCTCCAGCCGGACCCTCCGTAACCGGCCATCCGTCAGGTCATCCAAGTTCCGGGTCGTCTCAATCTGGAGTTCCGGCAGCAAGCGGTTGACGGCGTGCATGACTACGCCCTTGCGGTGGAACACCCCGTCCTTTAGGACCGTATAGACCTCGGCCCGGTCGCGCAATTCTTCCATTCCCTCCTCGAGGGCCTGCAGCCTCGCCGCCAACCCCTCGAGTTCCACAACCCGCTCTTCGGCAGCCTTCAACTCGCCTTGCGACCGGAGGAGGACTTTCGTCGCCTCGTCCACGTCCCGCCGAACGGTCTCCAGCTCCGTGTTGAGGTCCTGGTAGCGGGCCTCCGCCTCTTGCAGCCTGTCGAGGACCTTCGCATCCTCCTGGAGGGCTTCGTCCAGCGTCCGCCGCTGCTCACCCATCTCGTGAAGCTGTCCGGTGACACCCCCCAGCTTCTGGAGCTCGTCTCGGGCCCTGTGCAGCGTCTCTTCCACCTCGGGAAGGTGGGTCACTTTCTCCTGGAGCACCTCCAGCCGTTCGGCCGCCGAGGCGTCGAACCCGATGGCCTCCCGCTTCTCTCGTAGTTCCTCGACCCGAGTCTTAAGCTTCTTTCGGTGGTTCCGTGCCTCCGCGCGTTTCTTCCCCAGCTCGGCCCGGAGCGCTCGAATCGTCTCCTGAATCTCGCTGAAGAGGAAGGTGTCTCGATTGATTCCCTCGACCTTGCGTCGGACGGCACGAAGCGCCTCCCGACTCGTCGCCTGCTCCCGCTCTAACCGCTCAACGAGCTCTTCCCTTCCCGCGAGCCACGCGAGCTCTTGGTCGATGCGACGCACCCGCTCGTCCAAGGATCCTTCCTGTCGCAGGACCCCGAAGGCCTCTTCGACCCCCACTTCCGTGGAGAGGGCTGCGAGACGTGACTCGGCACCGGCGACCTTCTGTCCGAGTTCCTCCTCCACGGCCCCGGCATCGGCCTCCGCATCCCGCAGACGGTCTCGGGCAGCCCGTACCTCCGTGGAGAGCACGACAAAGTCGCGCTGTCTCTCCAGGAGCGCCCTGATCGTGTCCTCCTGTTTCCGCAGCGCCTCGGCTTCTCTCTCGAGGGCGACCGTTTTTTCCTGGAGATCCCGGAGGCCTCCCCTCACAGAGCGCTTTTCTCGCATTCGTCGCTCGACGTCCTCCAGGGACGCCTGGTGTTCCTCCCGCTTCGCCCGCGCCTCGAGATATGCCTCGTGCTCCCCCTCGCGCTTCGCGAACTCCTCCTTCAGCGAGGCCAGACGGCCCTCGGCGTCCTGAAGGGCTGCGCGCTGTGTTGCTACCACGCCCCGCAAGGATGCGGCCCCCTCGCGCCTCTCGGGCAGCTTCACGACTTGGTCGCGTAAAGCCCTCGATTCCCCCTCTGCCCCCTCGATACGTACACGCACGCCGTCGAGGCGTTCCTTCGCCTTTGCAGCGGCCTTCTCGAAGGTCTCCAACCGGAAGAGCTTCTGGAATACCTCGAGTCGCTTCGAGGGTCCCTCTGCCCCAATCTCCTTCATCTCCTCCTGCCGCACGAAGGTGGAGTTCCGGAAGCCGTCGTAATCCAGGCCTACGATGTCCTCCAGAAGGGCCTCTAATTCGGGAATCGTGCCCCGAAGGGATTTTCCGTCGCGGCGCACGGTAAGATACGAGGTTCCCGAGGCGTCGATGCCCCGGCGCACATCGTAACGCGCACCGCCCTGTTGGAAGCCCACACGAGTGAACCCGCCCGGCTGCACGATCTCCGAGATTCTGATGGTGCGCAGATCGGTTCGCGTGCTTCGCTTGTACAGGGTGAAGGTGACCGCGTCGAGAATCGAGGTCTTGCCCGCTCCCGTCGGACCCGTGATGACGGTGAAGGTCTCCGGGAAGGTGATAGGAGGGTTCGTCCTCCGGAGGTAGCGCATGAAACCCTTCATCTCGACTTCCTCGATTACCAAGCCTCCGTCGGGCGCCGAGAATCCGGACTCGACGGCGAGGGTCTCCCGTGTTTCCCGCGTGGTCTCGTCCAAGAAGGACTCCAGGGTCCTCACCCCAAGACCTCCCGGAGAATCTCCTCCCCGTCCCGCAAGATGTCTCTTCTCCGCGCGTGGTCCCCGTAATTCAGCTCGACGTACTCCCGGAACAGGCGGAGGGGATCCAGAGTGAACTCCGGCGCGGCGACCTTCTCCCGCTCTCGGTAACGGTACGCCACGTCGTAGTGGAAGGCCTCGGAGAGGCGACGCGCTAGGGCGGTCTCGTCGATCCGTTGCCTCTGGCCCTCCGCCAGACGGACCTGGAGCCGCAGCAGGGTCCCGGCGAGGTCCTCTGGGAGGGCCTTGAGGATCGATTCGGTGGCGTCCTCCCCTCCGAGGTCGACTTCCACCTTTATCATGGGTCGGGTTGGCAGCGGGTGAAAGGCCCAGTTCTCCTCCGGGCGGTACGTCAGGAAGCCCTTGTCATCCCCCTCCTCCCCCCAATCTACGCGTTCCGGCGCCCCTACGTAGACCACGCGATCGCTCACCGTCTGGTGGAGGTGAATGTGGCCGAAGATGCCGAGGTCGACGGCTTCGGGAATCCCGCCGAGGCGCAGGGAGAACTCCCCCGGAAGAACCTCCGGAGAAGCCGTGGAACGCACGAGGGCCCCCTCCACGTAGTAGTGGCCGAAGAGAAGAACGTGGTCCCCGCGCGCCTCCTCGGCCCGCTTGCGTATCCATTCTTGGAGCATCCGACGGCCGAGTTCGACGACCTGGTCGCGCGACACGTCCTCCCCCAGCCGTTCCCGGACCCGATCGAGAATCTGTTCCGGGTGCAGATAGGGAAGGAGGAGGGCCGTGACGGCCTCCCCTTCGACGGATATGTCCCGGACGGCTGGTTCGCGGAAGACCTCCACGTGGGGGAAGCCGCGAAAGTCCTCCAAGGACGTCCCGCGGGCCCACATGCGAGGCTGGTCGTGGTTGCCGGCGATCAGCCAGGTCGGGATGCCGGCCTCCCCGAGGGGTTCGATGACGTCCCGGCGCACCAGTTCCCGGAAGGTGGGGCTGACGTGGGTGCGGTCAAAGAGGTCGCCGGTCACCACGAAGAGGTCGGCCTCCTCGGCGAGGGCATATTCCGCGGCCCGGACGAAGTTCCCGTGGAGGTCGAGGGACCGGGCCGAAACCCCGGTTTCCGGATCCACGCGATAGGGAAAGTTTACACCTTCGTGAACGTCGGAGACCGCGACGAGACCGCCCATCCGACGGGCCTAGCAGGCCGGAGCCCTTATAGCCTTGAGGGGGAGGTCGTCGAAAGTACCCTCCGCTTGAGGACCGGTCTACCCCCTGGAGCGGGGAAGCCGGTGGTTTCTGCCTCGGACAAGTGCCAAGGCCCTACCCTCCGCCTCCCGGTGTATCTTGATCATCCTCACCAGCGCCCTCTCCTTGGATCCGATCAGCTCGCGGAAGACCGAGGAGATCAGGTCGGACGCTCTGCAATCGGTCGGCCCCTAGAAGAGGCCACGGACCTCCGAGGCGTGCTTGTGGCCGAGATAGAGCTCTTCCCACCGCTCCCCCAAGGCCTCTTGGAGGGCCGCCATGGCCTCGCCGAGGTCGAACCCCCAGCTGGGGTCCAAGGCGAGGATCGCGCCCTCGGAGCCATAGAGAAACTCGATGGCCAGGACCTCCTGGAAGTCCTTACCCTTCGGCATCATCGTGGTAAAGACTGCGACAATCTCCTCTAGGGGGACGGCGTATCGCCTCAGGCCTTTCGCCACCTTCACTCCGGCCTGGCTGACCTCGACGTGCTTGCCGCGCCACAGGACCCCAAGCAGGAGGAACCAGAGCACGGAGGAAGAACCGGCCTCGGCCTAATACGGGTTTGTGCCTCTTCCGCTACCGACTCCGCCATCCTTTTGCCCGCCCTCCCCATGTCTCGTGCGTGCCCCTTCTGCCCACGACCCATCCACGCATCTACCAAGATGGGGACACCTTGTTCAGCCCCAACTTGGTCCCAGGGACGTCGCTGTACGGGGAACGGCTCGTTCGTGAGGGAGGACGGGAATTTCGGGCGTGGAGCCCGCGACGGAGCAAGCTGGCCGCCCTCCTGCTCCTCCACGCTTTTCCCCTCCCCATCGCGGAGGACGCTTCCCTCCTGTATTTGGGGGCGGGGACCGGTACGACTGCCAGCCACCTCTCGGACCTGGTTCCACGCGGTGCGGTCTACGCGGTCGAGGTCGCACCCCGACCATTTGAGAAGCTCCTTCGCCTCGCGGAAGGACGGGCAAACATCGTGCCCCTCATGGGCGACGCGCGAGAACCAGGGGGGTACCGCGACCTCCTGGGTGGCGTCGAACTCCTCTATCAGGACGTGGCGCAACGCGACCAGACGGCGATTCTTCTTCGCAACTTACCCATCCTCCGAGAAGGCGGTCTTGCCATCCTGATGGTCAAGGCTCGAAGCGTCGACGTGACCGCTGCCCCGGAGACAATCTTCGAGCGGGCGCGCAAGGAACTTGAGGCCGTAGGACTCCTCGTGGACCGCGTCGTCCCCCTCTCTCCATACCAAAAGGACCACGCCGCCCTCCTCCTTCGGTCGCCTGGTCAGATCCGTTAAATACGGGGATTCACCTAGAACCCCGACCCGAGGAAACAGCCTCATGGCCAGGATGCATCGAAGGACGAAAGGGAAGTCCTCCTCCAAGCGCCCCTACCTCGAAGAGCCGCCGACTTGGGCCAGCACCAAGCCGAAGGAGGTGGAACAGCTGGTCAACAGACTCCACCAGGAGGGTCTCCAGAGCGCCCAGATTGGCATCCGCTTGCGGGACCAACACGGGATCCCCAGCGTGAAGCTCCTTACCGGGAAGTCCATCACACAAATCCTCCGGGAAGGTGGCGTGGACATGGAGCTCCCGGAGGACCTCAACAACTTGGTCGGCAAGGCTCTCCGACTGACCGCTCACCTCGCGGAGCACCGGCGAGACATCCACAACCGGCGCAGCCTGGAACTCGTGGAGGCCAAGATTCGCCGCCTGGCCCGGTACTACAAACGAGAAGGGGTCCTTCCCGAGGAGTGGGAGTACCGCCGCCGGGCGACGGAGCTGCAGATGCGGTAGGTGGGGCCGGAACGTGAGCTGGATCCAGGACGGGTTGCCCGAAGGGATGGGGGAGCGTCTCGGAGAGGCCGTCGAGACCGTGCGCGAGGCCGATCGGGTCCGCGTCCTCTGCCACTACGATGCCGACGGCACAGCCTCCGCGGCCGTGCTGACGCGCGCCCTCCTCCGTGAAAATCAAGAGGTGCACGCCACCCTGTCTCATGTGCTCAACCAAGATCGCCTGGACCGGGCGACGGAGGACGCGTTGGACATCCTGCTGGTCAGCGATATGGGAAGCGCCCAGGTGGATCTCTTGGAGGGGGTCAAGACGCCTGTGGTGGTGCTGGATCACCACCAGCCCCTCCGGGACTCCGAGACGGTCATCCAGCTGAACCCTCATTTCTTCGGCCTGCAGGGCACCCGGGATGCGTGTGGGGCCACCACTTCCTTCCTCCTCGCTGCGGCCCTGGACGAGTCCAACCTTGACCTCGCGGGAATTGCCCTTGTGGGATGCATCGGGGACCGCCAGCACATCGGGGGCTTCAAAGGAATCAACGCCCTGCTCTTCGGCCGGGCCATGGAACGCGGAATCCTCCGGGCCGAACCGGCCCCGGCCCTGGCTGACCTCCCCCTTGCCGAGGCCCTCCACTATTCCGTGGGTCCCTACTTCCGGGGGCTCTCGGGGCGCGAGGAGGCGATCCAGGCATTTCTTTCCGAACTCGGGGTGGATCCCGCAGGGCGTCTCCGGGAGATGGGCCCACCCCAGCGGGAGCTCCTTCTCTCGGCCCTCAGCCTGCGCCTGGTGGGGCAAGAGATTCGTCCCGAGACGGTCCAGCACCTCGTCGAGGAGAAGTATTGGTATCCGCCCTACGGGGTCTACGTGGACGACCTCGAATCCCTCGTGAACGCGTGTTCGCGACAGGGGGCAGAATCCCTAGGGATGGCCCTGAGCCTCGGAGACTTCAGCGGGCGGGAGGAGGCCGAGGGGCTCCGGCAGAAACACTGGACCGCCCTTCTCCGTGGGTTGCACAAGGTGGAGGAGGACGGGGCCTTCGCGAAAGATCACATTCAGTTCTTCTACGCGGACGGCCCCACCCTGGCGGGATCGGTGGCAGGCGTGTCCATGCGGTACCTCCTCGACCAGGAGAAACCCACTCTCGGCCTCGCCGTCGTGAACGGATCGACCAAGGTGTCCGCCCGTGGGACAGACTACCTCATTAGCCAGGGTGTGAACCTGGCAGAGGCTCTGCGCGAAGGCGCCCAGGCCGTGGGTGGCTCGGGGGGCGGGCATAACATCGCCTCCGGGGCCACCATCCCGAAGGGGAAGGAGGAGGGGTTCCTCGAGGTCGTGGATTCGGTGATCGGCAGGCAACGCGCCAGCGCGGAAGAGTCGTAGACGGCCGCCATGCGCCCGCCAGAGCGCCCCCCTACGCGCCATCCAGAAGCCGGAGCCATTCCTCGCGCTCCAGATCCCGACGGACGGCACCGCCGCTGAGGACTTCGAGATTGCGCTCTAGGAGAGCGAGTTCCTTTGCATCCAGCGCCTCTGGGTTGACGGGGAGGATGACGATGGTGGGGTACGGCTCCACAAGGTCGTTGAGGTATTCGACGAACAGCAGGGTCCGTGCGAACTCGTTGTGGAGCATGAGGTATTCCAGGCCGTCCAGGAGGACGACGCTCGGACCGTTCTCCTTCAAGAAGCCGTCGATCAGGCGATTGAGGCCAGCGAGGGCGGTGGGGTTGTGGACGCCCTCCCCTGGCGTGTGGCTCAACCAAACGTGGCGGGCGGGGCCAAGGGCCTCCTCTTTCTTTACGCGGGAGGGATGACGCCGCGAGATCAGGAGGCCGGCCCTGTTCTCCCGGAGGAAGCGGACGAAGAGGCGGTAGCTCAGGCCCGGACGTGCCTCCTTAAGGAGGTAGAGGCCCTCCTCCAAGGGCGAGCTAGACCCGGCCTCTTGGCTTCTCGGTTCCTCTCCCATGCTCCTCCAGGGCGGGAATCTGATGCCTGAAATATCAAGTTTGAGGCGTCGTCCCACTGCAAGAACAAGCCGGCGACTCTCCCCCTTTCGGGGCATCAACGCCCCCTCGCACGCTCGCCCCGAAGGATCATACACGTGCTCGTCGCCCGGGCGACGAGGCGGCCCGCACCGTCTTCGACATCGCACTCCATCACGCCGACGGAACGCCCCGCGTGTAGGACCTGGCCTACGGCTGTCAAGTCCCCCGTCCAAAACGGGCGAAGAAAGTTGATCTTCAACTCGAGGGTCGCGAAGCTCTCCCCGGCCTCCAGGGTGCTGGCGTAGGCGAGACCCATCGCCGCATCGGCGATGTCGCACACGATTCCGCCGTGGAGGGTCCCCATCGGGTTCGCGTGACGCTCGTTCGCCTCCATTTCCATGACCGCCCGTCCCGGTTCGATGGACACCAAGCGGAAGCCGATGAGCTCGGCGACAGGCGGTTGGGGGAGTTCTCCGTGCGCGATCATCCGGGCCATCTCGAACATCGACTGGGATTCGTCCCTTTGAGGCACGGGTACCACCTCGATACGGTCGCCTGGTTCAGTGGGCGAGAGAAGCCTCCAAGCTTTCGATCAGGGCCCTCGCAGGGACCTCCTGCAAGGAGATAATCGTGGTCTTTCCGGTGACCCCTTCTCCCGACGGCTTGGCCCGAACGAAGCCCAGAAGGTCCAGGTCCTGGAGGTACTTCCAGAACTGCGTATGGCTGCGCTTCTTGGCCCCGTACTCCTCGCAGACCAGGGCGTAGGCCTCCTCCGCCTCCCCGGTAGTGACATACGCCTTCTTCTCGAGCTTCCGGGCGATGGCCAGGAGGGCCACCCTCTTCGGATCGTCCAGGCCTTCGAGGGACTCCTTGCTCAGGAGGGCGTAGGTCACGGCACGGGCCCCACGGACCTGCTCCGGGTGGACCTCGCGTAGATTTTCGTCCAGAGCCAGCTCCCCCGCCTTCTGCAGGAGCTCGATGGCGTACCGGGCGTCCCCCTGTTCCGCAGCGATATCGGCGATGAGCTGAACCACATCCCCCGGCACCACGTCGGGGAAGAAGGCCGTCTCCACCCGGTCCTGCAGAATGTCCTCCAGCTCCTCCTGATCGTACTTCCCGAATTCCACCACGTTACTCCGCCGAAACGTGCTGAGGGTCGCGGCATCCAGGAACGGCAGGACGTCCCGCTGCGAGATAAGCACGACGCTCACGCTCCCGCGGGGGGCCTTGTACTCCTCATCGAAGCGAGTGAGGGCGTAGATGAGGTCGGAGCTCTTCCGAATAAGGACATCCGCCTCGTCGAGGACGACGATCATGTGAGCCCGGGACCGCTCCAGGTGCTTGCGGAGGGCATTGAGCTTCTCCGGGATGGAGAAGCCCCGGTCGGGAAAGCGCTCATCCCACGCCTTCAGGATTGCCAGAAGAACCGCGTCGTCCGTCATGCGCTGGCGGCAGTTCACGATGACGTGGCGTACCGTGCGGTCGCGTTGCGCGGCCTCTCGCTCGAAGTCCAACGCAAACCGCTTCGAGAGGTGGGTCTTCCCCGTTCCCACGTTCCCCACGAGGAAGGCGTTCTGGGCGACGTGGGCGTCTAACACGGGGCGGAAGAAGGTCTCCAAGGCCTTCAGCTGCTTCTCCCGATGGGGCATCCGCTCCGGGACGTAATCGAAAGAGAGCTTTCGGATGTCCTGGAAGACGGGACGGCCGCTGGCCCTGACCATCGTTCGACTAGCCAGAGGAACTGATAAAAACGTTGTCCCCTGGAGCCGCCAAGGTACTTTGCCGGTCCCTCAGATGGGGCCCCCGTGACGGAAACGGCCTCGCCGGCCGAAAGTCATCGAATGCGCGCGTACACACGGATGTACTGGGAGAAGGAGATCCCAGTACTCCAGAGGTTCGGCCTCCGCGATGGGATGGCCATCGTCGAACTGGGCTCCGGCCCCGGAATCGTCACGGATCTGCTCTTGCGTTTCCTGCCTGCCAGCGCGATTACGTCCGTCGAAATCAGAGAAAACGCTGTGGAGCGTGCCCGTGCGTATCTCGGTCGCCGGGGGCACAAGGGCTTCCGCGTCCTTCGGGCGGACGTGGTCAATACGGGCTTGCCGGACAATGCGTTCGAGTTTGCCTACGCTCGCCTCGTCTTCCGGTACCTCTCCGACCCCTTGCGGGCGGCTCGGGAGGCGTTTCGAATCCTCAAGCCCGGGGGAAGGTTGGTCATCTCGGACGTCGACCATGATCTCTGGGGCATCTTCGATCCTCCCCTCCCAGAACTGAAACCCGCTCTCCGTGCTTTCGGTCGGATGCTGACCGAGAGAGGCGGGGACGCCCACATCGGTCGTCGGCTGCCAGGGCTCCTCGAAACGGCGGGCCTGGCCGGCCCGAGGACGGTTGCAGTGGCGACCACGAGCGATGCCCTCCCAGAAGGACTGAGTATGGAGACCTTCCTCGCCCCGATTGGTTTTGGCCGTCTGAGGCGACTGGTCAAGGGCGGTTGGCTGTCGGAGATGGACCTAGAGGAGGTTCGGGCCGCGTGGGATCGATTTCTTGCGAACCCCTCACCCTTCGCCCTGAAGGTGATGCTGATGGCCTGCGGGGTGAAGCCTGTAGATGGTTAATTCCGACGCAACGCATGAGTCCCCCACCTCTATGCGGCCTTCGCCAAGGACACCCTTTTAACCTGTCCCTAGTTAGATGGCCGGCATGACGGAGGAGGAGGCCCTTGGGTCTCTGGTGAAGACCACCTTGGGCATCGTTCACACCGAAGACCTGGTGCTGGAGGCCGTCCGGGATCTTTTGCGGGACGAGGTAAAGCGATACATCCGGATTCGATTGGAGGAACGCCCGGCCCTGCGGGAGGAGCTGAAGCGAGGAGTCGCGGCCCTCATGGAGGCCAAGGTGCGGGAAGCGTCCGCCCTCGTCCTCATGGCAAAGGCGGCGGCGAAACTCGGAGTCGAACTCGTTCCCACCGAGGTTCGGGAGGAGGTAGCGAAGGAGTTCGTGGAGGCCCTGGAGCGGGACATCGCCACCGTCCTCGAGGAGAAGTAGCCGGAATCGCCGCGGCAAACTAGCGACGAAACTTTTAAGCGAACTCTTTTGCAAGGCTCCAGGGATGGGCCGGAAGCCGAAGCGCCGCTCGGAGGAGTGGGTTCCCCCGGTTCCGGAGGACTCTCCGTCCGCGGTTGGGGAGGAGAGTGAGGACGCCTCCCCTCTCGCACAGCTGGACGCGATGGCCCTCCGGGAGGCCTTGGGCTCCCTCACCGTCCAAGAGCTTCGGTCCCAGGCCAAGGCGTGGTCGGTCAACCTCCAGGGCAAGCGGCGCAAATCCGATCTCATCGACCTCCTGGTGAGCGCCAAGCGGGGGGAGACGGAGGCCTCGTCTCTAGAGGACCCCCCAGAATTGGTCCTTGAGGACATCTCCCCGAGCTCCGACCCGCCCTTCGGCCAGCTCGAGGATCTTTGGATCGAGGCCGCCAACCGCCTCGATCGAGGCGACTACCGGGCGGCCATCGCCCTTTCTCGGGACGGCTTAAACCTGGTGGGCGAGTGGACCAGGCGCTACATGGACGGGGCATGCACCCGGGCCCTACTCGCGGCCCGGAAGCTCGCGGACCACTACGGGAACAACGAGTCGACTCGAGTCTTTCGGGCGACCATTGGGGAAGCACAGAAAGCATTCAACGGGGGGAATCTTCTCCAGTGCTCTCGGCAGATCCGGGAGTTGCAACGCCTTACCGCCCAACTACACATGGAGGAGGTGGGCCACGTTCAAGACCTCCTCGGAGAGCGGGAATCAGCGCTCCGAGAACTGGGCGGCCTCCGGATCGACCTGAGCGAGGCCCAGGATCTCCTCACACAGGCCGACGGAGCGGCTACCCTGGGTGATCGCGAGAAGGCGACTGGCCTGATTCGCCAGTTCGACAGGACCGTCGAGAAGCTGCGAGCCCGGCGGATCGAGGAACTCCGAGATTACCTCAGCGCCGTGGAATCTCGCATCGAAGAGACGGAGGCCCTCGGACCCTCCATGACCGGGCCTCGGAAACTCGTCCAACAGGCGTGGACCGCGCTGGAGCGCAACGAACTTGTCCTGTGTGAGGAGGTTGCGCGACGATGCGAGACGGCCGTTCTCGAGGTCCAGCGTGACCACATCGACCGGGCCATGGCGATGCGTCGGGAATACTTCTCCCAGGTTCGCGAACTCGTGGCACGCCTGAAACCGACGCTGAAGGAGGCAAACGCCTACGGCATCGATATCGAGGAGCCTAAGGCCCTCCTCCGGGGAGCTCTCGATCTCTTTCGGCGCAGTGAGTACCTTGGCGCCCTCGCCAAGGCCGAGGCGGCCAAGCGAGCCGTTGACGCACTCCTCCCCCGGGTCATCGAGCGGCGGACCGGGCACGGCGTTGAAAAACCCACGGTCGGCGTCTGCCGCGCCTGCAATTCCGAGCGGGTCGCATTCCACGACGACGGATGGGCGAGCTGCCGGGCCTGTGGTCACAGGTTCCGTTGGCGTAAGGAATTCCCCCGTCTCCTGGCGATGCTTCGTGAGCGGCTGAAACGCTAAGACGCAAGTGGAACGCTTTTCTAACGCGGCCCCCTACGCGGCTCATGGAGCCCCCGCTGGACCGGGAGGTTCAGGACTACACTTTGGAGGGGGGAGTGAGCTGCCGCCACCTCGTCGATCAGATGGCATTGGCGGGGGGGTTCACGGCCGTGAAGCTGGCTCGAGCCCGAGACATCCTCCGGGCCATGATCGACGATGAGGACTGCATCACCTTCCTCTCCTTCCCTGCCGCCCTCATGGCCACGGGCTGCCGCGGCGTCCTCCGGGACCTTGTCCGGCGGAAGATGGTGAACGTGGTCGTCACGACGTGTGGGACCCTCGACCATGACTTGGCGAGGACGGGGGACGACTATTACCACGGCGCATTCTCGATGGACGACGCCGCCCTCCATGCGGCCGGGGTCTTCCGGCTAGGCAACGTTCTCGTGCCTTCCAAGGCCTACGGGACCGGGCTGGAACGGACACTCCGTTCCTTCTTCCAGGCCCTCTGGGATGAGGGCGAGCGGAGGATGAGCGGGTGGAAGTTGCTCGAGTTGGCAGGGGAACGACTGGGCGACGAGTCATCGCTCCTCTATTGGTGCGCACGCAGCGGAATCCCCGTCCTTGTGCCTGCCCTCACCGATGGCGCCTTCGGCTATCACCTGTGGAGTTTCGGACAGGAGCACTCAGAGTTCCTCGTGGACACGATGCAGGACGAGACCCTGTTGGCCGACCGCGTGTACAACGCGGAGCGCTCGGGCGCCCTGGTCATCGGGGGCGGCGTCTCGAAGCACCACGTCCTCTGGTGGAACCAGTTCGGAGGCGGGTTGGACTACGCCATCTACCTGACGACTGCCGTGGAGCACGACGGGAGTCTATCTGGCGCACGCCTCCGGGAGGCCGTCTCCTGGGGGAAGGTGGGAGTGGGGGCCGAGCGGGTCACCGTCGAGGGCGATGCGAGCCTTCTCCTCCCCCTCCTCTACGCCTCCTTGGCCGAAGGCTAGGGGATCCCGTGGAGATGCCCGAGTCGCTGCAGGCCCTCGTCAGCCGATATGGCGGTGCGCCCCACTTCGCGCGGAGGTGGGAGGCGTCCACGCAGAAGGTCCGCCGGTTGCGGCGCGTCGAAGGGGGCAACCTGGGAGGGGTGGGCCTGATCTGGAACCGGGTGGGTAGGGTCGTACTTCTCCGACACGACCCCGGATCGGAGTGGGGCCGCGAATGGGTGGCCCCCGGCGGTGGCGCCCTACCGGGGGAGAGCCCGGAGGAGACGTTCCTGCGTGAGGCCCGGGAGGAGGTCGGCCTTCGTGTTGGGATCCTCGACCTGACTCGCACCTTCGACCTCACGGTCACCGACGGGCGGGAAGTAGCTCAGGGCTTCCTCTTTCAGTTTGAGGCGATGGCAGAGTCGGAGGAAGCCGTTCCAGGGGAGGGCGTCGAGGAAGTACGGTGGTTTGACGAACTGCCGGAGGCCATGGCCTTCCGTGAGGATTACGCGGAGGCGTTCCGTCGACGGAAGCCCACCCTCGGCCCTTGAGGGGTCTCGCGTACCAGTCAGGTCTTTATCTACCACCCTCGCTTCCAGCCTCGACCAGAGGTGCCGGAGCTCCGCAAGGACTACGTCACGGATACGTGGGTCGTCTTCGCCCCAGCCCGTGCCCAAAGGCCCATCGACACGCAGGGCGCCGTGAGGCTGGAAGACTCCGCCGCAGCGTGTCCCTTCTGTCCTGGCCGCGAGCACATGACACCCCCCGAAATCCTCGCCTACCGGTCGGGTGGGGCCGACGGCTCCACATGGCGGGTTCGGTGCATTCCGAACCAATTCCCCGCCCTCACCCCAGAGGGGGAAGTGCGGGCTCAGGTCAGCGACCTCTTTCACGCCATGGAGGGAGTCGGGGCCCACGAGATCATTATCGAGACTCCGGACCATGCCAAGGATTTCTCCGACCTCTCGAAGCACCAGATTCAGGAGGTCCTTCGCGCATATACGGCCCGGAGTACGGACCTGGCCAAGGACCCGCGCCTGACGTACGTCTTGATTTTCAAGAACCACGGGGTGGAAGCAGGCGCTTCCCTGTTTCACACCCACAGTCAGCTGATCGCAACGCCCATCGTGCCGCGACGCATCCAAGACGAGTTGCGTGGGGCTGAGGCCTTCCACGGGGAGCGGGGAGTGTGCATCTACGACGGGATTCTCGAGGAGGAGTTAGACGCGAGCGAGCGGGTGGTCTCCGTCAACGAGGACTTCGTCGCCCTCTGCCCCTACGCCTCCCGGTTCCCCTTCGAAATCTGGATCCTTCCCCGCCGCCACCGGACTCGCTTCGAGGAGATCAGCGTCCGGGAGAGGCGGTCCATGGCGGAATTGCTCAGAGATACCCTTCGTAAACTGGACACCCTGGTCCACAACCCTCCCTTCAACTGGTACATCCACACGGCGCCCAGCGACGGCGAGAACCACCCCTACTATCACTGGCATCTGGAGATCACCCCTCGGCTCTCTAAACGGGCAGGATTCGAGCGAGGCACGGGTTTCTACATCAACTCGGTCCCACCGGAGGACGCCGCACGGCTCCTCCGGCAGGCGGGTGAGACGTAGCCTCCACCCAGTCCGACTACGGCCATCCCTCCCCGAAGACGGCCGCCCCGGAGATGGTGTCCCCAAGACCCACCGTATAGCGGGGCCGCTCCACCAGGCGGGTCGGCACGATTACGAGCTCCTCCTCCCGATGCCACCCGTCTTCGAGGACGGCCGAGCGCGTGGCGCCTTCCAACCCCATTCCCTCAGCAAGGTTCTCCATCGCGCGGAAGCCCATCTCCGCCAGCGGAGCCTCCAGCGCCTGGGGAATGACCCCGGGGTCCGGACTCCGCCCGAGAAGGGCCCGCCCCGTGCCGACGATGGCGGCGAAGAGGTGCGCTGTTCTGACCCGTTCCACCGGGTGGGGGCTGAGCGTCAGGTAGTAGCCAAGCGTGTGCATGTTGACCCGCCGGACGCCCAGGGCCCGGAGGAGGTGTAGGGCCTCCAGCTGCCGGGTGGGATCGCTTCGCACTGCCTCCCAATCCGGGAGGCCCAGGAGGAACGCTAAGTCCGCGAGCTCTGCCTCGTTCACGCTAAGGCTGTCCAAGAGTGGAACGACCTGGTCCAGAATTGCTTCCCGCTTGCGGAGGTCGGGTGTGGAGGTCATCTCCAGATGCACGGCCAGCTTCGGGTTTCTCGACTGCGCGCTTCGAATGTGCTCGCGCACCCGGCGGAAGCTCGCCTCGAAGTCCTCGCCCATGTGGTTTAGCCCCGCGAGGAAGAAGAGGTCGGACGCCCGTCCCGCCTCGGGCAAGGCGCGTTCCCACTCAGGATGGAACTGGATACGCGTCCTGGGGGCCGCGATCAGTCGGTTGGCCCGGGGGGATGGGCCGTCGCCAAAGGCGAGCCCTTCCGGGTATTCCAGGATGTAGTGCTCCTCGGGGGCGCACTCCCAATAGAACTCCTCCGCCCGCGCGTACTCCAGGCTCGAGGCCATTTGAAGCGGAACCTGGGCAGACGTCCCCGCGTAGAGGGAGGCCAATTCCCAGTTAAAACGGTCCGGATGGACGAGCACGCTGGCAGCCCCGAAGTCGGAGAGGAGGTGGGCAACGGTGGCCACCTGGCCACCCGGACGGGTCTCGAAACCTCCCGTCTTCTGCAGGAACCGGATGACTCCCCTTGCGCAGAGCACCTCGAGGGCCAACCCGTGGGAGATGGAGTGGGAGAGGCCTTGCGCCAGATCATCGAGGTTCTCCACCTCCTTGGCAAAAAGGGGGGGCACCTCCTTGGGAGCTTCGAGCCCATCGAGCCATGCCTCGTCAAGCACCCGGACCCGATCGATCACGGAGTTGTAAGCCAACAGTGCCCGGGTGCCCCGAAGGGGATTCCGCTTCGAGACGGCCACATAGTGTTCTTCCCAGCGCCGTTGGACGCGATCCAGCAAGGAAACCGACCCACGCCTTGGCGGGCGGGAAAGGGGCGTCCCTTAGTTAACCCCACCGGGAGGCTATGGTGCAAAGGCCTAAATGCCCAGATTCCCCATGATGGGCGGGGGATTGCATGAAGCTAATGCACGGCGTCCATGTCATCGAGAGCATGGCGAACTGCGCGCTGCTGACGGAAGATCGAC
>JBHIDB010000006.1:0-31149 GCA_046759865.1 Thermoplasmata archaeon
TGGGTTCCATGAATGCCGAGCTTCTCCGGGGGCTCCAGCGGCCCCCAGACATCGTGGTCGTAGTGCTGCTCAGCCACTTCCCGGGTGTTCATGAAGTCCGGATCTATGGCCGCCATATCGTGTCCATATTTCGGCGTAGTCATAAAGCTATGCCATTTGAAACGCCGCA
The DNA here is from genome assembly GCA_046759865.1 of Thermoplasmata archaeon. Classification (GTDB taxonomy): domain Archaea; phylum Thermoplasmatota; class Thermoplasmata; order RBG-16-68-12; family JAJISG01; genus JAJISK01. The sequence continues at coordinate 170 of JBHIDB010000006.1, forward strand.
GGGGAAAAGTGGAGCGGGTTCGTGTCAGGTCTCCTCTATGAGGCTTTATCAACCGGTCCCCCCCTTCGGGAGGGCCGAGGGGTTCGATGGGACGAAGCATTCGCGTTGACCTGACCTGGTCGGCCCCGAAGGGCCACGAGGATTTCAAGAAGGAGCCGGGGAGGGGCCCTGCGGGCCTCTACGTCATCATCGCCGGGAAGAGGATTGCGGGGAAGTGGAACAAGGGGACCTTCAAACTCGTCGACGTCGGCCAGGCAGGTGACATCCACCTCCGCGTCGCCGAGCATGAGCGAGAGGATTGTTGGCATCCTCGCGCTCGCGGAAGTTCCCTCCTGGTCAAGATCGCAGAGCTGCCGGACGAATACGACGAGGCAGACCGTCGGGCCTTGGTCTGCTGCCTCCGTGCCGCGGAACGACCGCCCTGTGGGAGCGAGTGCAACGACGGATATCGGCGGGATGAGTCGGTCGAAATCTCGAATCGGGGCGACGCGGCCCCTCTGCGAAGTCAGTACGTTTCTTAGTTCGGCGTGTCGAGACCGGCCTCCACCAGCCCTCCCACAATGTTGAAGACGGCACGCCGAATACCTCGGGCGTGCTGTCCGTCCAGGAGATGCGCGTCCTCGATGCCAACCTTGAGTACCACGGCGTCTCCATTGAAAGCCTGATGGAACGAGCCGGGGAAGGAGTCGCGAAGCTCCTCCTCGAGGAGATGGGGGTCCAGGGCGGGCGCGTGCTCTTCCTTTCGGGGACGGGAAATAACGCCGGGGACGGTTTCGTGGCGGCACGCCTGTTGAAGGACAAGGCGCAGGTCACGGTCGCCCTGGCCAGACCCGCCGAGGCCGTGTCCAAGGGTCCGGCGAAGGTGAACCTCGGCCGCCTGCCTCCCGAGGTTCGGCTGGTGGAGCCGCCGTTTGAGGCAGCGGCGCTGATCCGGGAGTCCGACGTTCTGGTGGATGGCCTCATGGGGACGGGAATCCAGGGCATCCTCCGCGAGCCGTACCGGACGATGGTGGAGGCCATGAACGCGTCCGAGAAGCCAATCCTCGCCATCGACATGCCCAGCGGCTTGGGCTCGGACCGGGTCGTGGCCCCCAAGGTGACGGCGGCCCTCCACCGGGTCAAGGAAGGGATGGAAGGGACGACCGGCGGGGAGATCGTCGTCGTCGACATCGGCATCACGGAGGAGATGGAGCGCCTCATCGGACCGGGCGAGCTCCTCTACTACCCGCGCCCCGCGCCAGACGCGCACAAGGGAGAGAGCGGCCGGGTCCTCGTGGTGGCGGGCGGACCTTTCACGGGGGCGCCCTCCCTGTCGGCCATGGCGGCCTATCGGATTGGGACGGACGTGGTGCACGTCGCGACGCCGACTCGGGCCGCGCCCATCGTGGCAGCCTTCAGCCCGACACTCATCGTCCATCCGCTGTCGGACGAGAAGCTGGTGCCCGAGGACGTCCCCACGCTTCTAGACCTTTCCAAGGAGATGGACGCCGTGGTTATCGGACCGGGGCTGGGGCGTGACGGGGGGTCCCTGGAGGCGGTCCGCCAGCTCCTCCAGCAACTGGACAAGCCCGTGTCCGTGGACGCCGACGGGATCACTGCGGTCGCGGGCGACCTGACGTGTGTGCAGGGCAAGAGCGGCGTCATCACCCCCCACGTGCAGGAGTTCTTCCGGCTCTCTGGGGAGAGGCTGGCCTCCGAGGAGGAGAAGCGCATGGAACAGGTGGCCACCTTCGCCCAGGAACTGGGGCTCACGGTCCTCCAGAAGGGCCGCCATGATGTCGTCTCGGACGGGCAACGGACGAGGGTGAACATCTCGGGCAACCCTGGGATGACCGTTGGGGGCACGGGGGACGTCCTGGCAGGCCTCGTAGGCTCCCTCCTGGGGAAGGGGTTAGAGCCCTTTAACGCGGCCCGGATTGCCGCCTTTGCCAACGGCTTCGCGGGGGATATCGCGTTCCGCGAATTGAGTTACGGGATGACGGCCGTGGACCTCCTGGACCGGATTCCGGCCGTCCTCATCGAGTTCGTCTAGTAGCCCGTCACGTCGGCGAGAATGTCCCCGCCGTTGACGGTGACGGGATAGGTCTGCAGGGGAAAGCTAGGCGGCCCTTTCACGACCTCTCCGGTCTTGACGTTGAACTGCCCGCCGCCCGTGGGGCAGGTGACAACATCGCCCTCCAGCGTGCCATCGTCCAGACGAGCCCAGTCATACGTGCAGGTGCCGTCGAGGGCATAGACCTCCCCCGCGCGCTCGACGACGATGTAGTCGCATCCAAGGATCTCGACGTAGAGCATCTTGCCCTCCTCCAGCTGGTCGAGATTGCAGAGCTTGACGGCTTCCCCCATGCTGCGCTCGCTAATCGCCCCCTCTTCTTAAGCGTTCTCAAGACGCACCGAGGTCGCCCCCGGTGCCTCCTCCCAGGGATCGACTCGCCTCTAGTGTGGCCCCTCCATAGATTTTTATACGGACCTACTCAATGACGCCGCTCCGAAGGGATGGGATAGCTCATGGAATCACTCGCAAGGGACGCTCTCGGTTTCGAGTCGGAAGACTTCACCGCCCCGGCCCCCAGCTCCGATGACACGGAGGCCAACGAGGAGCTCGAGGAGGTCCTGGCCTCCCTCAAGACCCGCATCAAGATCGTGGGCATCGGCGGCGGGGGCTGCAACACCATCACCCGCATCGTCGAGGAGGGGGTCTCGGGGGCGGAGCTCTATGCGGCCAACACCGACGCCCAGCACCTCCTGCACACGAAGTCCCCCCACAAGCTCCTCCTGGGCAAACGCCTCACCCGCGGGTTGGGGGCCGGCTCCCTCCCGCACGTGGGAAGCCAGGCGGCCAAGGAGACGGAGGAGGAACTCCGTCGGTCCCTGGCCGAGTCCGACATGGTGTTCGTGACCTGCGGACTCGGGGGCGGCACGGGGACGGGCGCCATCGGGACCGTCGCCCAAGTGGCTCGGGAGATGGGTGCCCTCACGGTCGCCGTGGTCACCATGCCCTTCACCGGGGAGGGCCGCATCCGCGCGGAGAACGCGGAGTGGGGGTTGGAGAAGCTCCGGGAGAACGCCGACACCGTCATCGCCATCCCCAACGACCGGCTGTTGGAGCTGGTCCCCCGCCTCGCCCTGAACGCCGCCTTCAAGGTGGCGGACGAGGTCCTCATGCGCTCCATCAAAGGCATCACGGAACTCGTGACGAAGCCCGGCATGGTGAACCTCGACTTCAACGACATCAAGACCATCATGAAGGGGGGCGGCGTGGCCATGATCGGGCTCGGGGAGAGTCAGGCGACGGGGGAGGAACGGGCCATCGAGGCCATCGACGAGGCCATCAACTCCCCGCTCCTGGAGGTGGACGTCTCCTCTTCCACGGGCGTCCTGGTCAACGTGGTGGGCGGGGAGGACATGAGCGTCTCGGAGGCGGAGCGGGTCGCCGAGGAGGTCCAGACCCGGGTGAGCCCCAACGCCCGCATCATCTGGGGCGCCACCGTAGACTCCAGCCTTCGTCACGTCCTTCGCGTCATGCTCGTCGCCACCGGTGTGAAGTCGAAGCAGATCCTGGGCCGCAAGACCGCCCAGGAGGTCAAGGAGAGACTGGGCATCGACTTCGTGGGGTAACGTCCATGGGGGTCTTCGCGGAAGCCCTCGCCTTCCCCCAGGAGGAGGAAGTCCTCCCCGAAACTCCGCCCTCGGCCGACGAAGAGTTGGAGGCGGTCCTTCGCGACCTGCGGACCACCATCAAGATCGTCGGGATCGGGGGGGCCGGCTGCAACACGATTAACCGGACCGTCCAGGCCGGCGTGGAGGGGGCGGACCTCTACGCTGCCAACACGGATGCGCAGCACCTGCTCCACGTCCATGCCCCCAAGAAGATTCTCCTGGGTCGCAGCACGACGCGCGGGCTTGGGGCGGGCGCCCTTCCCCACGTTGGCGAGGAGGCGGCCCGGGAATCGGAGCCTCAGATTCGCGCCCTCATGCAGGGGGCCGACATCGCCTTCGTCACCTGCGGCCAGGGCGGGGGGACGGGCACGGGCGGGGCCCCCGTGGTGGCCCGTGTCGCGAAGGAACTGGGGGCCCTCACGGTCGCCATCTGCACCCTACCCTTCCGGGCGGAAGGCGTGACGCGCCGTGAGAACGCCGAGTGGGGACTGGAGAAGCTGCGCAGGTACGCGGACACCCTCATCATGATTCCCAATGATCGGCTCTTAGAGCTGGTCCCCCGGCTGCCCTTGGCGGCCGCCTTCAAGGTTGCGGACGAAGTCCTCATGCGCTCCATCAAGGGGATCTCGGAGATCGTCACGCGACCGGGCCTGGTGAACCTCGACTTCAACGACATCCGGACCGTCATGAGCCAGGGGGGAGTGGCGATGATGGGGATGGGGGAGAGCCAGTCCGAAGCGCGCGCCGAGGAAGCGGTGGAGCAAGCCATTAGCTCCCCCCTCCTGGAGGTCGACGTTGGCGGGGCCTCCGCCGCCCTGGTGAATGTGACCGGGGGCTTGGACATGAGCGTGCTCGAGGCGGAGCGGGTGGCGGAGTACGTCCAGGAGCGGATTAGCCCCGACGCAAGAATTATATGGGGCGCGATGGTTGATAACAGCCTCGAGCACAGGCTGAGGGTCATGGTGGTCCTCACCGGCGTGAAGAGCCGGCAGATCCTGGGTCGGACCCCGGAAGCCGAGCCTCACGCGCCCCCCGTCGACTTTGTGCGTTAGGCTGGTCAACGCGGATGGACATCGTAGATCGCGCATGGGAATTTCAGAAGCGCATCGAGGAGCGAGCGAAGCGGCTGGGTCGGGGGAAGTACGGCCGCGTCCTGCGGATGGCTCGGAAGCCCACGTCCGAGGAGTTCAACAAGACCCTCCAGATCACGGGAATCGGCCTCCTCCTGCTCGGGGGCCTGGGCTTCGGCATCTTCCTCCTCGCGACGGAGCTCCCGAAGCTCTTGCAGGGCCTCTTCCCGTAGGGCGGGATGCCGCGTGAGCCTGTTCGACGACTTTCGTCCAGAGGAGGCCCCTCAGGAGGCCAAGGAAGAGCCTCTCATTGTCAAGCACGGGCTCCGGGTTTCCCTCCGGGAGGGGGAAGAAAAGGCCATTGTCACCGCTGGTGTGGACGTCGATTACCCCCTCCTGCTGGAGAACGTCGGGAATCGGGACGAGGTGGCCGCCCTCAAGGTGGACCTCGTGGCCGGGTCGGACGTCTCGGAGCCGTCGGACTGGATCATCAAGGTGACCGGTGTCGAGCCTAAGGTGTGGGACCTCACCTTCACCGGCGTGTACGAGAAGGAGGTGAGCTTGAAGCAGGGAGCCTCGAAGGAGATCACCCTTTCCGTCACCGCCCCCCGCGGAGCCCAGTACGGGGATCGCCTCAACGTCATCGTCACCCTGACCTCCCAGGAGGATCCGGCCGTCTCCGACGCCATCACCCTCTCCACCGGCACGAAGCAGGCCGTCATGGCGGTGAAGACGTCCATCGGCTACGAGAAGGCGGTGGCCGACTCCATCGCCTCCCGGGCGAAGTCGGGGGACGTGGGCGTCTACTCCATCCTCTCTCCCACGACCATGCGGGGGTACGTGTTCGTCGAGGTCATGAACGCGGAGAAGCTCCAGCAGATGGTCAAAGGCATCCGACGCGCGCGGGGCCTGGTCCAGGGGGACACGAGCCTGGACGAGATCGACCACTTCCTCGAGCCCAAGCCCCTCGTCTCCGGGATCATGGAGGGGAACATCGTGGAGCTCATCTCCGGCCCCTTCAAGGGGGAGAAGGCCCGGGTCATGCACATCGACGAGGCCAAGGAGGAGATTACGGTGGAGCTCTTCGAGGCCATGGTCCCCATTCCCGTGACCATCCGTGGGGACAACGTTCGGGTGCTGGAGAAGGAGACGAGCTAGGTGGAGACCGTCGACGTCCTCGTGGAGGGCGGGAAGGCCACCGCAGGACCGCCCCTGGGCCCGGCCCTGGGCCCCCTTGGGCTGAACATCCTCCAGGTGGTGGAGGCAGTGAACGAACGGACGGCCTCCTTCGATGGCATGAAGGTCCCTGTGAAGATTCTCGTCAGTCCCACCGAGGGCACCTTCGAGCTGGTCGTCGGCACGCCCACGACCTCTGCGCTGCTCCTGAAGGAGGGGGGATTGGAGAAGGGTTCGGGAAATCCCCGCACGGAGAAGGTGGGAAACCTCACCCTGGCCCAGGTGGTACGCGTCGCCCAGATGAAGGCCGACGGGACGCTCGGGGCCGACCTGAAGGCGAAGACCCTGGAGATTCTCGGCTCGTGTGTGTCCCTCGGTGTCACCGTTGAGGGGAAGGAGCCGGACGACGTCCAGGCCGAGGTCAAGGGTGGCCTCCACGACCGGGTTTTCAAGGATTGACAGCGACCGACCCACCCGAAGAGACTCTTTCGGCCATGGGCATCGCCGAAAATGACGTCTCGGCAGACGAAGCGTTCCCGCGATCCGCGAGCCAGTACTTTCACTGACTCCCCGTGTTAGGTGGGATAACCTTCGGCGGCGGTCATCGCCGAAGATGTCGAATAAACGCGCCCGGCGCGCCAGGGAGGAGCTGGGTCTTGTGGAACGAACGATCGTGCATTTCGACGTTCGCGGAGACGACAGCAGAAGGAGGTGGGAGATTCATCGCTTCCTTCACGGTCGCGTCGATCGAAAGCGACTCTCGGACCGGGAGAAGGTCTACCGTTATGGCGGCCTCCTTCACAAAGGCGGCGTGCGGCTTGGGCAGTCCGTCTACATGTTGCCTCCCGACCTCGGATCTCGCTTGATCGCCAAGCTCCGGGACCTGGGCGTCCACCACGAGTGGCGAGACGTCTTCACCACCGGGTAGCAACCGTTGGATGGGTTTTCGGCCATGCCCATCGCCGAAGACCCGCGACGTCACCACGCTGGTGGCGGACCCCTCTACAAAAGCTTATTATCACCTCCCTGCTAGCTCAAGGACCCTGTAGGAGGCACGTGCCGCAGGGACTACAGAGGGATTCCTTGGCAGAGGCGGAGCTCGTCGAAGGCATTCAGCAGGCCTTGGAGCAAGCCAAGCCTCGCAAGTTCACGGAGAGCGTCGAGGTCGCCATCAACCTCAAGGACATCGACCTCAGCCTCCCCTCCAACCGCATCGAAGAGGAAGTCATCCTCCCGAGGGGACGAGGCCGAGAAGTGAAGATCGCCGTCTTCGCGAGCGGCGAGATGGCCGTCAAGGCGAGAGACGCGGCAGACGTCGTCATCGCCCCGGAGGAGATCGAGACCCTGGCGGAGGACAAGGCGCGAGCTAAAGAGGTAGCGCAGACCCATGACTTCTTCGTGGCGGAGGCACCACTCATGCCTGCCATCGGTCGCCGCCTGGGCACCGTCCTCGGCCCCCGGGGAAAAATGCCCCGCCCCCTCCCCCCCGGCGGGGACCCCGTTCCGATCATCCGGAACCTGAAGAACGCCATCCGCGTGCGGTCCAAGGACCGTCCCACCTTCCATGCCCCCGTGGGTACCAGGGACATGGAGCCGGCGGACCTGGCTGAGAACGTGGAGACAATCCTGAAACGGGTGGAGGCCAAGCTGCCCCGGGGTCGAACCAACATTGGCTCCGTCTACGTGAAGACTACCATGGGACCCGCGGTCAAGGTGATCTGATGGCCGAGGCGAAGGACCACCCCAAGGCCGCCGCGGTTCGGGAGCTCGCAGACTTTCTCACGAAGGCCAAGGTGGTCGGCCTCGCCAGCATCGAGGGTATCCCCGCTCGCCAGATGCAGCAGATCCGAGCTCGCCTCCGGGGAACCGTGGGCTTCCGCATCATCAAGAACCGAATATTCCAGCGGGCGTTGGAGACCGCCGCCCCGCAGAGGGAGGGGCTCGAGGGCCTCGAGGCGTTCGCCGCGGGTCCCTCGGCCCTCGTGACCACGGAGGAGAATCCCTTCCGCCTCTACAAGGAGCTCGAGGCCACGAAGACCCAGGCCCCTGCCCGTGGCGGCGAGGTGGCGCCGGAGGACATCGTGGTCCGGGAGGGGGATACCCCCTTCAAGCCGGGCCCAGTCGTCGGGGACCTCCAGAAAGCCGGCGTCCCGGCCGCCATCGAGCGGGGGAAGGTGGTCATCAAGAAAGACAAGGTCCTCGTGGAAGCGGGGCAGCGGATTCGGCCGGAGGTCGCCCAGGTGCTCACCCGAATGGAGATCCTCCCCCTGACCGTCGGCCTCGACCTACGGGGCGTGTTCGAGGACGGTCAGCTCTACACGCCGGAAAACCTGGCCCTGGACGAGGACGGCCTGCGACGCGATCTCGAAGCGGCCGCCGCACAAGCTTACCTGCTGGCACTTGGCGTGGCCTATCCGACGCCGCAGACGACCCTGGTGCTCCTGGGACGCGCGCACGCCCGGGCCTTCGCTCTGGCGCTGGCGGCGGAGTATCCTGCCAAGGAAGTCCTCCCTCGGCTCCTGTCCGACGCCCATGCCCGTATGACGGCCCTGGCACATCAAGTTCCCCAAGTCATGGAGCAGGCGGCTGGGGCGCGCCGTAAGCCTCGGGACGCGGCGAGGGCGTCTTCCGTGAAGGAGGAAGCGCCGGACGAACCAGCGACGGAAGGGACGAACGATCAGGATAAGAACGGGGGAGCGGAGAATGAGGAGGCCTCCGCGGCCTCAGCTCCCTCGGCTGAAGATTGAGGAGGTGAACGTATGGAGTACATCTATGGTGCCATGCTCCTCCACAGCGCGGGCCAGGAGGTCAACGAGGCCAACTTGAAGAGCGTCTTGAAGGCGGCGGGTCTGAAGCCCGACGACGCCCGTTTGAAGGCGCTCACGACGTCCCTCGAGGGCGTCGACATCGAGGAGGCCATCCAGGGGGCGGTTGCCGCTCCCGCCGTCCCTGCGCCCGCCCCTGCGGAGGAGGCGAAGCCGGCGGAGAAGAAGGAGAAAGAGAAGAAGGAAGAGGAAGAGGTCAGTGAGGAAGAGGCTGCCGCGGGTCTAGGTGCCCTCTTCGGCTAGCCTCCCTTCGCGGCCCGCCCTCCACGCGGGGCAGCGTAAGCCTTGACGAATCTCAGGCCGCGTGCCTACGGCGGCTCGACGTGGACGGTCGTCTCGGCCCGCAGCTCGTGGTCGACGACCCGTTTGACCTCGGTGGCAATGCGGTGGGCCTCCTCAACGGTCAGGTCGCCCCCTACCTGAATGGTGAGCGAAATCGCCCGCTGGGTCCCGTAGTCGTGCATGGAGATGCCGTGGCATCGGCGAACCCCCGGTACGCCGTGGGTGAGATTCACAATCCGGCGCAGGTCCCCTGGACTCGGGGCGCGGCCTAACAGGCGCTCTCCCGAACGCCATAGCAGCGTGCCCCCCGTGTAAACGATGAACAGGGACACCAAGATGCCGAAGATGGGGTCGAGGATCGCCAGCGTCGGGGTCACGCTCACGAGGAAGATCGCTAGTGCGATGAAACCGGTCAGCAACGCGTCGTAGCGGTGGTTCCAGGCGTCCCCCCGCAGGGCGTCGCTGTCGAGCCGTCGCGCGATGGCAAAGGAGAAGCGGGCGAGGAGTTCCTTGACGCCTGCCAGCCCTGCCAGGACGAGGGCAAGGTCGACCCTTCCCTGCACTGACGGGTTCGGCAGCTCGAAGGCCGCCTGGATGAGAAGGAAGACGGCAATGAATACCAGGAAGGCCGCCACGACGACGGCCGCGATCTGTTCCAGCCTACCGTGCCCAAAGGGGTGCGCCTCGTCCGCCTCCAGGGTCGCGTAGCGGAAGGTCAGCAAGATCGTGGCCGAAATCGCGACGTCCCCCAGACCGTTGAAGGCGTCCGTGAGGACGGCGATGCTCCCCAGCAGGATGGCAAGGCCCAGCTTGGTGCCAAAGAGGGAGAGGTTTACTCCGATTGAAACGCCGGCCTGCAGGTACCCGTACCGAGCCCGAATCCTAGGGTCTTCCGGGTCGCCCAGGTCGGGGAGAAGGCCCACGTTCGTGCTAGGCCTCCGGCCATACTTAGAGGTGTCAGCCCCTAGCCTTTCCCCTCTTTGGCTTTCTTCTGCAGGCGACTCCGCCGCTGCTTGGCGGTGAAGCCCGTGGCCTGCTCCAGGAAGGCGTTGTGGGCCCGGATCGTGTCCGCCGCCGTCGCATCGTCGACCTGCGTGTCCATGGCCATGTCGACGTGGAGCTGGTTGGCCTCCACCAGGACCCGCATCTCACGGATGGCCCCGTGCCGGACGAGATACTCCTCCCCGTCTCGGGAAACAGACGTGTAGCACTCCTCCAGGATCATCTTGAGGCCGTCCCCCTCCAACGTTCGGGCGTGGCCGCGCTTGATGTCGTAGGCCCGCATGGCAACCGGCGGGGGCAGGGCGGATGCCCGCAAAAGGCCTTCGAACGCCCTAGGTCAGGAAACGGTCCAGGTCCACCGAGGTGTGGGCGATTTCCTCCAACCGCACGTAGGTGGCCCAGTCCTCCTGGCAGTCGCACGTCGGCTCGCTAAGCCAGTCCTCCCTCTGGAGGGAATAGTCCTCCACCGCCCGGAGGACCACGGGGTCGCAATGGCCGCAGTTGTGCGTGCCTCGGGGACGGCCGCCCCCCGTGGGCTTGGACAGGACCCGCGACTTGGTCCCCCGGATTGCCTTCAGGACCTCTACGAGGGACCAGAGCCAGGGGGGCCGGAACTCCCCTCGCCGGTACAGCCGGTCCACGAGGGTATCCCGCTGCACGTTTGTGGGGTTGATGGAGATCGTGTCCGAGAGCCCGTCAATGGCCCGGACGGAGGCGACGGCGTCGCGCATGGCCGCCCGCTCGGAGAGGAGGGGTGGCTTGAACAGAAGGTAGGTCTTGACGGTGGCTCCGGCCGCGTGGGCCACCTGGACGGCCTCCCGATACCGGGCGAACGTGAAATCCTTGCTGATCGTGTGGTCCCGCACGAAGTTGTCCGCGGTTTCCAGGCCGATGGCCACCTCAAAGCGCGGGCACCGCTCGAGGGCCTCCTCCAACAACGGGCGACGAACCAGCTGCGGGAGGTTCTCCACCACGACCTTCTTGCATCGCTCCCCCAGCTCCGCCAGGATGCGCCGCCGCGCCGATGGGGGGATCTCCCTCGGATCGAAGAAGTTCCCCGAGTTGTACACCTTCACGACAGGCTGGCCCTGGTAGGCCTCCAAGGCCGCCCCCCACTGTGTCATGAGATCCTCCTCGGAGACGTTCAAGTAGCCGTCGCTCACGTATCCGCACATGGAGCACCCGCTCTTCCGGGCCCAGTAGCACCCCTTCGTGCGGAGGATTAGGACAAAGGCATCGACGATCTCTCCGTCGAGTAGCTCCCTCTCCGTCCAGGCGGAGATGTATTGGGTGGGATCGTGTGGCCGAGAGGCCCGAGTCTCCTCGATGAGGGTGGCCAGCTCCGTCACAAGAAGAAGCTAGCCGGCGGCGCGTTAAAACCTTCACTCCCGCGGCCGCAGGCTCTTCAGACCCGCAACTACCCCCGCACCCAGCAGCACGAAGGCGACCAGGGGCAGGGCGAAGAGGATCTCCGGGGTCCCCGTGACGTAAACGGGGATCGCGAATACGGCGGGGGCCACGAAGAGAACTTGGTACGCGATGAACGTCAGAAGGCCCGCTAGGGCGAGTGCGATTCCTACACCTGCTCCCCCGCTCCCCCGCTCCTCATGGTGCGATAGACTGACACGGGGTGTCGACGCGGTTCCTTCTCCCCCTTCGGTATCCGCGTAGGTGGCGCAGCTGTAACAGTACCATCGATCGTACTGCGAAATGTATGTGAGTTCGCCGCCGCAGTTCGCACAGGCCCCCGGGGCTTCGGAGGGAGCAGAATCGGTGGGGAGTTCCACGACGGCCTGAGCGCCATCTCCCCCGCCGCTCGCCGATTCGGCGGGAGGGGCCGGGGGAGGTCCGTCCGCTTCAGCCTGAGCCGGTGGGTCCTCATCGAGGGGCTCCTCTCCCTTGAGCAAGAGTCCCTGCCGCCGGATGTACTCCAGCAGCCGGAGGCGAAGCTCGTACTTCATCCCACTCTGATCGAGCTCGTATTCCTTGCACCAGCGGATGAGCTGATCCTTGGACGCCAGGTCCATCTCCTCGCGCGAGAATGGGGCGAACCCGGTTGCCTTTGCCTGGGCTTTCTTCATGCGCGTCCGCCTCCCGCTATCCTCGTTGACCTAGCGCCGTTCGGGGGCGTACTTGCGGCACCCGAAGCAATAGAAGCGTTCGTATTGGGCGATGAAGGTGAGTTCCCGGCCGCACCGCGGACACGGGTTTTCCGCCCTTGGGGCGCCGGCCATGTAATCCTGGCAACCGTAGCAGTAGAGGTGCCCGTGTTCCGGAACGAACACGAGGACTCGATTGCACACGTCGCAGGGAACGATATCCTTCGGGGCGTAGGCCCGGCAGGGATAGCAGTAATTGCGGGCATAGGGCTCCAGGTAGGTGAGCTTCGCACCGCAGGTAGGGCACCCAGGCATCTCACCGCCCTCTGCTGCAGGAGTTCCCTATTTGAGGCTTTGTGGCTTGTAATCAAAAACGGAATCCACAGGCCGGGGAGAAGGGCGGCCGGCAAGCCGGGATCTTTCACGGTGTGCTGCCTTTGCGGTGCCTCGCGGCGCAACCCTTTTGGAGGACGATTGAGGTCTCAGACCGGATGAAAGAGAGGGATTGGCATCATCAGACGAGGCTGACCGCCGCGATCGTGGTCGCCGTGGCGATCGTCCTGATGTCCGCCCTGCTCGCCTTCATTACCGTTCCCCCCCAGCCCTTGGTCCTCCTCTTCGGCATTCTCGTTGCTGTGGTGATTTACTGGGTTGTCCGAAGCCGAGGGCGCCATGGCCTCGTCCAAGGGGGCCCCCATGTGGAGCAACTTGCGCAATGTGCGAACTGCGGGTTCCAGTATTGTGTGGGATGCCACAAGGGCTGTCCTGAGTGCGGGTCCGTGCACATTCAGCCCAACCCCAACTGAGAAGCCGTTTAGCAGCGAGAGGGGGTGACGCCAGCCCAAAGCCGCCGAAGGGATTCGAACCCTTGACCTACGGTTGTCCTGCGGGGTTACAAGACCGTCGCTCTCGCCGGCTGAGCTACGGCGGCGCGGGGCCGAAAGGAGCCGCTCGCGTAGAAGTAATTGTCGGACCAGGCATCCGGAGGCCCCCGTAGCACATTGTGAGTGCGTCACTCTTTTCACCGAGGCCCCCCTGATTTAGCCCCATGGCCTCGGCCAACGTACGGGATGCGTTCCGCCAGTTCACCACGGGGGTCTCCCTCGTGACCACCCGCGGTCGCGGAGGGGACAATGTCATGGCTGCGGAGTGGACCTTTCACGTCTCTTACGAACCCTTCCTGATTGCCGTCCACATTCGCCCGGGAAAGGCGACCTACGAGGCGATCGAGGAAAGCCGGGAGTTCGGGGTGAACCTCGTCCCGGAGGACCTGGTGAACGCCATGTCCTTTGCGGGCCACTTCACTGGCCGCGAAACGGACAAGATCTCCAGCGACCTGTTCGAGACCTACCCCGCCGAGAAGATCGAGGCTCCCTTGATCCGTGGCGCCCTCCTGAACGCCGAATGCCGGGTCGTGCAGAAGGTCCCCATGGGAGACCATACCGCCTTCGTCGGGGAGGTCGTGGCCTTCTCGGTGGACGGTTCCAAGGGCCCCGTGGTCCTCCACAAGGGAGCCCGGATGGTGGGAGACCGGATCTCGCGGGAGAAGGTCATCGCCGTCGCGTCCACTCCCTCCACGGTCGCCCCAGGCGCACGGCTTCGCGTCGCAGGGGAGCTCATGTCCAAGGATCGAGCCTCCAAGGCCATTGAAGTCACCGTGGTAGACCCCTTGGGTGCGAAACATGCCTCGGCCGAGACGACGACGGCGTTCGAAGGCCGATTTCGGGTTGACCTTAAAATCGCCGAGGACGCCCCGGCGGGGCCTTATCGGGTGGTGGCGCGCCACGGGGACATCGAGGGCCACGCGCGCCTGCGCGTAGAGGCGTAGGGTTCGTCGTTTGAACGGTACGATATTAGGATGCATTGTTTTATATTGTATGTTCTACGAATTTTAACCGGGATGCCCCGAGGCGCGGTCATTCTCTACGGATGTCTGATGGGGTATGGAGGCAAGGTCATCGCCTCTCACAACCTCGGGGGCTCCTTGGAAGAGGATGCCGACCGCTTCTCAAACGCGGTGACGTCGGTTCTGGACTTTGTGGAGCGAACCTACCCTTCGTCTCAACCCGAGCCCTTCGAAGTCCTGGATCACGGAGCGGTGCGCGTCCTCGTTGAGAAGGGCCGGTACTGCATGCTCATCCTCATCATCGAAGGAAAGGAGGACGAGGCACTCCGCGAGGGGATCCGGGAGATTCTCGAGCGGTTCGAGGCACGAAATGGGGCGGGGTTGGCCCAGGATGCCCTCGGACATCGGATTCGGAGGGATGGCCGAGACTCCCTTTCCATGGCGGCGAACCTGATGAAGGTCTTCTGAGGAAGCACGGTTGCGGACCATTCCTGCAGCCTGGGCCCCCCCTGTTTGCAAGTTCGATTTTGGTCAAGAAATCCTTATACGTTGCCCCTCAGGATGTGCGTCCCGGGAAACGTCGACATGACTGTCCACAGGGTCAACCTCACCGGCGAATCGGTGGAGGATTACTTCGATACGGTCCTCGCGAGGGGATTCCGCTGGCAACCGGATCAGGGACCGGCGACCGGCGAAGGATCCCACTCGCCCGCGGTGGTCTGGTCCCCGCTGGTTCTCGAGCTGATGGAGGTGCTGGAAACCGTCACCCTTCATCCGCCGGCCCAACATCTGTGCCGTGAGATCGTTTACCACGCCGGTCTCGAAAGTGCTATGGCCCTGGACCGGTCCCGTGAGCCTGAGTTCCCGAAGGCCGAGACCCTTCTGGCGATGCCCCCCATCATAGCAGGTGCTGGGTTCGTGACCAGCGAGCTCGTCTACGACGACGAGAGAGAGCGCTTGGATTGGGCCTTCGACCTTGGAACGGTCATCGCCATGGCGGCCCGAGGGAACGGGGGCCACGTGGAGCCCACCTGTGCCTTCTTCGAGGGCTTGGGAGCCGGATGGGCCAAGGGCAGCCTTGGGCTAAACCTCCGCATCTCCGAGACGGATTGCATTGCCCGGGGCGACGACGCCTGCCGGTTCCGATCCGGAGCCTCCAAGATACGATTAAATATTCTCGAACCGTTCGTCGGACCGTGTATGGAGGCCCTATGCTCCAGCCCTACGAACTTGTCGTCCACAAGATCCTCCCCACGATCCGCGCCCGCCTTGCCCTCATCCTCCTGGAAGAGTATCGGATGAGGCAGGTGGAGGTCGCCGATCACCTCGGCGTGACCCAGGCGACGGTGAGTCATTACAACACCCACGCTCGGGGGTACGACGATGGGGTCCTGTCCCTCTTCCCCGAAATCGAGGGGTTCGTGGTGGAGCTTGCCCGGGACATCGCGGGGGGAATGTCCCGACCCGCCCAGGTCGGCCGCATAAACACGATCTGCTGGCAGATCATGTACACAGACCGGTTCTGCAACTACCACCGCAAGATCGCCGACCTGGAGAACTGCAACGTCTGTTACGAGGCGGTTCCCCAATAGCTGGGTGCCGTCCCACCGGGGTCAGGCGGTGCCCCAATTCACCCAATAGACCTGCGCGTAGCCGTCGTCGTAGAGCTTGAGATAGTGCGGCCCTGAGAACTTGGCCTGAGCCTCGTCGGAGAGAGGGAGGGCGGGATCTAAAGGCGAGATCGTGGCTCCCGCCAACAGGTCCCGGTCCAGGTGGACATAGTCGATTCTACCCGGGCCGCTGGGCAAGTTCGCGACCCACTGCATCTCCGCCTTGGCCTCCTCGAACGTGGAGGCGTGCAAGGCACTGGGGGCGGCGCCCCACGTAGCTCTCAGACCTCCGAGGCCGAAGAGAATTGAGGAGGCACGGTGGTCCGTGGCCGTCACCCCATCCACCCTCTCTTTGGCCCAGTAGACGGCGTTCATCCCCTGGGGTCGCGTCCCCTCGAAGTGGTTTCCTAGGGCCTCCCTGGGAGGGATGGCGGCGAGGACAGCGAGAACGAGGAGAAGCCCCATTAGGAAGACGAGCGCTGCTTGCCCCCTTCTCAGGCTCCGGATGAGCTGATAGGCGCCGGCCCCGGCGAAAAGGGCCAATGCAGGCACCAAGTATTGCACGTGTCGATAGGGGATGAGGAGGAAGGGCGCAAGGACGGCTCCCAATATCAAGGATAGAATCAGGACGAGGAACCAGGAGGTGATGGAGAGACCGCCCGGAAGGAAGTCGAAATACTTGCGACCGGGAGGGGCAAGCAAGAAGAGAGACAGGGCGGGAATGGCGTAGAGGATAGACGCGCCGGACACGGAGAAGGTGGTCCCCGGAACACGACCGTAGAAGAAGGCCGCGAGCAGGAGGGACAAAGAGAGCGCCGCCACGCCGAAGACCCTCCCCCCACGGGCAGGGGACGGGAAGGAGGGGCGGAAGGTCCACGTAAGGCGTTGTCGAAGGATCGAGAAGGCGTAGAGAGCTGCGGGCAGGAAGAGGACGAGGATTGCTGGGAGCCACCAGGGGGCGCCGGCGAGCTCAATCACGCGCCTGAAGTTCTCCGTGTATAAGGCCCAGTAGGCCAGGTTGGCGGTGACGAGAAATCCCAGGAAGAAGGTCTCCCTCCTGATCTCCCGGAAAGGCGCGCCCCGAATCGCCACTCTCAGGAACGCGATCATGAAGGTGACTATGATCAGGAAGTAGCTGGAGAGGTGGTGCACAACGACCAAGGCCGCTGAGACGGGGAGGAGAAGGCCCAGGACCTCTCTCCTCTCTCTCAACCGGAGGAGGAGGAGCAGGCTGGAAAGGAACAGGAGGTCGCCCACCGCTCCCGGGATCGGATGGGAGGTAGGGTACACGTGGGGCAATGCGACGGCAACGATGGCGGCCGCGAGAAGGGCTGGCCAGTCCCTGCCCGTTACCAGCCGGCCGATGAGGAAGACAGGAACGACGGCCAGCGCGCTGAGTATCGGAACCAAAAGGAGAGCCGCCGCCTCGATCGGAATCCCCGTCCACGAAACGGAGGCAACCAGGACCTCCATTCCCAGGAACTCCGGATAGCCGGTCTGCCAGCCCTGGTACGGCTCTGGAAGAGGAGACCCCGCCGCCAACGTCGAAGAGAGGAGAAAGTACTCCCCGAAGTCTCCTCCCCAGTAGAGATAGCGGGCAACAGGCAGGAGCCTAATGTAGATCGCTAGGAGCAGGATTGAGAGAAGGGCATAGCGGGTCGACCTCTTCACATCTCGCCATGCTGGAAAGTTCTTATGAACGTTCCCCTGCTCTCGGGACCTGGAGAGCGTGCCAAGATGGCCAATCCCCCTAAGGTAGCCATCGTCGTGCTCAATTGGAACGGGTGGGAGGACACCAAGGAATGCCTCGAGTCCCTGCAAGAAGTCCGGTACGCCCCCGTTGAAGTCTACGCAGTTGACAATGGTTCGGTCGACGGGAGTCCGCAACGGATCGCCACGGACTTCCCAGGGGTCGAGCTACTTCGGCTGACCGACAACAGGGGGTTCGGAGGCGGCATGAACGCGGGCATTGAGAGGGCCTTGACGGACGATCCCGACTTCATCCTCTGCTTGAACAACGACATGACGGTGGACCCCGACTTGCTAGAACCCTTGGTCAGGTCCGCACGCCACAGAGGAATCGTGCCCTACCCCGCCATCTACCAATACGAAGCCCCCCATCTCCTCGACAACCTGGGCAATGCCATCAATCTCTACACGGGGCTCCCCAAGAGGGTGGCCCATGGCAATACGGAGATCCCGGCGGAAATCGAGGCGGACTATAGCGAGCTTCCTCTCCTCTCAAGGGAACTCCTAAGAGCCCTGGGGGATTGGAACGAGGAGTTCTTCGCCTTCTACGAGGACACCGAATTCGGGCTTAGGATTCGTGAGGCGGGTTGGAAACTCGTCTGCGTTTCCGAGGCCAAGGTCTTTCACAGGCGCGGCCGAACCGCCCGACGCGTGCGGGGACTGGTGTCCTACTACAACATCCGGAATCGCCTCCTGTTGGTTCGGATGCACGGCACGCGGCTGCAATACGTCACCACCCTCCTCCACGTCCTCCTCCTGACTATCCCCTACATCGCTATCCGGTGCCTTGTGAGCTCACGCTACAAGCACTCCTTCCGACACACATTGCTGGGTTTGAGGGACGGCCTCTTCCCTTCACGAAGCCCGGCCCGAAGGGAATGGGAGCCGCCGCTCCCGAAGGCTGGATAGCCCGCGCCTTGGGGCGGCCTAGATCTGCGTTCCGCTGCGCCAGACGCGCGTGCCGGGATTCTATCAGCATCCGGGACTCGGACAGGGGAGGCCTCGGACTTGTTTACCTTCAACACGGGATTCCAGGCCGAGGAGGCGAGGACAACGGTAGCCGACGGCGGGCTAGGAAGCAGGTCGTAAACGTTTAAGACGCGTGCCTCCGCTTTTTGTCGGATGCGCCTCGCCGTTTTTCATGACTTTTTCGACAAGATCGATGGCGGGGAGAAGGTGGCCCTGACAATGGCGAGGCGTTTCGATGCCGATCTGTTCACCACAAACCTGCGGGCCGAAGTTGTGGAGCGGATAGGGGCGGGGAACCTGCGCATCCACGACCTCGGCCCGCTCGTGTCCACCCCCCTCCTGAAACAGACTCACGCCTCCTGGAGGTTCCATAATGCCCGAGTCCCCGACTTTGATGCCTACCTATTCTCGGGAAGTTGGGCGCACTACGCAGGCGGGCGACACCGTCCCGGCGTTCTTTACTGCTATACCCCGCCGCGCGTTCTCTACGGTCAACGAGAATCGATGCTCCAGGACCTGCCCAGCTGGCAGCGACCTCTCCTTCGGGCTTGGACCCAGCTTTACTCGCGCCTCGATCGGCGATCCGTGGGTCGAATACGTCGGGTGGTCGCAGATAGCGAGAACGTGAGACGACGGATCCGACGGTCTTACGGCAGGGAGGCGAACGTCGTCTATCCCCCGGTGGCGACCGATCGTTTTGAATTTCGTGAGCTGGGCTCATTCTGGCTAAGCGTGAACCGCCTGTATCCGGAGAAGCGGATCCACCTCCAGCTGGACATCTTTCGTCAGCTTCCGGGCGAAACACTCGTCGTCGCGGGCGGTTGGGCTCAAGGCGATCCGAGTGTGCGGTACGCCCAGGCCCTCAAACCGCCGCCGAATGTCCAGCTCCTCGGAGAGGTCTCCGAAGCGGCCTTGGCCGATCTGTATGCACGATGCCGCGGTCTGATCGCCACAGCAAGAGACGAGGACTTTGGCCTCACCCCCTTGGAAGCGATGGCGGCTGGCAAGGCCGTCATGGCGACCCGGGAGGGCGGATATCTTGAGACCGTTCAAGAGGGAAAGACGGGATGGCTACTGCCCGCCGATGCCGGCGCCTTCGCCGCGAAGATCCAGAGCTTGGACGACGAGGACCTCCTCGCGATGCGCGATGCATGCGAAGGGCGTGCAGGGCTCTTCGACGAAGAGCGGTTTGTGGCCCGCATGCGCGGCATCCTAGACGACCTGGTCGCCTCCCGGTCCGTTGGTCCGATGGAAGCGTAGCCTCGCTGGAACACTCCTGACAGGAATCGGCTGGGATCCTTCCGGGTCATGGGCGTGGACAGGTCCCCGGGCAAATCCGTTCACACGTCTCAAAGGGGCGTGAACGGTGCCCCACGTACCTACTCCAGGAGTGGCTCAGCATTCCTCGGTTAGAAGGCCCCCAGAACCGTAGGACCCGCGACCCTACAGCTTCTTGTAGTCGCCCAGATTTCGTCGGCTACGGGATGGCGCGGATCTGCCCCCGTTGTCGTGCGCCCCTGGAGAACCCCAAGGGCTTCGTCTGTCCCAACTGCGGATATCCCCTTCGCCTGCCCGTGGTCGGCAAGGCGGGAGCCCTCCTCCTGTTGGGCGGCTTGCTCTCCTACGTCGTAGCCCTCTTCGCGCCCGAGGAGATCTGGACCGATGTCCTCCTTGGCGGGGTCATCGTCACCGTCGTCGGGTTGGCGGCCCTCGTGGTCGCAGGTCTGCGGGTGGGCCGGGCACGGCGGACCTAGCCGTCTCCCTCGCGCTCGCCTTCGCCCAGGTGCGAGACCCTCAGAGGAAGTCGTCCAAACGGACCGCCCATTTGCTCTCATCCTGGAAGAGCGAGACAATGGCGTCCTCCACCAGGCCGATTCGCTGCCTGAGGTAGGGGGAAATCTCGTATTCCTCCGAGATGCGCTTGGAGAGTTCCAAGTACTTCACGACCCCACTCTTGTGGACGGTCAGGGTGAGCTTCCCGCCGCACTGGAGGCAGGACCCGGCCAGAGGCACGCGCCGGTACTTGGCGTTGCACTTGGTGCACCGGAACCGCTGGCTGGTGAAGGCTCGGAGGTTTCCGATGAGGTCGGGCAGGAAGTGATGGTTGATGATTCGAGCGACCACGTCCTCGGCGTTGACGGCCCGGATGCGGTTCGCCAAGGCCAGCTGCCCCTCGATCTTCGTCAGCATGCCCCCTTCCGTGTAGGAAGTATGCAACGGGGCCTCCTCCAGTCGCTCCACGTCGTGGGTGTAGCCAAACCCCTCGAACTGCAAGACGGAACCCACCCGCTTCCCCACCGTGTCCACGAGGTACTCCACCTCCCGGGGGTGGGCGCCCTGCTCCGCCGCCTCGTAGAACTCCAGCGGGTAGGCGCTGCACACCTCGAGGTTGTGGACCTCCCGGTCGACCTCCTGGGGGTCGATGCGTGTGCTTAGGACCAACGGCGCGTCCATGAGCCCGCCCCGCTTCTCCGGGAGGAATCCGCGGCTGAAGTTGAGGAGGCCATCCAGGAGGAGGATTACCGAGTCTTCGTCCCCGTCCGCGTCCCGTCGTTTGGCGGCATGGAAGAAGGGGTGCGCAAAGCACACTCGCGCGGGTGTTAGACCGATGATCCGCCCCAGGACACCCACGGAGGTGTGGGGGGCCAGCCCCACCACCAGGTGGCCGATCACGTCCTCGGCCTCCTCAAACCCGTAGTGGGAATCCAGCCCGTAGGCTTGGGCAAGGAGGTCGTCCACGAAGCCGCCCACCCTGACCAAGTGCGCCGCACAGTCGCGGGAGACGACGAGGTCCTGGGGACGTAGCTCCACGAGCTGATCTCCCTCCTCGAGGGCCTCTCCCGCGACGTCGTGTTCGTAGCCCAGCTCACGGGCCCGCGCCGCCGAGAGACCGACCTCCTTCGGGAGGAAGTGCGTGAGGGGAAGGTTCGTCATGTCGAACCGGCAGGTCCCGTCCTTGAACACGTGAATCTCGTGCTTCGTACGCAGGAGGCCCTTCTCGAGGGCTTCGGGAGTCTTAAGCCGGGAGATCATCCCTTGCACCAGCTTGACCCCCGGCATCCGGGTCAAGCCCAGGGCCTTCCGGGCCCTGTTGTAGACCTCCCGCAGGGGGACGGTATCCTCCACGATTCGACTCCTGGGAACGGTGTGGCCGCCGCACGGGCAGCGGGACAGGAACCAAGACCGCCCGCACTCGGTGCACTTCCGAACCCCCACTTCGGCCACGATTTTCTCCTTCTCCAGGGCCTTGTCCAAAAGACGCTGGGGGCCGCCCTGGATGCCGATGGGGAAGAGACCATGGGGCGGCGGCTTCATGAGTCGGGGGCGCGCCTTCTCCGGGCGGCCCATGCGAGCCCCGATGCGGGTGGGGCCGCGGGCTCGGTGGAGAATGCCCGAGAGTCGCGAGACGTACTCCAAGGAGTCATCCGTCTCCGCCTCTCCACGGGCGCGCAGCCCGCCCTCCGAGACTTCAAGGCCGAGGGCCAAGAGCAGAGCTTCTCCGTGGCGACCGAGCTCGAGCACCTCCCCCCGTCGGCGGAAGACCGCACCCAGCTTGATGAGGGTGTCCGTGATGTCGTCCGTCCCGGGCACCTGCAGGCGACCCTCGACCAATCGGCCCCCCTCTGCCAGACTCCGTCGCAGGCCACGAAGGACGTCGACGGAAAGGTCGTGCCAGAGAAGGTTGTAGCGGGGGTGCAGCGGGACGTCGTTCTCCTGGGACCATGTCACAGCCTCCTTGAAGGAGGGCCGCTCCCAATTCTCGGGCAGAGAGCCCATGCGGGCCTGGAGCTCCGCCCTGTACCAGTCCAGGCCATAGGCGCCCGGGAGGAGGGCATGGTTGTTCTCCAAGAACTCGCCCACGGCCACGAGGAGCTCCCCCAAGTCCACCACACTCGCCACGTCCGGGCGGAGCTGGCGGGCCTCCTCCAGCGTGGAAACCTCCACCAAGGAGCCGTCCTTTAGGAGTACCAGGGGCCCCTCGATAGTGGTACAGGGCGAGACGGCTCCGGCCTTCCCCGGCCGCTCTATCTTGATCTGCGTTCCCACCGCGATGAACTCGTCCAGGAGATGCATGGTCGCGGGGTGAACCCCTAGGGCCGCCAATCCAGTCGCCCGCGTCCGGCCGTACCGGAGGCGGAAGCCACCCCTCCTGCCCGGGTGGGCCAGGACGGGCCGACCCGCGATGATGTTCTGGATGAAGGCCGGCTCCTGTTCCGTCTCCTCTTCCCCGTTCTTCCGCTCCTGCAGGTACCGCGCGAGGAAGTCCCAGCCGTCGATCTTGAGATTCCGGACGTGCTTGAGGATTTTGGGCGCCTTGAGGCAGAGTCCCTCAGCAATCACGAGGCAGGCCCCGCCGCGAATCCGGTTCGTCTCTACGCGGGGCAGGTCGCGATGGCCGCTGATCTCCTCCTCCTCCGTCCCCTCTCCGTTGATGCCCACCGGGCAGTGGCCCATCACGAGCTCGATCGCCTCCTCCGAGGGGATGTGCTGCAGATGCTGCAGGCGCCGATAGAGGGGAATCTCCTCTTTGAGGCGTTCCACTTCTTCCTTCGTCGGCTGATACACGCCGATCCCCAGCTCCCTGCGAACCACGTCGGCGATGAGGACGCTGAGGGCCTGGGCCGTTCCGCCGGCCGATCGGATCGGACCGGCATAATAGACGTCCAGGTAGTTGCTCCCGTCCTCGTTACGCTTGACCTGGACGCCGCCTAGGCCTTCCAACGGAGCCACAACCACGCCCTCCGTGAGCAAGGCGAGTCCCGCCCGGATGGCCCGCTCGACGCGGGCCTCTACGGTCCGCCCTGGTTCCTGGGCCAACTCCCGCGCGAGCAGGAGGGAGGTCTCCTCCCGGTCGTGGTGGGCGCTGAGCTCTCGGATCCGCTGCGCGACTCCCTGCAGCCCATACGCCTCGAGGAGCCGTTCCACCCGGCTCGGCAGGTCCTCCGCCGCGAAGATTTCCACCGTCAGCTCGGGGTCCAACCCTTGGGCCCGGGCGCGTCGGGCGATGGCGTAACAACGATCGGCCCCCCGATCGAGGTCATCCAGGTAGGCTTTCATGTCCTGGCTGTAGCTGAGGTTAGCCATCCCACCACGCAGAAGCGGAGGGGTATGGAGGGGTCGCTATAAAGGCTCCCCCGCGGCCCGTCCGCCCCCTTGATAAGGAGGGAGGGTCTAGGCGGAGCCGATGGACCAGGTCACTACCCCGAGCGAGTTCAAGGAGGCCGTTCTCGACGCAGAGGGACCGGTCCTGACGATCTTCCATGCGGCTTGGTGCAGCTTCTGCCAGACCTTTCTCCCTAAGTTTCGCGGGACCGAAACGATCCCGGTGAAGAAGGTCGAGATCGACATCTCGGAGGAAATCAACCCCCTGTGGGACACCTATCTCATTGAGGTGGTGCCCACGCTGATCCTGTTCGAGGGCGGTAGCATCCTGGGCCGAGCCGATGGAGTCCTAGGCAAGGGCCTCGCGCAGGCCGACCTGGATGGACTCCTCGCCGGCTCCGGAGAATCGCGAGGGAAGGGCTGACAGCGTTCCGCGGACCCGTTGGCCGTCAACGGCAACGGTTCACCCGGTTACCGAAGTGACCAGGCTAGCGCGCCTAGACCAGGGGTCCACGACCCGAAGGCCAACCTTCCCACGGGCTCGCGCACCGCAGTACCAGAGGGAACGCAGGCGGGCTTAACTTCCGGGTTCGGGATGGGACCGGGTGTATCCCCGCCGCTATGGCCGTCACACCCTTCCGCGGTCGTTAGCCGACGGGGCTGTTTAAGCCTTGTGGAGCCGGTTCACATCACCGCGATCAGCGTGAACAGCGGGGCGAAGATGACCGCCACCTTCCCCACGAGTTTAATGAGGATGTTCAGGGACGGTCCCGACGTGTCCTTGAAGGGATCGCCCACCGTATCTCCGATGACCGCGGCCTTGTGGGCCTCGCCGCCCTTGCCCCCGTGCAACCCTGACTCGATCAGTTTCTTCGCGTTGTCCCAGGCCCCGCCGGAGTTGGCCATCGTCACCGCCAAGAGGAAGCCCACAAACAGGGCGCCGAGGAGGAGTCCGGCGAGGGCCTCGGGCCCCAGACCGAACCCGACCGCAAGCGGGACTACGAGGACCAAGAGGCCGGGGAGGAACATGGCCCGGATGGCCCGGCGGGTCACCAGGGAGATGGCCGCTCCGTAGTCAGGCTGCACCTTCCCCTCCCGCAGGCCCGGGGTCTCGCGAAACTGCCGCCGGACCTCGCGAACGATCTCGAAGGACCCGGAGCTGACGGCCTTCAGAGTGAGGGAGGAGAACACGAAGGCGAGCAAACCCCCGGTCAGGAGGCCGATGAAGACCCGGACCTCCGTGAGGGTCAGCGGGAAGGCGAGAATGGGGACGACTGGCACCTCGGCGACCACGAGGAAGGTCGCGATCCAGGCCAACGCGGCGAGGGCCGCCGACGCGATGGCGAATCCCTTCCCGATGGCAGCCGTGGTGTTCCCCACGGAGTCCAAGGCCTCCGCCCGTTCGCGGGCCTCCGAACCCAGGCCGCTCATCTCGGCGATGCCCGCCGCGTTGTCGGCGATGGGGCCGTAGGCGTCCGTCGACAGGAGCATGGCGAGGGTCACCAGCATGCCCACGGCGGCGACCGCGATGCCGTAGAGCCCCGAGAGCAAGAAGGCCACAAGCGTCGCCCCCGCGACGACGAGGATCGGGGGAATCGTGCTCAGAAACCCCACCGACATCCCTTCCATGACGTTGATGGCAGCCCCGCTCTCACTGGCCCTCGAGATGCCTCGCACAGGCGCGTACTCCGCCGTGAAGTATTGGGTCGAGAGTCCAATCAAGAACCCCCCCACGAGGCCCGTGACCACCGCGAGGAAGGGGTTGAGTCCGTCCGGACCCAGGAAGAATTGTGCGGCGAAGTAGCCCACGACGATCATGACGCCCGTGCTCACGTACACGCCGAGGTTCAAGGCCGACCGCGCTGCCTTCGCCTCCTGTTCGTACCCCTCGGCGCTCCGTCGGGGGCGCACGGCGAGGATGCCCGCCATCGAGGCGAGGAGACCCACGGCCCCCATGAGAAGGGGGAAGAGGGCGTACTCCAGTCCTAGGTTGAGGGCCGGGGCCAGGGCGAGGACCATGGCGGCCGCCAGGGCGGAGACGTAGGACTCGTAGAGGTCGGAGCCCATGCCGGCGACGTCCCCGACGTTGTCCCCCACGTTGTCCGCGATCACCGCTGGGTTCCGTGGATCGTCCTCCGGGATGCCCGCTTCCACCTTGCCGACCAGGTCCGCACCCACGTCGGCGCTCTTGGTGAAGATGCCACCCCCCACCCGGAGGAAGAGGGCCACGGAACTCGCCCCGAAGGCGTAGGCCAGCAAGACCTCCACCTCCTCCTGAAAGACGGCGAAGAGGCTCGTCAGCCCGATGAGGCCCAGAGCCACCGAAACCGAGCCCATGACGGCGCCGCCAAAGAAGGCGGTCCGCATGGCCCCCGTGAAGCTGCCCGAGACGAGATTGGCCGTGCGCACGTTGGCCCGCGTCGCAATCCACATCCCCAAGTACCCCGAACCGAAGGATGCGGCGGTTCCGACGGCGAAGGCCAACCCGAGTTCCCCGTGGACGGTGCCTGGAGAGATGAGGAAGGTGAGAACGAGGACCAGGATCACAGTGAAGACGAAGAGGGCCCGGAGTTCTCGCCGCAGGAAGACGCCGGCCCCTTCCTGAATGAACCCCGCGATCTCGCGCATCCGGTCCGTCCCCTCCGGCTGGCGCAGGATGGCGCGGACCAGGAAGGCGGCGAATAGGAGGGTTAAGCCCGCCACCCCGAGGGCGATGAGGATGATGTGAAACATAACGCACTCACTCGCAGGGGAGTCTCGTGCGGAGGAGGTCCATGCCCCATATAAACTCGAGGCCGGCGGCTCAGAAGAAGGCGAAGAGGGGGTTCCCTACGAGAAACGCGAGGAGGAAACCCACCGTGAGCGGGATGAGGAAGGGGATCTGCGGCGTAACCCATACGCGTTGGACCCCCGCCGCTCGTAGCGCGTCGATGTCGGCCTCCTGGGTCGTCGTCCGAGGGACGACTCGATGCAGGATCTCGCCGCCCTTCACCTCCTGCAGCGTCCAGGCGAATTGGGGCAACTGGTCCGCCGGGGCCCTGTACCCCAGTAGCATCTGGGGCCACCGACGATCTCCGTGGAAGAGGTTGCGAATGAGGAACGCCACGGGCAACCCGATGAGGAGGAGGGCCCCCCAGAGGAGGGTCGTCATCGCGAAGGGGAAGAGAAGTTCGAATGGAGCCAAGAGGGGGGGCCCCACTGCGAGAAGCGGGAGGGGTCCCAAGGAGGGGTACCCGGGGACGAGGACACCGATGGCCATGAAGGCCTTCGCGTCGGCCCCACCCTTGAGGAGACCCAGGTAGTAGAAGACGTAGCCGAGGAGGATCACCGTGAGGATGCCGAGCCCCCGCACAATCAGTCCTTGTTCGTCCACTCCTCGGCCCGGGAAGCCGATGACGAGGAGGAGGACTGCAAGGCCACTGAGCCCGTAGAAGAGCAGGGTGGAGGCGTACGCGAACCTACCGCCGCCGCGCTCCCAGAGGATGTCGAGGAGGACGAGCGCCGGCGGGACAAGAATGAGGTAAGGAAGTGGGTCGCCTGTAGCGTCGACAAGCTCGACGGCCAGAAGGGCCAACCCGGCGCCGGCCATGAGGGCCCAAGGTCCGTCACCGACGCGTCGTTTGCGCCAGTCGGTCAGGGAGGCGAAGGACAGAATCGACAACCCCACCAGCAGGCGAAGGAGGGAGAAGAGCACGAGGGCCGGAGGTCTATCGGCTACATAAGGT
This sequence comes from Thermoplasmata archaeon, assembly GCA_046759865.1. Lineage (GTDB taxonomy): Archaea > Thermoplasmatota > Thermoplasmata > RBG-16-68-12 > JAJISG01 > JAJISK01. The sequence goes on from JBHIDB010000006.1 coordinate 27,286, forward strand.
GGACCTCCTCACGAAGCGGCCATCGACTGGTCGCAAGTGGGACGTCCTCCGGAGAACCACCTGCCAAAGCTCTTAAGCGGGGTGCCTGCTAGCCGCGCGCCGGGTCCAGATGGCTGCAGAGGTCGCGCAAGCGGGCCAACCCGTCGGCCCCGAGGTTCGCATCGAGCTGAGCCGCGACCTCCGGTTCTTCGACATCACCATGATTGGCATCGGGGCCATGATCGGGGCCGGGATTTTCGTCCTCACGGGTTCCGCGGCCCGCCTAGCCGGTCCGGCCGCGGTGATCGCCTTTGGCATCAACGGTCTCGTGACCCTTCTCACGGCCTTCACCTACGCGGAGCTGGGTTCGGCCTATTCACAGGCCGGGGGCGGCTACGTGTGGGCTCGGGAGAGCCTGCCACCCCCGGTAGGGTTTATCAGTGGCTGGCTCTCGTGGGCGGCCACCCTAATCGCCTGCGCTTTGTACGCCGCCGCGTTTGGCAGTTTCCTCGCGTTGGCCTTGGAGGAACTGCAGGTCGGAGCGGCCTTCCTGCCCCCCGAAGTCACCTTAGGCGGCCTTACGTTCAACCCGCTCACGAAGGGCGTGACCGCTTTCATCGTGATTTTCTTCGTCGTAATCAACTACGTCGGGGCCCAGAGCACGGGGAAGACCGAGAGCGCGATGACCATCGGCAAGATGGCCGTCCTGGGTCTCTTCATCGTGATCGGCCTCAACGCCATGCTTCGGGACCCGAGCATCGGGCAGCGGTTCTTCGACGAGTTCCTCCCCGAGGGGGCCGGGGGCATCTTCCTGGCGATGGGAATCACCTTCATCGCCTTCGAAGGCTACGAGATCATCGCACAGTCCGGGGAGGAGGTGAAAGATCCCAAACGCAACATCCCGAAGGCCATCTTTCTATCCATCTTCGTGGTGGTGGTCTTCTACATACTGACGTTCATCGTAGCCTTGGGCGTTATTGAATGCGACCCGCCTGCACAAGCCTATCTGTGCCTGGGCGGGACGTCGGACCCAGAGCGGGCGATGATTGAGGCGGGCCGTTCCTTGGCGGGTCCGCTTGGTCTCGCCATCATGCTTGCGGGAGGATTTCTCGCGACCACCTCTGCGCTCAATGCCACGATCTACTCCTCCTCCCGCGTGAGCTTCGCTATGGGTCGGGACAACACCCTCCCGCGGGCCCTGGGACGCGTCCACCCTCGCCGCCAGTCCCCCGCCAATGCGGTCCTGGTGAGCGGGGCCATCATCGTGGTCTTCGCCCTCGTCCTCCCCATCGAACAGATCGCCGCCTCGGCGGCGGTGATGTTCCTCCTCCTCTTCGCGATCGCCAACATGAGCCTCCTTGCCCTTCGAAGGAAGAGGCCCGACCTCGAGCCTGGCTTCCGGGTCCCCCTCTACCCCTTCATCCCCATCCTGGGCATCGTCGCCAACATCGGCTTGGCCATCTACGTGCTAAACTTCTCAGGCCAGTCCTTCGGCGGCCTGAGTTCGGGGCAGGTCGCCTGGTACGTCGCCATTCTCTGGCTGAGCATCGGGCTGACCTACCGGTTCTTCTCGGGGGGACGGACGGAGATCGAGACCCCCCGGGTGATTCGAAGGGAAATTCTCGAGGTGATCGCCGCCCCCGTCCGTAAGGCCGTGGCTGCGGGCCGCCGGGTCCTCCTGCCCATCCGAGATCCCGGGAACCTCGCCATGGTCCGGGCCGGGGCCCAGATCGCCAAGGAGCGGGACGCCGAACTCCTCCTCCTCCACGTGATTGAGGTCCCGCTCAACATGCCCCCCAAGTCGGTCCGCTTCTCCTACGTGAACGACCGGATCCGTACCCTGCGTCCGGCGGAACAGGCCGCCCGCGACGTTGGGATCCCCGTGTCCGTTCTCGTAAAGATTTCGCACCGCGTCTACGAGACGATTCTGGAAGCGGTGGGAGAAGAGGGAGCGGACCTCCTCGTGTTGGGCTGGCGGGGTGAACGACCGGCCCGAGGCGGGCGGGTGCTTGGAAGCAACATCGATTACCTGGTCCAGCGGGTAAACGCGGACGTCATCGTCCTGAAGACGGTCGGGATGAAGGAGAAGTTGGAGAACGTGACCCTTCTGGCGGGTCGCGCTTCTCACGTGAATTACGCTGCGCGCATTGCCGCCCAGCTGGCCAGAGAGAACGAGGCCCGGGTCACAGTCCTCTCCGTCGTCCCCCAGCGGGCGCAGGAGGAGGAGGCCATCGCGCTCGCGCATCGCCTGATGGAGGTGTTCGAGGAGGCGGAGGTCCCTCACGAACACAAGCTCGTCTACTCTGGCTCCGTGCTCAGCGCCGTGGAGCGGGCTGCCGCCGAGACGGACCTCCTGGTCATGGGGGCGAGCCCGACCTGGGTGCTGCGCAAGTACGCCTTCGGCCCCTTGGAGGACCGCATCGCGAAGCGTGTCACCTCCCCCGTCCTCATGGTCCGGAAGGCGGTCGAGGCCGCTAAACCTGTAGAAACAGAAGCTTGATGTTCTCCTCGTGGAACAGCTCCTGGGCCCGAGAGATGAGTTCGCTCTTGATCTGCTTCATCTGACCCGGGTCCGAGATGTAGGCCCAGAGCTGGTAGCTCACGGCGTTGCCGTGGATCTCCCGAGCGTACACCACGGGGGCGGGGTCAGGCAGGATGCCCTCCACCCGGTGCGCCGCCTCCGTCATTAGCGCTTCGACCTTCCGGTGCGGCCGGTCGAAACTCACGGTGACGTCCACGGTCATGGCGTAGGTCTTGGACCGGCTGAAGTTGGTGATGGTCTCGGAGAGGAGTTCTTTGTTGGGTAGGTTGACAATCTCGCCGCGAAGGCTCTTCACTTTCGTCAGCGTCAGGTTCACTTCAAGGACATCGGCAACGAGGTTCTCCCCGATCTTGATGCGATCCCCCTCTTGGTAGGGGTCTGCGTTGATGAGGGCCACCCCTGCCAACGCATCGCTGATGGCCTCGTAGAGGACGAGGACGCCGGCGAAGCCTCCGATCACGAGGATGAGGCCAATGAGCAGGAGCTGGTCGGCCGATAAGTTGACGGAGAGGACGAGGAAGATGATGGCGAGCGCGGCCCCCGCGTATACCGCATACTTCGTCGTGGTCCGGAAGAGCTCCACGACCCGGGGGTTGTACTTGGTCGTCCGGAGCTTGAAGTCGGTGAAGAAGGAGTCGGCCACCCGGACGGCGACGGCCATGATGACGAGGGTGGCAACAAGGACCGTGAGGAAGGAGGCGCTGAGGTAGGGCGCCAGGGGCGCCAGGATGTACTGGTTGATGAAATCCACCACGGTCTGGTTCTGAGGCGGGAGGAGGGCGAGCCCCCCGATGGTGGCGACGACGACGCCGAAGAGGTACAGGGCGTACCGCACGGCGACCTCCGTCACTGCGAAGGAGCTGGCCGGGATGACCTTCTCCGGTTTCTCTTCCAACTGCCCCCGGAGGTACGTCAGGTACCGACGGACCGCCCGCGCGGCCACGAGGGCACCCATCAGGACGAAGATGACGAAGAGAATCGAGGGCATGTGCAGGATGACCTGCTCTGTGTAGCCTCGGATCAGCGGGGATCCGCTAGCGAAGGCTACCAGCACCACAACCAGGCCCAGGAACGTCCAGGTGCCGATGATGACCCTCTTAGTCAGCTCCAGGGTTCGCCGATCCAGATAGCGGCTCTCCTGCGCCTTCAGATACTCGAAGAATCGGTTCAGGTAGGCAAAGATGTAGAGGAAGGCCACGAAGATGAAGAACGTGAGGACAAAGGCCGGCCAGAACGTCAGCACGAACTGGGTCAGGTCGTCCAGGAGGGTCAGGGCGTAGGGGAACAACGGCGCAAAAGACCTTGAGGCGGTTATTTAATCCTTTTTCCACGAGGCGCGAGGA
>JBHIDB010000007.1:0-29490 GCA_046759865.1 Thermoplasmata archaeon
ACTCCCCAAGGAATCGGACGGTTGACGGCTATAAAAGGTCCCCGACAGACGGACACGGGCAAAACCCCTTCTAGGATGCCCCCCGTCTTCAACCAGAGGTTCTAGCATGGCTGGCCCGCCCCAGGGCGCCCCCGAAGGCGCCCCCGAAGTTCCGCCCCACATGATGCGCATGTGGGAGGAGCGGACGAAGATATCCGAGAACATGGAGAGGGTGAAGCACAAGCTCATCGTCATGAGCGGGAAGGGAGGCGTCGGCAAGAGCACGGTAGCGGCGAACCTGGCCGTGGCCCTGGGGAAGGAGCGCGATGTCGGGGTCGTGGACGTCGATATCACGGGCCCGGACGTACCCAAGATTCTGGGGGTCGAAGACGTCAAGCTCCTCGCGGGGGAGGATGGCATCGAGCCGGCCGTGAGCTACCACGACGTGAAGGTGATGTCCATGGCCTACTTCTCCCAGAGGCAGGACCAGGCCGTGATCTGGCGGGGCCCGTTGAAGATGAAGGCCATCAACCAGATGCTCGGCGACGTCCATTGGGGGGAGCTCGATTACCTGCTTGTGGATCTCCCCCCTGGAACCAGCGATGAGCCCCTCAGTATCGCCCAGAACATTCCCGATGCGGACGGAGCCATCGTCGTGACCACACCCCAGGACGTGGCCCTCCTGGATGTCCGCAAGGCCATCTCCTTCGCCCAGACCCTTAACATGCCCATCATCGGCGTGGTCGAGAACATGAGCGGGTACACATGCCCTGAGTGCGGACACCACGTCGACGTCTTCAAGAAGGGAGGCGGCGAGAAGGCGGCCGAGGAGCTCGGCCTGAACTTCCTCGGACACATTCCGCTGGATGCCGAAATCGTCGTCGGCGGGGACGCGGGAAAGCCATTCGTCCTCTCGCAGCCTGACTCCGTCGCCTCGAAGGCGTTCGCCGAGATCGTGGGTCGGGTTACGAAAATCGTCGAAGAGGACGGCCTAGCTTAGGTCAGGTGCCGGTTGAGCATCCCTTCGAGCTGGTGCTTCGGGACGGCTCCGATGATCTGGTCCACGGGCTGGCCCTTCCGAAACAGGATGAGGGTGGGGATCGACATCACCCGGAATCGCATGGCCGTCATCTGATTGTCGTCGGTGTTGAGTTTTCCGAAGGCCACACGTCCCTTGTACTCCTTGGCGAGCTGCTCGACGACGGGAGCCACCATGCGGCAGGGACCGCACCATGGCGCCCAGAAATCCACGAGAAGAAGGTCATGCTTCGCGACCTCGTCGTCAAAGGTGGCGTCGTGCAGCTTGAGGGGAGCCCCTCGGAGGTCCAGGGCCGGCCGTAACGCCCGCTCCTCGAGCTCCTGGAGCTTCTTCTTCCGAATGTTCTCGAGTTCGTCCATCGCTACACCCAGACTAGGTGGGTCCTGGCTTTAAAGAAACGGGTTCAACCCTTAAACGGCCTGAGAGAGACTCATCCGCTGACATACGGCTCCGGCGGGACATCCTCGGACCGCTGCGAGGTGGAGGGCTTCCCAGGATACAAGATCCGTAGGTCCCGTTTGAGGAGGTTGAACTCCCGCTCATCGATGGCATGGGGGTCTACCGGGAGCAGGAGCACGGCATTCGTGAGGGAGACCCGCTCGTTCAAGTCATGGAGGAGCGTCAGGATAGAGGGGAAGTCGTTGTGAGAGACCAGGTACTCCACTCCATCCAGGAGGACCACGCTTCCCTCGCTCATCTCCAGGAAGTGATCGATGGCCATGGCCACGTTCTCCGGGGGCGTGGGACGGACGCAGTTCTGGTCACTCACCACCCGGCTCAGCCAGAGGACGGGCGTCTTCTCGAGGCCGTACGCCTTCGCCACGCGGTCGGGGTGTTGTCGGGTCACGCAGAGTCCTCTGACTCCGTGGGTGACCATGTCCGTGAAGATCTCGAGGCTGTGGGCGGGGCCGTCATCGGGGATCAGGTAAGCATAACCCCGCTCCACATCGAAGCTGGGGGCCGTTTCCAGATGGGCCTCCGGGACCGGGACCAGGAACTCCTGGACGAACCCCCGCTCCCGGACGGCAAAGGCGACCAAGGAAAGCAGGGCCACGTTGATGAGGAATCCCAGGAGACGAATGTCGATGCCCATATTGGGGAGGACGACCTCGGTGAGCAATTCTGTGACGGAGTAGCCCTGCAGGGCCACGAGGATGAGGTACGTGTTCCGCTTGACGCGCGGCGCGGGGTTCGTGGTTCGGAGGTACCCGAGCAGGTTGTAAGGGACGTAGATGAGGAAGCTCGCCGCGACCACCATCATCATGATGAGAAACCAGGGCGGGAAGCTGATGATGTACGTCGTCAATCCGGTGAACTCCACCGTGGCGCTGGTCGTGAGGACGCTAAAGATGCCGAGTACCTGGATGAAGGCGTAGATGTGGTACGAGTTCGGGAACTCGTTGACCATGTAGCCCCGGAAGTCCCGGAACGACTTGATCTGCCGACGCGTCATCACGACGAGAAAGGCGCCGATGGCCAGGGCGAAAAGGATGTCGAAGGTTGCCTGCACCCGCTTACTGAGGACGATGACGCTCTCCGCGCTCCCCGGCCGCAGCACGAAATTGATGAAGAGGTTGGAGACGACGGCGGCTAGGAGGAGGAGGATGGCCCCGATGAGGAGTTTCTTCTGAAACGCCTTGCCGGTGGTCTGCCGGACGAGGGCGGCCACTAGCACCGCGGAAAGGAAGATGGCGGCTGCTGCCGCGAGGACCTCAAGAATGGCCATCGCCCCGTGTCTTGGTCCTGCACTCTCGGCCTCGGACCTATAAAAGGGGTGAACCCGTGGTTATCAGTTCTCGAAGGCCATGGCCTCGAGAGTGAGAATCATCATTGAATTTTTCAGACGCGGCTTTAGAGTCCCGGGGTCCCACCGCTCGGTTGGACGCTGCGCAGGAGGACAATGCTCAGCCGAGAGGTGGCGCTCAGCCCCCCCGATATCGAGCGCATCGCGGGGAACGTATCCAAGCTCGGGGGGTACGCCCTCGGCCTCGTGGAACACTTCGATCTCGGCATCGACCGCGACCTCTTCCAGCACCATCTCGCGCGCACCCAAGACCACGTGCGGATGATGGCCGGCAGCACCGGCTCGGCCCTCGTCGATCTTAGTCCTAAGGGATACTCCAACCAAGCCCTCCTGGAAGCCACGGAACTGGCATGGAACTACCCCCAGGACCTACGCTTCGCAGCGGGCTCCTGCATGATCTCTCGGATGTATGCCCGTTGGATGAGCGAGGACAACCTGAAGCGGGCACTAGTCGCCAAGGTGCTCTACGCATGCCAGGAGGGCATCCTGGACGACGTCATCGACAAGGGTCCCTCCGGATACCTCGAGGCGAAGGACCTCTACCATCTGGTCCTTTCCTCGATGACGGACCCCTCCCTCAACGCGAACGCTTTCATGAAGCGTCTCATGGGCGGCCTGGGGCAGGATCAGCTCGACCTCTTCGAGACCATCGTGACCATCGCCCTCCACTTCAATCGGCTGTTCCACGACTCCCCCCACGGCAGTCAGCTCTTCTACGAGATGGAGAAGCTGGAGGAACGCGCGGCCCTGGGCCAAGCCCTCACGATGTTCCAGAAGGAAGCCACCTTGGACCTTGGCAAGATCTCGTCCATCGCGAAGACCTTCCACGCGGCCGACCCCTCTCTCGCGTGGCACGAGCGGCTGGCGAGCTACATCGGAGGCGCGGGCCGTCTCAACCTCATCGACGCCGCCTTCGTCGACCGACGGTTTCGGGCGGGAAAGCTGAAGACCTTGCTAAAGGGGTGGAGCCTCTACGATGCGGTCATCATTCTCCTGAACACCGTCGGCGGTATCCACCAAGACCTCCGCGATGGGTTGGCCAACCTCTCTCTGGTCGCCATGCGCGAGAAGGAGCTGACCCCCCTCCGCTCCCTCCGAGGGTACAAGCCGGAGTTAACCCTGGACGACTATCGGACCCACATCGTCCGCCTTGCCAACCTTGCCTCCCGGGGCCTCCAGATCGTCCTCCCCGCGTACGCGGATCCCCACCAGTACTTCCCCTTCAGCGCCGTCATGCTCCCCGTCGTGCTCCTCGCCGAATGGATCGGGAACAATGACGAGATGATCCACGCTTACATCGATGCCGCCGCACCCACCATCCGGAAGGCCGCCGAGCGCTCTGCGACCACGCATGCGCGCAAGGGGGAACGGGTGACAGGGCGCGGCCGCCGCCGCGGGAAGACGGCCTGAGCGATTATCAAGCGGCGGAATCACCGCGAACAGTTTTTAGAACAGGAGGGGCCAGGGAGAATCGCGTTGACCCGAGCCCGCTTAAGCACCCACGTGAAGGGCCTGGACGAGACGCTCCAGGGCGGCATTCCCGAGGGGCACATCGTCCTAGTAACGGGTGCGCCCGGGTCCATGAAGTCGTCCTTGGGGTTCAGCGTCCTCTACCACAACGCCCTTAAGAACGGCACCAAAGGCCTCTACCTCACCCTGGAACAGAGCAAAGCCTCCCTCATCGCCCACGTGGAGTCCATGGGCATGGCGGACGTGAAGGCGTACAAGAGGATCTCCCTCTTCGACATGGCCGCCCTCCGAAAGAACCTGTCTTTCATCAAGGCCGAGGGCTCCTGGAACACCCTTCTCAAGGCGTACCTCACGAACCTGATGGAGACGGACCCGTACCAGTTCCTCGTTATCGACTCCTTGAACGTCCTAGAGACCCTCGCAAACTTCGACGCCCGACGAACGGACCTCTTCTACCTCTTCGAGTGGTTGAAAGACCTCGGCGCCACCACCTTTGTTCTGTCCGAATCCGGCGACCGGCTCTCCTCGCACGACGCCGACGAGGCATACCTGGCGGACGGTCTCATCCACCTTTCCCTCTACTCCGTCTCCGACATCGACGTCCAACGACGGATCCGCTGCGTGAAGATGCGGGCCACGGAGCACGACATGGGTTCCTTCGCCCTCGTTTGGAACGGGAGAAACTTCGAGATCACCCGGGCCGTTTCCGTTGGCCGACCGACCACCGTTGAGGCCGTCTGAGGGGTCTGGCCAGAAGCCGGAACGAGGCCGCGATTGACAATAGGGAAACCTAATATACGCTCGTCGATTTGAGACGATGATGGGCGCCTGGGACCTGTCGATTTCTAAGGAACTCTCCCTCGTGGAGGACCTGATACAGGAGAGCATCGACTCCCGGGAGTCCCTCCTTACAGAGATCGCGGGATACGTCATCGGCGCCGGCGGAAAGCGGGTCCGACCTGCCATCACCATTCTCTCCTACTACCTCGTCGGAGGAAACGACGTGGACAGGGCCGTTCGGATAGCGGCCGCCCTGGAGCTTGTCCACAATGCCACCCTTCTTCATGACGACATCAACGACGGGGGCATCCTGCGACGAGGGCGACCGGCCGCCTTCAAGAAGTACGGCCTTCAGAATGCCTTGGTGACTGGGGACTTCCTCTTCACGAGGGCTTTCGCCATCGGCGCGAAGTTCGAGCCGGACGTCGTCGACCTCACCGCCGAGGCCTGCGTTCGCCTGGCGGAAGGGGAAATACGCCAGCAGGCGAACGCTCGGGATCTGACCCTCAGCGAGGAGGACTACCTCAGCATCATCCAACGGAAGACGGCCGGTTTCTTCGCGAACGGCGCGCACGTGGGAGCCGTCCTCGGTGGCGGAAGCCAAGAGCAGATCGGCGCCCTGATCGAGTATGGGCGCCACCTTGGCATGGCGTTTCAGATCGTCGACGACATCCTCGACGTGGTGGGCGAGGAAGCCACCCTGGGGAAGCCCACGGGGAGCGACGTCCGGGAGGGGAACGTGACCCTCCTTCTGCAACACGCCCTGAACAACGGGAACGCCACGGCAAGGACGGAGCTGGCGGAGATCGTGCAGCGTGGCCCCAAGTCGGAGAAGGAGGTCCAGCGCGCCCTGGAGATCATCGCGGCCTCCGGGGCGGTGGACGAGGCATATGCACGGGCCGGCGAATACGTGGTTCGGGCCAAAGAGAGCCTTGGCCCCCTCCGCCCGGGGCCTCAGAAGCTGGAGCTCATGCGCCTCGCCGACCTCGTCCTGCACCGGGACGCGTAGGCTGTCCGTCATGGACACGCCTGGACTGGACCCTGGGACGTGGAAGGGAGTTATCGAGTCCCTTGAGGAGTTCCTTCCCTACTACGAGCGGGCGAACCGGGCCACGACCCTCGGAGGGTTGACCCGCTGGCGGTCGCTTGCCTCGCAGACGGCCTCGCCCGAGGACGAGGTTCTGGAGATTGGCCCCGGCCCCGGATCCTTCGCAAGGGGGCTCCCGTGTCGCCGGGTGTACTTGCTGGAACCGTCCGCCAGGATCCTGCGATACTCCCGACGGACTCTGCGCGACCCGAGATACGTCCCGCTCATGGGCTTTGCGGAAGCCATTCCGTTGCGGGAGAGGACGGTGGACAAGGTCTTCTGCGTCTTCTCCTTCCGAGACTTCCTCGACCGCCGGCGAAGCTTGGAGGAGGTCTCCCGGGTCCTGCGACCGGGAGGCGAGCTCCACATCCTGGACCTCTTCCGGCCGCCTCCTGGCCTTCGACGCAGACTCATCGACCTCTGGCTCCGAGGGGGGGCAGGGGCCCTCGTCGACCTCGTCGTCCCCATCCGGGTCAGACAGGCGTGGAAGCGCGACCCTTACGAGGAGCTCCGGAAGACCTACGAGGCCATCGGCCCTGGGGAGGCCTATGCCGATCTCATGCGGGAGCTCGGGTTTGAACGCGTGACCGCGACGGAACTCCTCCTCCATGCGGTCTACCTCCTGAAGGGCGTGAGGACATCCACGACGTAGTCGTCGTCGGGGCGGGTCCCGCGGGAAGCACCACGGCACGGTATACGGCCCAACGGGGGCTTCGAACCCTCGTCCTCGAGCGCAGGAAGACGATAGGCTTCCCCGTCCAGTGTGGGGAGTATATGGCGTCCGACCGCGAGGTGGAGGCCCTCTTCCCCCTCGCGGGGGATGTCGGAACCCTCTTTGACCTCCCGGAGGCCTTGAAAGAGGCACGGACCCGCGTGATCCGGATTTTCAGTCCTTCCGGCCGGAGTTACGACGTTCCCTTCGAGGGCTATACCGTCTCCCGGGACAAGGTCGATCCCCACTGGGCTCGTCTCGCCGAGCGGGAGGGGGCAGAGATTCTCACCGACTGTCGTGTTCGGAGGGTCCGGGGGAACGCGGTGGAGACCTCCCGTGGGACCTTCGGGGGGAGAGTCGTGGTCGGAGCGGATGGCCCCCGCTCCACGGTATCCCAGTCCGTGGGTCTCAACGCACCCTCCCCCTTGGCGGCGGCCGTCACATGCGAGGTGGAGGGATCTTTCGGGGACTCCCTAGACATCTACTTCGGCCGCCTAGCGCCCGGCGGATACGCGTGGGTCATTCCGAAGGACGGAGCCGCGAACGTCGGGCTCGGCGTCTGGCCGAAGCACGAGGGACGACTGGACAGCCTCCTGCAGCGGTTCCTGGATCGGATGGGGTTCGCGACCGACGGCTGGACCGGGGGTTGGGTGCCGGAGATGGGCAGCGTCTCGCGAACGGTGAAGGAAAATGTCCTGCTGGTGGGGGATGCGGCCGGCCACGTCATGCCGACGAACGGCGGGGGGGTGAATACGGCCATGGTCTGTGCGCGCATCGCCGGGAACCTGATCGCGGATCACCTTCAGAACGGGGGATCCCTCGAAACGTACGAACGGGCGTGGCGCGCCGCCGTGGGGGGTGCCCTGGATGTGGGTGTCCGCATCCGAAAGGTCGCGGACCTCTTCTTCCCCAGCGACTTCTGGCTCGAGCGTATCATGCGGGTCCTAGGGCCCCGGCCCATGGCCACTGCCATCCGCTGCGAGCCTTTCCTCTCCTGGGTCAGGCCCTAACCGCAGAGAGTTCTACCTGCCTCGCCCCCGAGATTCGGCAAGGAAGGCTTAAAAGCAGGGCGGGTTACGCAGCCCCGGATGGACATCCAATTTCTGGGCGGCGCCGCAGAGGTTGGCCGCCTGGGAATGCTCCTCCGCCATCAGGGGACCACGATGCTCTGTGACTACGGGCTGGCCCCCTCGGACCCACCCCAGTACCCCATGGAGCCCCCGCCTGTCGACGCCCTCCTCCTGAGCCATTCCCACTTGGATCATTGCGGAATGGTCCCCGTGGTCTCCCGCCGGGCCGAGACGAAGATCTACACGACCCCCGTAACGCAGGAGGTCACGAATCTCCTCCTGGCGGACAGCCTCAAGGTGAGCGCCGCCGAGGGTTATCCGGAACCCTTCGACCGGGAGGACATTCAGGCCATGAACCAGGGAGTCGTGACGGTCGACCACGAAGACACGCTGCAGGTGGGCAACCTGGAGGTGGAGGTCCACCCGGCCGGCCACATCCCCGGCTCCTCCATGTTCCGTCTCAACGACGGGGACACCGTCCTCTTCACGGGGGACCTTCAGACCATCGATAGCCGACTGGTCCGCGGCACGAAGCCGGTTCCCTGTGACGTCCTCATCATGGAATCCACCTACGCCGGCCGTCATCATGCGCCCCGGGCCGAGACGGAGGCGCAGTTCCTCGCGCGCGTGAACGAGGTGGTGGAAGGAGGTGGGACGGCCCTTGTGCCCTGCTTCGCCGTCGCGCGGACCCAGGAGGTCCTGATGGTCCTCGCTGAGACGGATCACGAGATCTGGGTTGACGGGATGGGACGGCAAGTCGCGCGGATGTACCAGCGCCATCGTCGCTTCATCCGTTCTCCCAGGCGATATGAGCGGGCTCTGGGCCGGGCGCGCATCGTCCGGTCCCACGAGGCCCGGGATCGCGCCTTGAGGGGGGACGTGATCCTCACCACGGGAGGCATGCTCGACGGGGGACCGGTCTTGCACTACCTCGCCGCGCTGAAGGACGACCCCCTGAGCGAGGTCCTCCTCACGGGCTACCAGGTTGAGGGGACCAACGGGCGGATGCTCCTGGACACGCGGTCCATCGACCTGCATGGTCTCCGCGTCCCGGTGGAGGCGGGTGTCTCCTTCCACGACTTCTCCGCCCATGCAGGGCACGCACAGCTCGTCGAGTTTGTGGAGGGTTGCAATCCCACTCGTGTCGTGCTGATGCATGGGGATGCCCGGGAGGAGCTCGCGTCGGCGCTGGAGGGACGGGAGGTCGTGCTGCCGGAGGACGGGGAGCGCCATACCCTCTAGAAGACGGCCCGGATGGCGGGGCCGAGGAATTTGAGGAGGCGCGGTTCCTCCTTCAGCAGGGCCAGAATGGCCCGGCCGGGGAAGTCAATATCGCCCTCCTCGTTGATGATGCGCAGGAGCCGGGGATTCTGGAGGAGCGTGAACAAGTTCTCCAGCTGCGGGTCGCTGAGCTTCACGAAGGCCTTATGGAGGTACAGGTAGAGGCTCAGCTCTCTGCCGATGGCCTCCTTCCAACGCCTCTGGTAGCGGGAGAGAAAGGCCGCCGACGTATCCCCCCGCTTCAAGGCCTCCACGGCCGTTTGGGCACAAGCCTCGGCGCATACGAGACCGGTGAAGATGCCGCCTCCGCTCGTGGCCTTGGCCTGGTAGGCGGCGTCCCCTACGATCATCACCCCCTCGTCGTACGTCCGCCTGGCTACACCGATGGGAATGCCACCGATGATGTAGCCAAGGGTCTGAGTCTCGGCAAGGAAGCGGGCCGGCGGGCCATGGGTGAACATTCGATCCAGGTACTGCCGGGCGTTCCCCCCGCCGAGGCAGAGGCCCACTCGGGCCGAGTGAGCGCCGGGGACGAGCCAGGCAAAGAATCCCGGAGCGACGGCCTCGCCCGTGAAGACCTTGACGTAGCCGGGGGTGTATTCGGCCCCGACGACGTCGGCCTCAAACCCCGGCAGGATGCGGTAGGGACGACCCAAGCCGAACCACCCGGTGACGTTTCCCTTCACCCCATCCGCGCCAATGAGGACCTTACAAAGGAAGCTCTCGGCCTCCCCGTTCCCTCGGGCGTGCACCAGGAGGTCACCGCCATTCCGCTCGACGGACGTGGCGAGTGTCCCAAGGAACGCCGCGGCCCCTGCCTGCAACGCACCTTTGACGACCTCGCGATCGAAAGCCGCCCGATCCACGACGATGGCCTCCGTTTCACCCCCATCGACGACCAGCTCTTGGCCGCTGGGGGAGTAGAACTCGCATCCTTGGATGTCCGTCAGGATCGTGCTTCGGCAGTCCACCATGTCCATCACGCGCGGCGTGAAGATCCCCCCGCACTGGACGGGCTCGCCGATCTCCCTGTGCTCCTCCAGGATGGCCACGCTGTGGCCCGCCTCGGCGATCCTCTGAGCCGCAAAGCCGCCGACGGGGCCGCCGCCAATGACGAGGGCGTCGAAGGACTCAGTCAAGACTCCCACTGGCCTTCCATGAGGATCATGATGAAGTTCTCGAGGTGCTTCGCGAGAGAGGCGTTGTCGGTATAGCCACACGCGTTCAGGTCCGGCGAGGCGATGAGGGCCCGCTCCCCGTCGGCGATAATGTCTGTGGCGATGAGGCCCCGCTTCCGCACGACATCCACCCCCGGGAGGACCCGCTGGTTCGGCTCCGTGATGAGCGTCGCGCGCACGCCCCGTTTCAACGCCGCCTCCACGCGCCTACTCAGGGTGCCCCGCACCTCCGAGAGGGTGGGGGTGGAGATGATAAAGGTCCGGGTCGCCGTCTCGAGGAGTTCCGCGATCTTGCTGAGGACCCGCTGCTTCCCTTGGATTGTGTAGACAAGCTGGGGTTCCCCCTTGTCCATCAGGACTTCGTGGATGACCTGGAGCTGGTCAAACACGGACGCGACTCGCTGGAGGACGTCATTCTTTACCTTCTGCGGGGCCTCCGGCTTGAAGATCATGGGCCGGCCCCGGGTCGAGATGGCGTACCCCTTGTCACACAAGCTAGAGAGGACCTTGTAGGCAGAGGTCCGGGGAATCCGCGAGGTCTCCGCGATGGTCTCCGCGTTCCCGTATCCGTGGGCCACCAGGGCGATGTACGCCCGGGCTTCGTAGGCCGAGAGGCCTAGAGATTGGAGGACTTCCGCGGCCTCCTGGGCGTCTTCCTGAAGGTCGAATTCCTTCCCCAACGGCTCCACGATGCCCGCCATTGGCCCCGGAAACCCCCAGGTCCGTAAAAGGTTTCGGAGGCGCCAGGTGCCTGGGTTGAGCCTGCCCCCCCTGGCTGCTACGACTTTGTGCCCCAGGGCGGCATCAGCGTGTGTTCCACCCCGAGGTGGTCCAGAATACGGGCGACGACGAAGTCCACGAGGTCCTCTATCGTCTTCGCATTCTGGTAAAAGCCTGGCATGGCCGGGAGCACCGTGCCGCCACGCTTGGCGATGGTCAGCATGTGCTCCATGTGGAGGGCACTCAGCGGCGTCTCCCGGGGGACGAGTACGAGCTTTCGGCCTTCCTTCAACGCCACGGCCCCCGCCCGTGTGATCAGATTGTCCGCGAGCCCCAAGGCGATCTTCGCGAGGGTGTTCATGGAGCAGGGCACGATGACCATGGCGTCAAACGGCGCACTCCCGGAGGCCAGGGGGGAGTGGAAGTCGTCGTTGGCGTACCATGCCGAGGCGAGGGACCTGAAGTCCTTGGGTGTCCGACCCGTCTCGGTCCGAATCACCTCCTCGCCACCGGCGGAGATCACGAGTTCCGCCTGGCCTCGCAGGGCGCGGAGGAGCCGGTAGGCGTACGGGGCACCCGAGGCCCCGGTGATGGCCACCGCCACACGCATGGTGAGGCGGAGGGGGCCAGGCCACTTATATCTAGTCGGCTGGCCTGGGCCCTGGCCAGGGCGAAACGTTTTAGTTTCTGGCTCCTCTATTTGCGCGAGAACGACATGACGACCGCGTACGACGTCCCGCCTGCACTCCTCGTCGAAGCCGTCGCCGCAGACCTCGGGAAGGCGGAGCAGGCCCAGCCCCCGACCTGGGCGGCTTTCGTGAAGACGGGGGTGCACCGGGAGAAATCTCCCGCCAACCCGAACTGGTGGCACACCCGCCTGGCCGCCGTCCTCCGCAAGGTCTACATGAAGGGACCGGTGGGCACGGAGCGCCTCGCGGGCGAATTTGGGGGCGCGCGGGACGCAGGGTCGTCCCCCTACCATCCCCGGAAGGGGAGTCGGTCCGTGATCCGCAAGGCCCTGACCCAGCTGGAAGCCCTCGGCTACCTGAAGAAGGTCGACAAGGGAGGCCGGGCGATCACGCCCAAGGGACAGTCGTACCTCGACGGAAAGGCCCGGCAGATCATGACCCGTCTCGCGAAAGGGCGGCCCGAATTGACGAAGTACCTCTGAGGTAGCGATGGACGAGAAGGAGCTGGAGGCGATTCGTCGAAGGAAGCTGGAGGAACTCCAGCGCCAGTCCGTCGAGCGGCAGGCTCAGGAGGAGGTGGCCGCCCAAGCCCAGGCGCAGCGTCAGGCCGTCCTGCGCCAGATCCTTCAGCCGGAGGCCCGCGAACGCCTGGGACGAATTACCCTCGCATACCCGGATTTGGCCCAGGACATTGAGAACCGCCTCATCGCCCTGGCCCAATCGGGACGCATCAACAAAGCCATCGACGACGCCACCCTCCGGCAGATTCTCCGGGCCATTATCCCCAAGAAGCGGGAGATCAATATCGAGAGGCGTTAGCATGACCCGGCACAAGCCCCACGCCATGAAACGGAGGCTCCAGAAGGCCACCAACAGCAACCGCCGGGTCCCCGCGTGGGTCATCGTCCGGACGTCCCGACGCTTCCTCCGGCATCCCAAGCGCAGGCAGTGGCGGGGCCGGAAGCTGGACAAGGGATAGACATGGAGGGCGGGGAAGAAATCATTCTCACGGTCCCGCTGCGGAAGGCCTGGGACCTTCCCCGCACGAAACGGGTACCGGGGGCCATCAAGATTATCCGAGCCTTCGTACAACGCCACATGAACACCGAGGCGGAGGACGTCTGGATCGATCCACGCGTGAACGAGGAGCTGTGGGCCCGAGGCATCCAGAAACCGCCCCGTCGCATCAAGATCAGGGCAATCAAGTTCGAAGACGAGCTGGTGGAGGTATCCCTGCCGGAAGCCTGAAAGGCCCCTGGGGCCCCGAACGCTTGGGTCAGACGTGTGGTCACGGGGCTGCGCTTCGGGGGGCCGCTCCGTCGCCGATCCGTGGGAGGAATCGGGGCCTTGCTACGTAAGGTGGACTTCTCGGGCAACCCCTACCTCGGCGTCTTCGCGGCGTCCAACGATGGCGCCGTGATTGCCTCCCCCTCGGTACCGGCGAAGGCCGTTCGCCGAGTCGAGGAAGCGTTGGGTGTGCGCGCGATTCGGATGAACGTCGGGGGTTCGTCCCTCGTGGGCAGCCTCCTCGCCCTGAATTCCCAAGCGGTCCTCCTGACGACCTTTGCTCGGGACGAGGAGATCGCGAAGCTGGCGGGCCTGCAGGCCTACGTGCTGGAGCACCGCCTCAACGCCGTCGGCAACAACGTCCTCGTGAACGACCACGGGGCCCTTTGCCATCCCGGGTACGGTCGACGGGCCGTCGAGGAGTTGCAGGACGTCTTCGGGGTGGAGGTCCATCGGGGGACGTTAGGGGGCCAGAAGACCGTGGGATCGGCGGGGGTCGTCACGAACAAGGGGGCCGTCTGCCATCCCCACGCGACGGACGAGGAGTTGGCCGTCGTGGAAGAGGTTCTGAGGGTCAAACCCCTCATTGCCACGGCCAATTACGGGACGCCCCAGCTCGGCGCCTGCGTGGTGGCAAACGATGGGGGGGCCGTGACGGGGACGCCGACCACGCCCATCGAGCTGGGACGGATCGAAGAGGGCCTCCGGCTGTACTAGAAGGAGAACACCCAGACCTTGGGCTTTCCGTCCAGGTCCGCCGGGTGGAAGGACACTGCCTGGCCGAGGCGGAGGATATGCCGAGAGGTGAGGGAGAGGAACTCCTCGACGGGTCGGATGGAGAGGGAAAGGCCTCCCACTTGATAGTGCATGGGGATGGCCACCTCCGGGTCGACGGCCTCGACCCACTGGATGGCCTCCTTGGGTCCGACGGTGAAGACGCCTCCCACGGGAACGAAGAGTACGGAAACCCGCTGCCTGTCATCCCGCTCGAAGCCAGCGGGAGGGGCTCCCACGTCCCCCAGGTGGAGGAAGGTCATGCCGTCCAGGTGGAGCTGGTAGGCGCGGACCCACCCGCGCTTCTCCCCTCCGACGTCGTCGTGAGGCAGAGTGAGGGTCTCGACGCTCAGGCCATCTAGCTTTCCCTCGTATCGTTGATCGACCACGCGGGGGTCTCCCCGCACCGACCGGGTGGCGTTGTGATCGAAATGGTCGTGGCTCACGAAGACGAAGTCCGCCGCGGCCGTGGGAGGCGGGATGCCCAGGGACCGGCCATCGTGGGGATCCAGGACGACGGCCCGACTCCCACGAATCTCGAAGCACGAGTGGCCGTGCCACGCGAGTTCCACCGACTCCCCCCTCGGCGAACCTGCGCTGCAGTTAAATTCATTTCGGAGGCTCACGAACGAAACTAAAAATAGGGTGGCCCTGATGAAACGGTGACCATGAAGGCCCTGGTCCTGTGCGTCGATCGCGACAACGACTTGGGCGTGAAAGCCAACGTCCCAGGCCCCGTCATCGGCCGCGAAGCGAACATGGACGCGGCCATGCGGCTCGGGACGAGCGATCCCGAGGACGCGGACGTCAACACGATTCTGTCCGGGGTCTCCATGTACGACGAGCTGCAGGACGACGGCATGGACGTCGAGGTCGCGACCATCGTGGGGGATCCCAAGGTCGGCCAGCAGTCGGACCGCATCCTGAGCGAGCAGCTGGACGCCGTGTTGGAGCAGGTGGCTCCCGACGTCGCCTATCTGGTGAGCGATGGGGCGGAGGACGAGTACGTCTACCCAATGATCGCGTCCCGCGTCCGGGTGAACCACGTGAAGCGGGTGTACGTCCAGCAGAGCCGGAGCGTGGAGAGTGCCTTCTATCTCTTCGCCAAGGCCATCAAGGACCCGCGGCTCCGCCGCCTCATCGTCCTCCCCTTTGCCCTCTCCTTCCTCGCCTTAGCCATCGTGCTTCTGGTGGCCCCCGAGTGGGCCCTCCCCGCTGTTCTCCTCGTCCTAGGCTCCTACATGCTGGTGCGGGCCTACGAGGACTCCCTCCACCCCCGGAGCCTCTGGCAGCGCGCCACGGGCTATTACCGGAGCGTGAAGGAGTCCCTCACCTCCGGCCGGATCGCGGTGTGGTTTGACATCGTGGCTGTCATGACCTTTCTCGTCGCTTTCTTAATCGGTTTCCGAGCCGCCTTCGCCCTCGCCCAGGTGCTGGTCGCCGATGCGGTGACCTTTGCCGCCACCATGGTCGTGGTGTTCCTCCAGGAGAGCTTCTGGGTCTTCATCATCGCATTCCTGCTCCACGAAGGGGGGAAGGTAGCCCAGGCCTACTTCGCCAAGGGTCAGATCGCGAAGTCCTTCTTCTACGTCGTCCTGGCGTTCGTCGTCCTGATGCTCGTCACGGCGGCCGGCCTTCAGCTCGCGTCCGCCATCCTGGGCTTGACGAGTCAGCAGAACGCGCTCATTCCCATCTACATCGAGGTGGCCCTTGCCATCTCCATCGTCCTGGTGGCCGCCTTCCTCCGAAGGACCGAGGAGAGGGAGGCCGTTAGCGAGGACGCCTGGCGGCCCTGAGGACGGGGCATGGAGTGGGCCGACTGGGAGCCCTATTACATTCAGATTCTCGAGGACTTCGGCTTCGATAGGAGGATGGACGAGGAGGCCGCCCGCCTCCTCGCGCGACTTCTTCCCTCGCCCCATGCCGACCCAGAAGAGCTCCGGGAGCTCGTGGGGAATCGGGTAGTCACGGTTCTGGGAAACGGGCCTGACTTGGCCGATGAGCTGGGTCTTGTCAAAGGTGTCGTGATCGCGGCCGACGAGGCGACCTCGGCAGCCCTCCAGTACGGCCTCCGGCCATCGATCATTGTGACGGATCTCGACGGTCAGGTCGAGGATCAGATCGAGGCGAACCGAAGCGGGTCTTTCGTGGTGATCCACGCGCATGGGGACAACATCGAGGCCTTGCGACGATGGACTCCCGCCTTCGGCCGTCGAACGCTGGGGACCACGCAAGCGGAGCCCTTCGGAGAGATCCACAACTTCGGCGGCTTCACGGACGGGGATCGGGCCGTCTACCTGGCAGACTACTTCGGTGCCAGGGTGATTCGGACCGTGGGCTTCGACTTCGAGCGACCGAACCCCAAGGATCGACCCACCGCCGTGAAGCTCCGTAAGCTGGCGTGGGCCCAGCGCCTCCTGGAGGCCCTCGGGCGTACACGACCGCTCAGCGATCCATCATCCGCCAGCTCAGGATAGGGCGCCTCGCGGCTTCCACCTCGTCGACCCGAGCCACGGCGGCGTTCTGGGGAGCCGCCTTCAACACCTCCGGGTCCTCCTCCACGATCTGGCCGATGGCCTCCACGAAGGCATCCAGCCCGTGCTGGGTCACGGATTCCGTAGGCTCGATCATGAGGGCCTCTTCGACGAGGTCGGGGAAGTAGATCGTGGGCGGATGGATGCCGTAGTCGATGAGCCGCTTCGCCACATCGGTCGCGCGCACGCCCTGGTCCCGTAGCGGCGCGGCACTGGCCACGAACTCGTGCTTGCGGAGTCCTCCGAAGGGGACGGGCAAGTGCGTCTGGACGCGCGCCTTCAGGTAGTTCGTGTGGAGAACAGCCTGCTCCGTCGCCCGGACGAGGCCATCGGACCCCATCCGCGTGATGTAGGCGTAGGCCCGAAGGAGAATCCCAAAATTCCCGTAGAAGGCCCGCACCTTGCCGATGGACTTCGGGCGCTCGTAGTCGAGGCCGTACCGCACCCCATCAAAGGCCACAAGGGGCACGGGCAGGTACTCCACGAGTGGGCCGCGGGCGCCCACGGGCCCGGCGCCGGGCCCGCCGCCTCCGTGCGGGGTGGAGAACGTCTTGTGGAGGTTGAAATGGGCGAGGTCGAACTCCATCTTCCCGGGATTAGTCTTCCCCAGGATGGCGTTGAGGTTCGCGCCATCGTAATAGAGGAGCGCCCCCTGGGCGTGGACGAGGCGCGCGATGGTGAGGGCCTCGGATTCGAAGATCCCCAGGGTGTTGGGGTTGGTCAGCATGAAGGCGGCGGTCTTCTCGTTGAGGGCCCCCTCCAGAGCCTCCAGATCCACCACCCCCTCCCTCGAGGGGATCTCCACGACCTCGTACCCCGCCATCGTCGCGCTAGCGAAGTTCGTCCCGTGTGCCGTGTCGGGGAGGACAACCTCGGTTCGCGCCTCGCCTCGCTCCTCGAAGTAGGCCCGAGCCATCAGGAGGCCGGTGAGTTCCCCTTGGGCACCCGCGACCGGCTGTAGGCTCGCCTTGTCCATGCCGGCGATCCGGGCGATCATCTCCTGCAGCTCGTAGAGGATCTGGAGGGCCCCTTGAACCGTCTCCTCCGGCTGGCGGGGGTGGAGTCGCCGAGCCTTGGGTGAGGCGGCCAGGGACTCGGCGTACTTGGGATTGTACTTCATGGTGCACGACCCGAGGGGGTAGAAGCCCGAGTCCGTCCCGTAGTTCATCTGGGAGAGCCGGGTGAAGTGGCGGGCGACCTGAAACTCCTCCAGATTGGGGATGGAAAGGTTCTCCCGGCGCAATCCAGCCGGCACGTAGTCGGGGGCAAGGGACTCCCCGTCCTCCGTCCCAGGCAGGTCGATCATCAACGGCTCGTCGTGGCGCGCCTGTCGGAAGGTCACTTGGGTGCCTCCAAGGCGCGGACGAGTTCCTGGAAGTCGTCCAGTGTGTGCCGGTCCGTGACCGCGAAGAGGGAGGCCGGGGCGACCTGCGGGAGGGCCGGCGAGAGGTCCACCCCCCCGCTGAGTCCTCGTGCCATGAGGCGTTCCTGCAAGGTCGCATGGGGAATCTGGTGGCCGACGGGAAACTCGTTGAAGTAGGACCCCGGGAAGAGGGGCGCGCGAAAGCCTGAGACTCCGTCGATGTGCCCCATGAGGTCGCGGGCGTGATCCATCAGCTCCCCGGCCAGCGCGCGAAGTCCCCGCGCTCCGAGGTAGGCGAGGTAGACGGCGGCGCCGACGGCCAGGAGCGATTCGTTCGTGCAAATGTTGCTCATGGCCCTGCCCTTGCGGATGTGCTGCTCGCGGGTCTGCAGGGTCATGGTGAAGGCCCGGGCCCCCTGAAGATCCTTCGTCAGGCCAATGACCCGGCCCGGCATCTTTCGGATGTGATCCCGCCGGCAAGCGAATAGGCCCAGGGAGGGCCCTCCGAAGTTCATCCAGCCGCCGAGAGCCTGCCCTTCGCCGATGACGATGTCGGCTCCGTAGTCGCCCGGCGGTCGAACGACGGCCTGTGCCAGGGGATGGATCCCCACAATCAACAGGGCGTCCGGAAATGCGGCCCGAACCTCAGGCACCTTCGCGTCCAACTGGCCCAGGTAGTTGGGCACCTCCACGTAGACGGCCGCCGTATCTTTGCCCACCAATTCGCCCAAGTGGTCGAAGTCCAGCGTGCCGTCCTCCTCATCGTAACCGGCCTCCCGCACGCGCAAGCCGGGTCCCTGTGCATAATTCGCCAAAACCGCTTTCTTGTCCTCGGAAAGGAGCACCGGAATCACGATTTCCCCCTTCCCCGTAATTCGATGGGCCATGAGGGCGGCCTCCCCCAGGGCCGTGGACGCGTCGTACATGGAGCTGTTCGCGGCGGCCATCCCCGTCAGCTCGCACACGAGACTCTGGAATTCGAAGAGGGCCTGGAGGAGTCCCTGACTCAACTCCGCCTGGTAGGGCGTGTACGAGGTGTAGAACTCGGAGCGAGCCAAGATCGCGTCCACCAGCGAGGGGACGTACGTGTCGTAGTAGCCGGCGCCGAGATAGCTCGTCATCTCGCCGGTGGTCCGGTTGCGTTCGAGGATGCGGGAGACCTTCTGGACCGTCTCCGCCTCGCTGAGTCCATGGGGAAGGTCGAGGCCCTCAACCCGAAGCTCAGGGGGAATGTCCGTAAACAACGCGTCGACGTCGCCCAGCCCGAGGAATTCCAACAGGGCGTTCTTGGTTGAAGCCATGAAGGACCTCCACGGAAATTGGGGGGCGGCTAAAAAGCTTGACCGATAGCGCCTCGCCACCCCGGCCGTGCCGCGGGGTCGCGACACCCGCCGGAAATGATGGCCACCACCGCCAAGTCCCCGCTCGCATCCAGGGGCGCATCCATGGGGATCGGGATCCGCCCTCGGAGCAGGAGGTGGGCTTCTGGATTCCGCCCGAGGGCTTCCAGGAGCTCGAACCCCGTCGCTCCCTCCTCGAGGTCGACCGTGTGATCCTCCCCGTCGGGGAGGGTCCGAACCCGGAGGCGCATGGGGTTCGACTTAAGACCCGGCCGGCTATTAAGCGCTCCGTGCCGGGGTAGCCTAGCCAGGCCAAGGCGGTAGCCTCGAGAGCTACTGGTGCTTCGCACCGCGGGAGTTCGAAAAGACGTCGGAAATCTCCCCCCCGGCGCTCCTTCGTCCGGCCTAGATCGGCCAGATGAGCGAGACGGCGGTGACGATTACCACGCTGGCGATGGTCAATCCCGTGACGACGTACGGAGAGAGCTTGAGGCCCTTATCCGATTCGGACTCGAAGTACCGAATCAAGCCTGCCGAGGACTGGAAGCCCTGTCGCTTGTCCTTGGCCATCTGAGTTGGTATGGCGGACGCCGCTATTTAAAGAATCTGCGCCTGTCCAGCTTCCTCGCGGGGGCCGATTGGCGTTCGGGTGGGATGAGAATATGTTAAATACGTTTTTTTGCCATTGTTAGGGCCCATTTGCCCAGGGGAGTTAAAGATGGCAGAGGAGAACACCGTCTACATTGGCAAGAAACCCACCATGAACTACGTGCTGGCGGTCGTGACCCAGTTCAACAGCGGATCCGACGAGGTCGTGATCAAAGCCCGGGGCAAGTCCATCGGGCGAGCCGTCGACGTCGCGGAGATCACCCGAAACCGGTTCATCCCGGACTCCAAGGTCAAGGACATCGTGATCTCCACGGAACAACTCACGAGCGAGGAAGGTCGGACGGCCAACGTGTCCAGCATCGAGATCTTCCTGAATCGGTAGCGTGACCGAGGGCCCTCCGAAGTTTTATGGTCGCATCGCGGGTGTTCCAACTGTGGCGCTACCCCTCTGGCAGCCCGAGTCCGAGGAACGACTCCGCGCTGCCGTGGCGAAGACCCCCCTCTGCCCCTCCTGCCTAGGCCGCCAGTTCGCCAAGGTCGGCACGGGCCTCACCAACCGAGAGCGAGGAGACCAGGCGCTGAAGACCCTGGACCTGGACCCGCCCGAGGCCTGCTGGCTCTGCGAGGGCCTCATGGAGGAGGTTCCGAAGTTTGCAGACCTCCTGGCCGCCGCCTTGGAAAGCTGGGAATTTGAGAGCTTCCTCGTGGGGTCCCGCGTGGATCCGGACGTGTTGAATCGGGAGGAGGTGCTCTGGGCGGAGCTCGGGCTCGACACGTACGAACCCATCAAGGCCGAGGTCAACCGGGAGGTGGGAAAGCTCCTCGAGGCCCGACTCGATCGGCCCGTCGACTTCCAGCGGCCCACCCTGACCGCGGTCATCGACACGATGATGGACCACGTGGACCTCCAGGTCGCGCCCCTCCACCTCTTCGGCCGCTACCGCAAGCTCGCTCCCATGCCCCAGACGAAGTGGCCATGTCGGGAGTGTAGGGGGCTCGGCTGCGAGACGTGCGATTACCGAGGAACCTTCTATGAAACGAGCGTGGAGGAGGTGATCGCGGCCGCGGTCATGCCTCGGGTTGAAGGGGAGAGCAACACCTTTCACGGCATGGGACGGGAGGACATCGACGCCCGCATGCTGGGCCGAGGGCGCCCCTTCGTCCTCGAAGTTCACCGCCCCCGCCGCCGAACCCTTGACTTCAGCGCCGTCGCGGAAGAGGTGGGCCGAGGAGGCCAGGTCCAGATCTCGGACTTGCGGCCGTCCTCCAAGGAGGAGGTCGTGGCCATCAAGGCCCTCCGATCCGAGAAGTCCTACGGCGTTGAGATCCGATTAGGCACGGCCCCGAGCCTAGCAAAACTTCAAGAAGCGGTTGCCGCATTGAAGGGCAGAGAGATCGTCCAGAGGACTCCCGTGAGGGTCTCCCACCGTCGGGCCGATCGAGAGCGCGTCAAGCGGGTTGTGGACGCCGAGGTCCTTCGAGCCGACGGCACGGAGGTCGAGCTGCGGATCCGGGCCGAAGCCGGGACCTACATCAAGGAGCTGGTCCACGGGGACGAGGGCCGGACGCATCCCAGCCTAGCCGGCCTGCTGGAGACGCAAGCCCACGTGGAGCATCTGGACGTCCTCGAGGTTCACGACGAGGGAGCGCATGGTGAAGGCCTCCAAGGGACCCCGGCGCCGGACGCGGAAGAAGTTCCGGAAACGACCTAGAGACAGGGGACTCCCTCCCGTGACGCACTTCTTTACCCCTTTCGCCCCCGGCGAGAAGGCAGCCATCGTCATCGACCCCAGCGTTCATAAGGGGCAACCCAACAAGCGCTACCACGGCCTGACAGGGACCGTGGAGGAGCGACGCGGGAGAGCGTACGTCGTGGCGGTCCGGCAGGGGGGCCTCATCAAGCGGGTGATCGCGACCCCCGAGCACCTGCGCAAGCTGGGGTAGGTGCGTCGATGGAGGATTTCTTGACCCTGGCCGAGGTCAGGGAGCTCCTGGAGAAGGAGAAGGAGGACCGGGGCGAGCTCTCCCCGGAGCAAGGGTACGCCCTCCAACACGCCGAGGCCTTCGCGCGTCTCCCACCGAAGAAGGCCAAGAAACTCGCGCAGGGCCTCGTGGAGTTGGAGTTCATGTCCCCCGCCAATGCCGTGAAGGTGGTGGACCTCCTGCCCACGGAGCCCGAGGAGGTCCGGGCCATCTTCTCCAAGGAACGGTTCACGCTCGCCAAAGAGGACATCGAGCGCGTGCTGAATCTCGTGCAGAAGTACCTTTGAGGGGGTCTTTTGGAGGATTACGCCCGCGTCATCGATTACTTGGCCCAAGGCCATCCGGAGGGGCCGCGCCATCAACGAGAGGCCTTAGCCTACGGCCTGGGGGAGGACGAGTTCAAGCTCTTCGAGCTCGTGCCCAAGGAGAAGACGGACCTGGTCATCGGGGAGCGCGTGTACATCGGGAAGGACCTGGCGCTCCGAGACAAGGTCCAGCACGTCAAGCGCCGGATCGGCTACGAGGAGCTCACAGTGGCCGCCCAGAACGAGCTCCCCTTCGTGCTTGAGGAGATTTTGGGGGGGCAGGAGGAGCGCTATCTGCGGTTCTACAACGAGGCCCAGGCGATCACCACCCGCTTCCACATGCTCGAACTCATCCCGGGCCTCGGTAAGAAGACGATGTTGGGGATCCTCGAGGAGCGCAAGGCCGGGCCCTTCGCGAGCTTTAAGGACCTGGCGAAGCGGGTCCCTAACCTCCATCACCCCGCTCGTCTGCTCGCCAAGCGCATCGAGATGGAGCTGGCGGATCCTGCGCAGAAGTACCACATCTTTGTGGCCCGGTGACGAGGCGGCCCACTTTCGCAGACCTCCCCCCGACGCTTATAAGAGGCCCAGAGCCCAGCCCCGCTCGTGGGCTTTCCAATCCGGCGCCTTTCCGGGAAGGCCGCGTCCGCGCGCCTCTCCCGCGTCTCGGTCCCCTTCCCCGTCAAAGGGGAACGATGGGCCCCCTCCCCTTCCCGCACCATCTCCGGGACCTCCCCACCCGGCGTCTTCATCGGGCGTTTTGGATACCCCAAGGTAAACGCCGGACCCCTCCTGCCACCGTTCCATGGGGATACGACGCTGCTGGACCTGCCCGAGGCCTGGCTGGATTTCGGTCTTCCGGAAATCATTGCCTTTCGATCCAGCCTTGTCCGTGGGATGCGTCGGATGTCAGTGAACCTGGACATAGGTGGAGGTCGATTCCTCGACCAGCTCCAAGAGCTCGCTCTGGCGGCCCGCCCGTCGGACGTGGAGGTGGTGTTCTCGCGGACGCCTCGGGGTGGCCTCTCCTCCGATCGGGTTTCCCAGCCCTTTGGACCGTCGGCCCCGTTGCTCCAGATGGGAACGGGCAACGTCAAGACGGATTCTCGCCTGGAGAAGGCCTGGGCCGATGGAGATTTGAAGGCGAAGGATGCCATCCTGATCCTCTACGGAGAGGGGGTCGAGGTTTCTCGGATCATGCGGGCGATGAGCGCCGGCGTTCTCGGACTGGAGGACGGAAGAAAACTGGTTCCTACCCGATGGAGCATCACCGCGGTGGATGACACCGTGGGAGTCCGCCTGTTGGATGACATACGGGCCTTTCCCCTCGTCGACGACGTTCGGGTATACGAGTCCAGGCGGCTCCACAACCGTTTCCTCGTTCTCATGCTCCCGCGCGTCTGGAGCTACGAGCTCCTGGAGGCGTGGTTTCCACGGACGACTTGGAACCCTTCCCCCCGTGAGATTGCCATGATCGGCGACAGCGAGGGGTATCGTGGACGGACGGCCTACGCCTCCATTCGCGGTTGCTACTACGCGGCCCGGTTCGCCGTCGCGGAAGCCCTCGCCCGGGAGCGCCGACAGGCCACCGCGGTGGTCCTTCGGGAGACCCACCCGGGGCACCTCCTCCCTCTCGGGGTCTGGAATGTCCGGGAGAACGTGCGCCGGGCGCTGCGCCACCCCTACGTGAGCTTCCCGGACCTCCCCCAGGCCCTCTCCTACGTCGGGACCCGCTTCGAAATTCCCTTGGAGGAGTGGATCCGACAGAGCGCGGTCATCTCCTCCGCCTTGCGGCAACGTCGTCTTGACGACTTTCCCGGGTGGGCGGGGTGACCCGCGACTTCCCGACACGCCCGGTGCCTGCCGTGGCGGCGGTTGTCTTCCGAGACGAGAAGGTCCTCCTCGTCCGGCGGAAGGTGCCTCCGTATGCAGGCAGTTGGAGCCTGCCCGGAGGGGCCGTCGAACTCGGGGAGACGATGACCCAGGCGGTGGTTCGGGAGGCCCGCGAGGAGACAGGGTTGGACGTGGAACCGATCGGACTTGTGGGCGTCTACGACAACATCGTGGAGGAGGAGGGCCGGATTCGCTTCCACTACACCCTCATCGACTTCCTCTGTCGGGCCATCGGAGGTCGCCTCGTTCCCGGAAGCGATGCCGCCGATGCGCGTTGGGTTGCCCTCAATGACCTCGAGGAGGTAGATCTGACCCCTCTTGCCCGGACAGCGATCCGGGAGGCTTCCAGTGTCCTCAAATAGGAAGGAGTGAAGATGGAACCCTTAGTGACCCTCATTCCGAGGACGGCTTCCCCACCAAGAAGGAGTGCGGGTGGAGGAGGCTGGCGTCCTTCAAGACCCACACATACCACTCGGACTGGGCCCACTCGACGGGCATTTCCCCGGGAAGGTCCACAAACTTGACCTCCGAGATCTCCTCGGTGTCCAGGGGACTTCCCACTGGCCCCTCCACGCGGCAGAGGACGATAAAGTACCACCTCTCCAGTTGGGATATCTTGAACTGAATCCGTACGCGGTGGAGCGCTGCAACGTCCTCGACTCGGACCTCGCATCCAGTCTCCTCCCAAGCCTCACGAATCGCGCCCGCCTCCACGCTTTCGCCCGGGTTGATTCGGCCCGTCGGGATGATGAAGTAAGCGGGCCCGTCCCGTTGCCGTACGACAGCAAGACGATCCTCCTCATCGAGGACTAAAGGGACGACCTCGCCGTCGCAAGGCGGATCGTCGGGTGTGTATTCCTGGTCTGTCAGGTCCCAGTCGACGACTCGGCGGCGAATCCGACCAAACCTCTCCAGGATTTCTCGCACTTCTTCCTCGGGAGGCCGCTCCAGGTAACCCACGGCCGGGGCAACTCGGTGGCGCGTTAAGCGTTTGCCGATGGAGCGGGCCTGCGGGGATTTGAACCCCGGTTCGGGGCTCCGGAGGCCCCTGTGATATCCATTGCAGTCCTGCATGCATCGCCTGCAGGATAACTACACTACAGGCCCGCGGAAGGCGGAATGAGATGACCCGATATAGCTTCTGCGAGGATGAACTGGGGCGGAATACGCCTCCGCAACGAGGACTACTCCTTGGTCCAGAACACCATATTCTTGTGGTCGTTCCGGCAGTAGACTGGCAAGGCCTTGGCGCCCGTCGAGGCCTCGAGCTTCGCCGTCGTGTACCCTTCCCCAATGGCGTACACGTAGTAGCTCACTCCGCACTCGGAGCACTTGAACGTGAACATATCGACCATGGGCGACCCCTCCCAATCCCCTGGGCTATAAGCCTTTCACGGTGAAGGCGCATCTTCCTTCTTGGATGCACCCTTCTTGCGAAACTCCGTGTAGCCGCAACGCCCGCAGGACACGCGATCCCCGTGTTCCGCCAGGAAGACGCCGGGCCCGCAGCGGGGGCAGAAGGGACGCTCCCGCTTGACCTTCCCATCCTCCACCTTGTAGAGTTCGCGCTTCTTCATCCGGATGCCTCCGCGAGCCCGTTGCGCCGCAGCACATGGGGTCGCTCCAGACGCTGGGCGTCCTCCACGGACTCGTAGACCTTGGCGTAGCCGGAGGCCTCCCGTTTCCCGAACTGGGAATGGAGGCTGTCGACCACGAGGACCTGCTCCTTGAGCTTCAACTCCTTCGTGAGTCCGTCTCGAATCTCGGGGCGCGAGGGCGTGGTCCCCTTCTCGTAACGGACGGTGAAGCGCACCTCGTTGCGTTTCAGCAGCTTATTCTCCCGGCGGGAGTCGATCTCCATCTCCATTCAACACCTCCATGCGCGCTAAGAACGCGTCGGCCCGTCCACGGCTTTCCCCCGTGACATCCACAAGAACGGCACCCCGGGCCGGGAGGCCGTAAGCCACGACGAACCCCGACGGGGCCAGCACGATGGCCGGTAGGGCTACCAGATCCTCCTCCCCATGAATGCGAATCACAACGGGTCCCGGATGATCGAAGGCCTGCATCAGGGCATCCCAGGTCCCGGCCGTGATCTGCCCCGCTGGATTTTCCACTTCCAGGATCTTGGCCCCTTCGTAGAGGGGGAGGTCGGCCAGGCGATCATCTGGCCTCCTCTCGACGCGGAAATCGACGATGGCGACCCGGGGCCGCTGTGTCGCGTGCAGGGCCGCGGCCGTGACGGCGTCCCCGACCGTGACGAGCTTGCCGAGGCCCTTGACTTCCTGGTCGAAGCCCGCGGCGTCCATAAGGCGTCCCAAAGGAATGCGGAGCTCGGGGCGCATCGCCTCCGGGAGCCGAAGGCTCCTACCGAACCCGGAGGGCATAGCGTCCGTTGGCATCGATCCCCATCTTCTTCGCGATTTCGGACTTGGTGTGGTCGAGGATGACCACGTATCCCTGCCAGTCCTTGGAGGTCTCCGACCCGTCGCGGGGACAGCGATCCTCCTCCGTGATGAAACTACACACGGGACACGCCTTGAGCACCTTGGCCACGCTCAGCGCCCCCGGGCCTTCCGGGCCTTCTTGCGATCCTCCACGAACCAATCGAGCTTGCCTAGGGCCGCCTGGCGCATGGTGAGCCCGATCTTGCTTTCGCGGGGGTTCCGCTCGTTGAGGCTTACGGCCACGATGCGCGCCCGGGTCTTGTCCCCTAAGCGCAAGTCGCGCTTCGTATCCTTTCCGATGAGCCGCTGATTGTCTTCGTCCACGTCCACCCGATCGTCCATGATCTGGCTGATGTGGAGGAGGCCGTCCAGCGGGCCGAAGCGGACGAAGGCCCCGAATTTGAGGACCTCGACGACGCTCCCCTCCACGACTTCCTGCATGCTGGGCCGGAACATGAGGGCGTCAAAGCGGACCCGCTGGTACACCGCCCCGTCTCCGTGGACGATGCGGCCGTCCCCCACCCGATGGATGTTGGATGCGAGGAGGGTGAGTCCGTCCTCACCGCTCACGTTTCCCTCAAGGGTGGTGCGTGTGAGTTCCTTGGCGACCGCGTCAAGATCCTCACCGAGCCGCTCGGGCGGGATGCGCACAACGTCCTCACGGGTGACTTTGACATACATGGCACGAGCTCCAGGCCCGCATCGGGCACAAGGGCGTCCCGATGGGGTCCCGCGCGGGCGCCCCTGGAGGCACCCATTGTCACGGGTCTCGGTTCAAGGGCGCCGAGAATAAGAAGTTGTCGGGGAGGCTTGGCCAGCCTCAAGCCCCGAATTTCTCCGTGCGATCGGCCAAGTCGAGGAGGAGGGGGAGGACGTCCACGCCCCGAAGGCGTGCCAGAGACCCTTTCGTCACCGCCATTTCGTCGTAGCGAGTGACCTCGTCCGTCCGGATCCCCTCTCCGTATACAAGAAGGGGGACGGGATCGGCGCTGTGATCACCCGTCGCGGAAGGGGTGGTGTGATCCGCGGTCACACCAAATACCCATTCCTCGCGGAAGGCTTCGCGCAACGGACCGAGGCTCTGATCGATACGTTCGATCACACGAGCCTTCTCGTCCGGCTTTCCATCGTGAGCCGCGATGTCCGGGGCTTTGATGCTTACGACCACGACGTCGTGGTCTTCCAACCCGCCCATGCCCGCGGAGATCTTCGCGTCTAAGTCGGAATCGAGGCCTCCGGTGGCGCCCTCCACACTAAGGAGGTCCATTCCCACGACCCGGCAGATGCCCTTCACGAGAGCCACTCCGGCCACCGCGGCGAATCGGAGGCCCCACTTCTCCGTCACTGGGCGGATGTCGGCCATGCGCCCGGCCCCCCGGGTCAGGAGTGCGTTGGCGGGAGGCTGGCCGTTTTGGAGGCGTTCCTTGTTGACCGGATGAGTGGACAAGACGTCCCTCGCCTGGCGAAGGAACTGATTGACCACACGGGCCGTTTTCTCTGCGGCGGGTGCAAGGGCTTTCACCTCCGCCACGGGCACGTTCACGGAGTGGGGATCCCCATCGGTTACTCGGGGGTCAAGACCTGTGCCCCTTAGAACTAGGGCCCCCCGATGCTCCGTACCCGCCCGAAACGCCAGCCGGACGCCCTCGAGGGTCATGTCAGTAAGCGACGCCGCGAGCTCGTCCGTGCCCACCCGAATCCTCCCCGCCCGCCGGTCCACCACCCTCCCCTTCTTGTCGAGGGTGGCGAAGTTGCAACGAAAAGCCACGTCCCCCTCCTGGACGTCCAGCCGCACTCCTGCGGCCTCAAAGGGCCCCCTTCCCGTGTAAATCTCGTAGGGGTTATAGCCGAAGAGAGCCAAGTGCGCGGTGTCGCTCCCCGGCCGGATTCCGGGAGCAATAACGTCGACTTGCCCGCAAGCCCCTTGGGCGGCGAACCAGTCCAGGTTGGGCGTAGCGGCCGCCTGGAGAGGGGTCCGGCCCCCGAGTTCCTCGACGGGTCGATCGCCCAGGCCATCGCAGACGACCAGAATGACCCTCTTCTCCATCCGCATCCGAGTAGAGGCTCGGGCTAATTAGGGTTATGTTGAGTGTTCTCAGGATAACTTTGCTTTCCCTGAGTCATCGGTAGGCAATGTCGTCGTCTGGCTCATCGGGTGGTCGTCTCGGGATAACATCCTGATCGTCCTGAGAGCTTTCGAAGAAACGGTCGTAGTCTCTCTCGTAGACCTCGTCGATTGTTCGTGCGTAAAGCTCTGTGGGTTGAGTGCTCGCATGACCAAGCCGTCTGGGCCCCTTAAGCCGTGGCTTCCTGGTCCCTCTGCGCGAAGTAGGTGCGCATTGGTCGTTGTAGCAGCAAGACCAGAGCCGCGATATGAAGGGCTGAAGAGATAGGGACGGCCACGGTGGGTATCAGCACCCACGGCAGCGTGAAGATGGCCGGTGGCGACGCAATGGCACCCTCCGTGACCGCCACCACAAAGTCGGCCAACGCGAGAGCACTCCACGCGATTGCGGCGCCCCAGGCCAACAGCGCCCCTTTTCTCAGGGCGAGAACGACGAGGGGGGCCGTCACGGCGATGAGAGTGTCGCCTATGGCGGCGGGTATCGCGAAGCTCGCGGGGAATAGACCCTGATTCAGACCTACCAGGAAGAAGACTCCGATGATCCGAAAGACCTGAACCAATATCAGTCTCTGTACCAGGACGAAATGCTCTGGTTCTACCGATCGAGCCAACTCTCAACACCCCCCGGCAAAGAGGGCGACCTTACTTTATCAAATCATTCTCCGACATTCTTGGACCGAAGGGGGAATGAAGAGGGCCTCTAACGCGCCATGGAAGGGCCGGAACTGAAAGAGGAAAGAGGGTCGAAGCGAAAAATGGGGTCAGTGGTACAGTATTCTCATATCGGAAAGGTAAGCTGGGAAAAGGGAATCGTTCGGCTGCCATCTTACGCCCATGCGCACTCCTGGTGGCCGATGTCTGAATTAGACCCATGCCTCTGAGGCCATGAGGGCGTCCCGAGTCGCTTGTGCCCCCTGGTTTCGCACCGCATCGCGCGCGCCTGGGGACCGAAAAACCCCGTCGCCGAGGCGAAGGGATTTTATAATGACCTTTCATGCCCCAAGAAATAACCGCGTAATGG
>JBHIDB010000008.1:0-28110 GCA_046759865.1 Thermoplasmata archaeon
CCATACGCTCGTCGAGGTCGCGGCGAAGTGGTGTTACGGGTGCGGCCGAGAGATGAGAACCGGGGGGAGGACCTTGGAGCAGAGGGCCGGTCACTCGCAAGCCAGACTCGAGAGAGACGAGAGGGACAGAGACGCACTCTTCACCCTCGGCGCGTATCTCGCCCTCCAGGGGCAACCCCTCGAAGCGCAGGAACTCCTTCACAGGCTCACCAAGCTGGATCCGAGGTATCCTGGCCTGTGGTGGCTGAAGGCCAGGGTGTTCCGGGACATGGGGAATCTGAAGGCCGCCAAGTCGGCCGTAGGGACGGCCCTGAGGGCCAGCCTAGGCCTAATTCCAGGAACCTGATGTGACGGGGAGGCCTGAAGTCATCTCCACCTGGTGCCAAACGTGGAGGGCGTCAAGCTGGAGCCTTGTGCGCTAGGGCCTCCGAATCCCGGCGTTGCGCCTCCACGATCGAACCCGTCAGCCCCCGGAAGGCCTCATCCACGCCTCTCCCGGTCTTCGCGCTGGTGAAGAGATAGGGACATCCCCAGCCTTCGCAAAATGCCTCGAGGTCGTCCTGCTCAAGCCGGTTCTCTTCGGCGAGGTCCGCCTTGTTGGCGAGGACGTAGGCCGGGATCTCACCCGCGTTTTCCCAGACTGAGTGCTTCCAGCCTTCCAGTTGAGCCATGGTCAGGGGACGGGTCACGTCGCAGACCGCCAGGATGCCCTGGGCGCCACGGAAGTACGAGTCCTTCACGATGTCTCGGAATCCGCCATGGCCCAGGATGTCCCAGACGGTCAGGATCGTGTGGATCTTCTTCCCCGAATCGGGCATCCGGACTCGGAGCTCCCTCCTGATCACCTTGGCGCCGAGGGTGGCGATGTACCGATCCTCGAATGCATCGTCGACGAAGCGTCTGATCAGAGACGTCTTGCCTACAGCCGCCTCCCCGACTAGGCAGATCTTGAGCTTCATTTTCGGCTCTTTTGCACTCGTCATCCTCAGCTTACCCCAGAGAGGCCTGTGATTGTGATGCTAATATAGGGCTTCCCCCCGATTATCAATGCCGCGACGGCATAGCTCGGCCCGGCAGGATGATCACCCGGGACAGGAGCCCAGTGATCCCACCAGCCATGGAACTCCCTTCCTCCCTCCATGAGGGCCCAAATTCCCTCTTCCTGCTTCATGAGGCCGCTACTGCCAGCCCACCTGTAGTCGACGTTGGGAGATGGCTCTCGAGTGATAGTCATCGGAGGAGTGAGCCATATGAACCGCCTCAGCCTGAGCTCCCTCATGTACGCAATGCTATACTTGACGGCGGGGACCGAGGCGGAGGCCCGTTCCATCGTCCTCCGGCTGGTCGAGGAGGGACTGGTGGCGTGCGGGAACATCTTTCCCATCCGGTCCATCTATCGTTGGAAGGGGCAGATTGCGGAGCAGCGGGAGGTCGCCGTCATCATGAAGACGCGGCGTGAACGCGTGGAACAAGCCATAGCGGCCGCCCGGGAGGCCCATTCCTATGACGTCCCCTGCGTTGTTGCCTACGCGATGGAGACGGGTTCGGAGGAGTACCTGCGCTGGATCGACGAATCTACGTCCTGAGGGCGACGGCGGCGTACCCCACAACGTCTCGCATGGGGGCGACGTCGCCCGAGTGTCCATACTTCAGGAGTTCCCCCTTCGGGCTCCCCAGGGCGACGAGGGCCGCCGCCACCGGCCCGTACCCACACATGCTGATGCCCTCCCCCTCCACGGTACCGAGGAAGGCCTCCGCGTCCCCGGCCACGATCCGCCCGATGGCCCGCCGATCCTTTGCGACCGCCACCTCGGGCGGCACGTAGTGGGAGAAGTCGGTGGAGGCGAGGATGAGGGCGTCGCGATCCTCGAGGACGGCCCGGAGTAGGGTCCCCACCTCCCGCGCCGCCTGGTAATCCTGCAGGCCCATGCACAGGGCCGCCATGGAGACCTTCGCGCCCAGGTGCTGTAAGAAGGGGATCTGAACCTCGAGGGAGTGTTCGTACCGATGGGCCTCCATGTCCCCCTCAATGAGCCCCAGCATCAGGTCCTCTGTGAGGGCCCGATCCACCCTGGCCAATCCGAGGGGGGTCTGGAAGTCGTCCGTGGCGACTGCTAGCGGCAGCCCGTACCCCGTATGATTGGGACCCAGGATTATGAAGGTGTCCGGCAGACCGTCATCCGCCAAGGCGAGGTACGCATGGGCCGCGACAGGTCCGGAATACATGTAGCCCGCGTGGGGGACCACGAGGCCGGCCAGGCTTCGCTCCCTGCCATGGAGTTCCGGCAGGCGTCCCGGGCCAAGCGGGGAGGCATAACAGGCCTCGATCTCCGCGATCAGGCCGTCGCGGTCTGCGGCATAGAACTGGCCGGCGACCGCGGGCCGTCGCATGAAGCTCCTAGAGGGTGGCTTCAAAGTCCTCGATGGCCAGTTTGAACTCCTTGTCGTCCTTCAGGACGCCCCGGGTCTTGAGGAATTCCCGGGCGAGGAGCCAGTAGACGGTGGCCAGGGCGCGCCTCCCCTTGTTGTTCGTGGGAATCACCAAGTCCACGTACTTGGTCTCGTTGTTCGCGTCGGAGAGCGCCACGACCGGGATGCCCACCTTGACCGCTTCCCGGAGGGCCTGCTGGTCCGCGGCGGGATCGGTCACCAGGATCACGCGCGGTTCGATGTATTGGGGCAACTCGGGGTTCGTGAGGCTGCCCGGGACGAAACGCCCCGGGAAGGCCTTCGACCCGATGGTCTCGGCAAACACGCGGGCGGGCTTCTGGCCATACTGGCGTGCGGCGACGACGAGAACCTCCTCCGGTTCGAAGGTGGCCAGGAAGTGGGCCGCGTCCCGAATCCGCGCGTCCGTCTGTTTGATGTCCAGGACGTATAGGCCGTCGGTCCGCACCTTGTAGATGAACGGCTTCATGTCGCTGCTCTTCTGCTGGGTGCCGATGTGGATGCCACTGGTGAGGTACTCATCCTCCGAGATCAGGAGCGCCTCGGGCCGCTCCGTCGCTTTCTCCGTTGCCTCCGCCACCTCAGGTCAGCTCCTCTTCGATCCGAATGAGTTCGTTCAGCTTGGCGATCCGTTCGCCGCCTACCGCGCCCGTCTTGATGCCCTCGCAGCGGAAGGCCACGGCCAGGTGGGCGATTGTCGCATCCGGGGTTTCCCCGCTTCGATGGGAGACCACCGTACGGAGGCCCTGTCCGTGGGCGTAATCTACGGCCATCCACGTGCCCGTCAGGGTCCCCACTTGGTTGGGCTTGATGAGCACGCCGTTGGCGGCCCCGGCCTCAACGCCGGCCCGGATGCGGTCGACGTTGGTCACGAAGAGGTCGTCCCCGATAATAAGGCAACGGTCCCCCACGCGGGCCGTTAGCTCACCAAATCCGCCGAAGTCGTCCTGCTCAAGGGGGTCCTCTACCGCGTATAGGTCGTAGTCCTCCACCAGCTTCGTGACGTAGTCGACCTGCTCCGCGGGGTTCAGCTTTCGGTCCCGGTAGCGGTACTTGCCCTTCTCGTAGAACTCGGAGGCCGCCATGTCCAAGGCAGGACGGCAGGGGAACCCCAGCTCGTCCTCGACCTGAGCGCAGACGTCCCCGACGACGTGCAGCGCCTCCTCATCCGGGATGGCCGCGGTCCAGGCCCCCTCGTCCCCCCGACCGATGGCCGCCTTGGGGAACTTCGCCCGCAGGGCCTCTCCGACGTTCCGGTGGGCCAATGCGTTCGCCAGCACCGAGTCGGCCACGGTGGGACCCATCGCCACGCTAAGGAACTCCTGGATCACGGTTCCGCCTGGGGCGTGGGCGCCCCCTCCCAAGAGGTTTCCGAACGGCCGAGGGAGTCGGTTGGCGGTCATGCCCCCCAGATAGCGGTAGAGGGGCAGAGACAGGGCGTCGGACGCGGCCTTTGCGGCCGCTAAGGAGGTGGCGACCGCGGTGTTCGCCCCCAAGAACGAGAAGTCCGCGGTCCCGTCTGTTTCGCGCAGGGCGTCATCCACCTCCCCCTGGAAGACGGCGTCGAGACCCAACACCTTCGGCACCAGATGGGAGTCAAAGCGCTCCAGGGCCAGGTCCACGTTCCCCTCGGGGAAGGCCTGAGCCTCGTGGGCCCCGGTGCTCGCTCCGCTCGGGGCAGAAAAACGACCGAAGCCGGTCGTTGTGTGGACGTCCACCTCCACCGTGGGGTTCCCTCTGCTGTCCAGCACCTTGCGGATCACCAGGTCCTCGATGAGGGTGATAACGACGCCTCCGAGAGGGGCAAAGAGGCTCCCGCAAACCACTAGCGGAGTCCGTATATAACCTTTGGAGCCCGTTTCTGGTTATCCAGACTGAGAATGACTGCCGAAACCTTTAAAAAGGGAACGCTAATCCGTGCCTGGGTCAGTTATGGTCGAAGCCTACTGCGTGAAGTGTAGGGCCAAGCGGGAGATCCAAAACCCCCTGCGGATCACCATGAAGAACGGCAAGCCCGCCACGAAGGGAACGTGCCCGGTCTGTGGCACGGCCGTCTTCCGCATCGGGGGCTAAGCGGACCGCTTCCGCCCTTTCGCCACACCTACCACCACTTGCCCCCGTCGGGAGAACTCATGTTCCCGACCGAACGGCAGCCGAGCCTTTTTTAACGAGCGATTCGGGTAACTTCGCCGAGCGGATCGCATGAAGGCGCCCCGGATGCAGGTTCCCCCGCCCGGCCCGAAGGCCCGGAAGGTCATCGAGAAGGATGGCAGGTTTCTCGCCACGAGCACGAAGACCCTCCCCCTGGCCGTCCGGCGGGCGAAGGGATCCGTCGTCGAGGACGTGGACGGGAACCGCTACATCGACTTCACCTGCGGGGTGGCCGTGACGAACCTGGGCCACGTGAATGACGAGGTTCGGGAGGCCGTGGAAGCGCAGCTGGCCGAGCTGTGGCACATGGCCGGGACGGACTTTTATTATCAGGTTCAGGCGGACTTGGCCGAGGCGTTGGCGCGGCTCACTCCGGGAGACTTTCCCAAGAAGGTATTCTTCACGAACTCTGGGACGGAGGCCATCGAGGCTGCGATCAAGGTGACGCGCTGGAACCGCCCCGGGAAGCAGTTCCTTGCATTCCTCAACGCCTTTCATGGCCGGACCATGGGCTCCCTCGCCCTGACCTCCAGCAAGGGGGTCCAGCGGGAACGCTTCTTCCCCGTCATGCCCGGCGGCAACCTCGTTCCGTACTCCTACTGCTACCGCTGCCCCTATGGGCTCACCTACCCCGACTGCGACATCTGGTGCGCCCAGATCATCGAAGAGGAGTACCTCCAGAAGGTGGTTCCTCCCTCGGAGCTGGCGGGACTCGTCTTCGAGCCCGTTCAAGGCGAAGGCGGGTACGTCGTCCCGCCCCCCGGGTGGACGGAGAAGATCGCACAGATCGCGCGGGAAAACGACATCCTCCTCATCGCAGACGAGATCCAGACAGGGTTGGGGCGCACGGGTCGCATGTTCGCCGTGGAGCACGCCGGGGTCACCCCAGACGCCGTGGCCGTCGCGAAAGGCCTGGGCTCCGGGCTCCCCATCGGGGCTCTGGTTTTCAACGCGGAGCTGGATTTCGGGGTCTCGGGCGCCCACAGCAACACGTTCGGCGGCAACCCGGTGGCCTGCGCCTCCGCCCTGGCGACCCTTCGCATCCTCGAGGAGCAGAAACTGCCAGAGCGGGCCGCGCGCCTCGGGGAGCAGATGCACAGGCGTTTGGAGGAGTTGAAGGAGGAGTTGCCGATCATGGGGGACAACCGGGGTCTCGGGCTCATGCGGGCCACGGAGTTCGTCCGGGTTGGGGAGGCGAAGAAGCCGGCCGTCAAGACACGAAACGCCATTCTGGAAGAGGCGCTACGAAGGGGCCTCATCCTCCTCCCAAGCGGGACCTCGGTAATCCGCTACATTCCCGCGCTCACCATCGAGGACGGACTCCTGGATGCGGGTATGGATATCCTGACGGATGCGATTCGGACGGTCGCAAAGGCCTCCTGAGAGGGCGCGCGTCGTTTGAGGGGCTTGCTGAGATGCCGCCGAGCGGAGACCGGGGGTTCGTAGGATCCTCGCAGGAGGCCACGCCCAAGGGGGACCCATCGGGCCTCCTCGGCTGCCGCGCGGATCCCGCATCGCCGACATCGATAGCCAGCGCCGCGCCCTGCCGACTTCATCGATCTCGCGCATCGGGGGCAGCGGGGATTCTCCAGCTTCACAGAATCCACCGCGAGGTCCAACACCTCGAGCCTCTCCAGATTGATCGCCAGGGGCTCCGTGCGAACGGACCCGCACACGCGGATCCGGTCCCGGGGACGGAGACGACGAACGACCCGCCGAAAGGACTTTGAGGGCTCATACGCCAGGCAATCTACCTCGGCGCCGTCGTGAAGTGAGAACACGACGTGCCCGCCTCGTACGCTTCGGGGCGGATCTCCAACCCGCCCTTCCAGGATGGCGGAAGTGTGGGGACGGAGTTCCTCCACGCGACGATCCACAAGATGGTCGTCGGTCCCCTGGTTGGTTTCGAAAACGAGCCACCGATCCAACGGCTCCCCGCGCAGCGTGGCCAGGGCGAGCGGGAGTTCCGCCGGCTGTTCCCCCCGGATCCCCAACAAGACCGGGCAGGGGGAGCGGGGT
The DNA here is from genome assembly GCA_046759865.1 of Thermoplasmata archaeon. GTDB lineage: Archaea > Thermoplasmatota > Thermoplasmata > RBG-16-68-12 > JAJISG01 > JAJISK01. Next base: position 6,619 of record JBHIDB010000008.1, read on the forward strand.
GCGATGGCCACGTGACCGACCTCCGCGTCGTAGTTGTTGAACGTCCGAGGAAAGCGCCCGTCGAGGCCCGCGACGTCCCCTGAGGCGATCGCCCGTGGGGTGCCCCAGCGCCTCGACTCGCGGTACGCCAGCACCTCGAACGTCCGGTCGTGGGGTCTCCAGGCGAGGGCGGCGAGGGCTCCAATCAGACCGCGAGGCCCCTTCGGAGAGAAGGTGAAGTCGGCGCGCGCAAGATCCGGCGTAATCTCCGCGGGAGAGACGACGTCCCGCACCGCTTTCCAATAGAGGCGCTCGGGAGGACGTGCTCGGGTCACAACCAGTCCCGGCTGCGTGCTTGACTCCTCCAAGTCGGCAAGCGCGAGCACTGTGTCCCGGGCAACCCGATAGAGGGCCTCGGAGGGGGCCCTGCATCCGCCCGACCTATAGGCCTCCGCCGTCCAACCCTGAAATGCTCCTACGGGGTGGGAGAACCCCTCCCCGTGTCCCAATCGGAGGCAGAGCGCCCCATTGCCCCGCGTCTTCCAAGGGATGTTGGGGTTCAACCGGACGAGGCGGGGGTAACCCAGCAGGTCCCAGCCGAGCTCATGGAAGCGGGCGAGCAGTTCTGTCGCCACGTAGGTCGTGCACATCGCGCGGCGGGAATCCGTGTCGTCGAGCCCCACGTAGAGGGTCATTCCGCCGCGGCTATCACCATTCGGGTATAAACGAGAAGGAGGGGGGCAGCGTGGTCGGCGCCTTCCGGGTGGCTAGAACGCTTATACCGCCTGCTCGCTCTCTGCCTCCAGCATGCCCGTCAAGAGCATGGAGCTGACCTCCATCGAGGGAAAGCGGTTCGCGAAGACCGGGGAGCGGTTCAAGAACGTCCGAGTCGACCACAACAGCACCGTGACTCGGGTCTACCCCCTCGAAGGGATCTCCGGCGTGGACTTCCGGTTCACCGTGAACTACAGCGGGGTCGGGGTCATTCAAATCGAAGGGAACTTGCAATTCGAAGGCGAGGCGACCCTCCCTCAGGTCTGGGAAAAAACGGGCAACATGCCCGAGGAGGTGGCAAGCCAGATTCACACGGCCATCATGTCCTTCTGCATCCAAGAGGCCGTCGTCATCGCGAAGGACCTGCGCCTCCCCCCGCCTATCCCCTTGCCTATGATCAAACTGAAGGGCGGGGGGAAAGAGTCGAGCGGGATGGAGGTCGCCTGAAGGAGCCGGGGGCCTCACCGCATCGGCTTTACCGGATGTGGTCCAGCGTGAAGGACCCGATGCTGAGTCCCTGCTTGGAGTACATGTACTGAATCCAGGCGCGGGACTGGGCATCGGAGACGCCCTTCACGCTCACGTAGGTCTTCAGCTGCTCGACCTTGAAGTCGACCATGCCATCCATTAGGCTGCCGAGCATCTGGATGTCCTGCTCCCCGTGCATTCCCTTCTCGATGACGTAGAGGGTGACGGCCTTGTCGCGCTTCCGCCGCCCGGCGAAGGGCTGGAGGAACCGGAACGTGGAGGCGGGGTCGAGGTAGGCCATCAAGGTGGAGATGGAGCGGAACGCGAGGCGGTACGTCTTGTGTTCCGACATGATCTCGGTGGCCGCCCGATCAACAGCCTCGAGGATGGAGGCCTGGTCTGTGGGATCGTCGATGTAGGTCGCGTAGGCGTCCTCCGTGGTGGCTCCCATGCCCTTGGAGTAGGCGTCGATGTAGCGGACGAGCCCCAGGTTCTCGTACTCCTCGTACCCGGGGACCACGTACTGCATCTCATCTCGGATGTCGTCGGGCGTCTTGTCCGTGATGACCCAGATCGCGGGCACGCCCTTCTTGAGGCCCTCGGCGACGAAGGCGTTGACCAAGACCTCCTTCCCGATGAATGGGGGGCCGTACACGGAGACGTTGGAGCCGAAGGGGATGCCGCCAAGGAGGAGGTCATCCAGCCGGGGCGTGCCCGTCTTGACCTTCTCCACCTTGAACTCAAGGGCACGTTCTTCCTCCCGCGCCTCGATATCCTCCTCGATGAGCCCTTGCTCCCGCAATCGGAGCTCGTCCATCTTCGAGTTGAGGTAGGTCTCCTTCGCCCGGACCTCCTCCTCCTTCTGGGAAATCTCGGATTTCAAGGTCTCCAGTCGCTCCTTGAGCTTGGCCTCCTCCACCGAGCCCACCTGACTGCGGGCCGCCGCCGTGCGCTTCTTGTCCTGCTCCAAGAGCTTTTCCCGATAAATCAGATCCTCCTCCCGCCGGAGAAGTTCCTCCTCCTTGTACCCAAGGGGCTCCTTCAGCTTTTTGACCTCATCCTGCTGGACCGCCAGCTCCTCCCGCAGGCGCTCCATCTCTTTCTCCTTCAGGATGACGTCGCGCTCCTTGAGCTGCAGCTCGCGTGCCTTCTCCGTCAGCTCTGCGTCAACGTGCTTCCCGCTCTGACCGCTGAGCTCCATGGCCTCGGCCTTCAGCTTGGCATCGATCTTGAGCCGTTCGACCTCTCCCTCTAGGTCGATGACTTTCTTCTTCATCTCGGCTTCTTTGTCGAGGTACTCACGCTCTTTCTCGGCCAGCTCCGCCTTGAGCCGGTGCTCCAGTTCGGCGTCCGAAACACGGGACTCCCCCGTGCGCAGGTCCTCTTCGTGGGCGCTAAGCTCCTTCTCCTTCGCCGCGAGGGCTTCCTCCCGCACCGCCAGCTGAAGCTCGGATTCCTTCAGTGCCCTGGCATTCTTCGGGAGCTCGGCAATCTTGCCTTCGAGTTCCCCCTTCAGCCGACCCACAAGGTTGTTCGCCTTCTGGAGCTCAATCTCCAGGTTTCTTCGCGCCCCCTTCTCCTCGAGGAGGCGCCGCTTGGCCTCGGGGCCCTCTTCCTCCTTCTGGGTCTTGACGTACTTCATCACGGCCACGGAGGACTTCTTCATGTGCTCGAACTCGCCTTCGAGCTCCTTCCGCTGCCGGACTTCCCGCTGAAGCGTGCGGTTGAGTTTGGCGATCTCCTCCAGGTAGGCGAGCGGATCCACCCGACCCCCCTTGATCTTGGAGAGCTCGGCCTTCACGGCCCGCTTCATGGCCACCAGTTCCGCCCGAAGCTCGTCGATGTCCTTCTCCTCGTCCCCGCTCGGGACCGGCTCCGCCTGGGAATCCTCGGCCGAGGACTCTCCTTGGGCGAGCCAATCGTCGAGACCCGTCTCATCCCCCTTCAACCAGCGCTCGAGGGCCTCCGGGGCATCGGCGAACTGGGCAGGCGTCAGCTCGGGGGGAGGGGCCTGTTCCTTGGACTGGGCCTGGGCTCGCGTCACCTTGGGTTTGGGTGAAGGGGGGGTCTCTGGAGGCGATTGGGGGGATTCTTTGGAGGTAGAATCACCCTCGATCCAGGTTTCCAAGTCCCCATCGTCGCCCTTCAACCAGGCGACGAGTGCATCCTTGTCCATCTGGTCGGGGGAAGGCTGGGCCACGGGCTGGCCTCCGTTTGTGTCGGACTTCACCCTCAACTTGCCGTCCACGGTTTCATGCAGGGCCCCGCAGGAAGAACACTGGCCATCGGCCCGCAGGCCGCTGCCACAGACGATGCACAAGGCTTCAGCCTCTGGGCCCTGTTCGTCGTTCGCCATCAAGGAGGAACACCTCTAGAATATGGCGGTGCCTGGTTTCCAGCCCACTGCGAAAAGGACGTGGAAATAGGGGGTAATAAGGGCGGGGACTAAATTATCACTATTGAAGAGGGGGGCTCACGCCTTGGTATAAATCCGGATGGGTTTCCCCTCTTTGCCGTCGTCCACAAGGAACTCCAGCTCCTCGACCTGGTCGATCAGGCGGGCCGCGACGGCCAGGTGCGCCCAGACCGGGACACAGCCTCGCATCTGCACCTTTTTCCCCTCATAGCGGGAGAAGTCCACCTTCTCCAGCCGCGCTGGGAAGTCGTCGAGACGTACGAGGCCCAGCAGTTCTGAGAGGTCCAGCACTTCCTTCATAGGGCTCCTCACACGTAGAAGGATTCGCCGCAGGCGCAGGTCCCCTGGGCGTTGGGGTTCTTGATCTTGAACCCGGAGCCCATGAGGCCCTCCGAGTACTCCATCTGTGAGTTCATGACGTAGAGGGCCGACATGGGGTCGAGGAGGACCTTGACGCCTCGCGTCTCCCAGACGATGTCCTTATCGTCGGGCTCCCTCGCGAAATCGACGTTGTACGTCATCCCGGAACAGCCACCGCTGACGACCTTGATCCGGACGAGGGGTGCCCCGAAGCCCTGCTTCTCCGCCAGTTCCTTGAGCTTGGCGGCGGCCGTATCCGTCACTTCAAAGGTCGGCTTGGCCTCCATGTGCACCCGGGCCGATTCATGGAGGCCTGTTCTAATAAAGGTTGACCAAGCTGATCCGTGGACCCGCGTGGGCCTGGGGACGTCCAGAGATGTCTTCCGGAATTGGGCCCGCAGCATTAGATGGTCCAGTTCCCGGAAGGCCCCCTTCACTCCCGCGCCAGTCTTGGTGCTTGTGAAGCGACGGGATGTTCCCCAGTCCGCGCTGAACGACTCGAGGTCGTCCTCCCGGAGCCTCGTCTCTGCCTCCAAGTCGACCTTATTGGCCAGGATGTGCGAAGGGACTTTGCCGGCCTGCTCCTGATCGCGTCCCTCCAGCCTTCCAGTCGTGCCGGAGTGGTAGGCCGTGTTACGTCGCGGACGGTCAGGATTCGCTGAGACCCTCGAAACTGTGAACCCTGGATGAAGTCCCTGAACCTCGCATAACCCACGATGTCCCAGATGGTTAAGATTGCCCGGATACCCTCCCCGGAACCGGGCGTCTTGGCCTGGATCTCCTTCTTGGTTACCTTGGGGCCCATCGTAACGATGTGTCGGTGGTCGAAGGCATCCTCCACGAACCGGCGAATCATGGACGTCTTGCCCCAGCGCGGATTCCCCCGCTAGACAGACCTTGAGTTTGATGGGCCCTGTGGGCCCCCGTCATTGAACTCGGCCACCGGAACCTTCTCATACCGACGCAAGCTAGCGAGCGCGGGGAGCGTCACGGAGAAGAAGGAGGATCTACTGAGTCATCAACTCGGGCACGTCGACCTGGAACGAGTCCGCAGTGTGGCGGACCTCGTGGAGCAATTCCAGAAAGGGGCCTTCCAGAGTCGGGCCCTCGGCACGGCGGCGGCCATTCTCGAGGAGGCCTTGGCGGACCGGGCGCGACCCACCATGTTCCTCGGAATAGCTGGAGCCATGGTCCCGGGAGGGATGCGGAAGGTCATCAGCGACATGATTCGGGAGGGACTCGTGGACGTGCTCGTGACAACGGGGGCGATCGCCTACCACGACTTCTACGAAGGCCTGGGGCATCACCACTACCGCGGGCATCCCGAGATGGACGACGTCCTCCTTCGGAAGCATTTCATCAATCGCGTCTACGACAGTCTGGCGGATGAAGCGATCTTTCGGGATATCGATGCGATGATGGCCGAGGTGGCCGACCGCCTGGAACCTAGGTCCTACTCGAGCCGGGAGTTTATGGAAATCCTCGGAAAGCAGCTCGACGACGAGACGTCGATTGTCCGGGCTGCTTACACGCACGGAGTCCCGTATTTCGTTCCCACCTACCACGACAGCGGGATAGGCATCGGTCTCGTGAGTCATCAGGCCCACAGGGCCGAGAAGGGAGAAGAGCCCGCTCGGATCGACCTCGTGCGGGACAACTACGAAATCGCGCAGATCCTGTGGAAGTCCTCCGCCCGAGCCGAATTCCTCGTCGGAGGCGGAGTGCCGAAGAACTACATTCAGCAGGCAGAAATCACAGCCGAGACCTTGGGCCACGATCCGGGGGGGTTCGACTACGCCGTGCAGCTCACCATGGACGTTCCCTACTGGGGCGGCCTCTCCGGGGCCACCTTCGAGGAATCCAAGTCTTGGGGGAAGATCCGTCCCGAGGCTCGGACCGCCCAGGTGTACGTCGAGGCCACCATCGGGCTCCCCCTCATCGTCGGGTACCTGCTGCAACGAGGCGTGTCCCAGCGGAGGAAGCGTCGCGAGTTCACATGGGAGGGCCAGGAGCTAAGGGGCCTCGCCTGACCCCATCCGCCTCACTCCACGATCAAAAGCACGTCTTCCTTGCCGACGGCGTCCCCGGGCGTCACGACAAGTTCCTGGACCTCTCCGTCGACGGGGGAGGGGATCTCGTTCTGCATCTTCATGGCCTCCAGGATGATGAGGGGCATGCCGGCTCGCACCCGGGTGCCTTCCCGAACGAGGAGGGCGATCACGCGCCCGGGCATGGGGGCACGCACGGGAGTGGCTACCGGTCCCCCGTGGGGAGACGCCTGCCTGAGGGCGGCGGAAGGCAGATACCCTCGGAAAGCCACGTCCAAGGGGGTCCCATTCAAAAACAGGCTCCGGCCGTTGAGGCGGAACTTGAAACGCGTGCGGCCGAGGGAGACCTGGTAGGCCCCGTTCTCTCCCTTTACCCGCGGGGCGAAGTCCTCCCCCTCAATGCTGACCTGGAGGTCCTCGCCGACCTCCACGTGGTACCGTTCCCCTTCAAAGACCACGTCGAAGTGCAACGTCATGGTTTCGTCCTCGATGCTGTTCTTCGCGGCCGGCGCGCGTCCATGCCTTGGGGGAGCGAGGCCGTATCGGGAAGGCCTCCATCCGACGCGGAATCGTCCCCTCCGAGGCGACCGCCGCGGCGGCCAGGGCCGCGACGAGGGTCCGCCGCTCTCGTTCCTCCTTCATCCGCGCGCCCTCTAGCGCCTGGATGATTCCACGTTCCTCGATGAAACGGATGGAAAGCTCGCCGGCCTGAAAGGCCTCGTCGCGTAGGACGGCCTCGTGGAAGGGGATGTTCGTGACCACGCCCTGGATGAGGGTCTCCCCAAGGGCCCTAATCATTCGATTCGTCGTCTGCCGCCGGTCCCGACCGTAGGTGATGATCTTGGCGACGAGCGGGTCATAGGCTGTGGCGACCTCCGTTCCCACCTGGAGGGCCGTGTCTACACGCACGCCCGGGCCGGAGGGAAGCCCCAGGTGCGTGACTCGTCCCGGCGAAGGTAGGAAGCCGCGATATGGATTCTCTGCGTTAATGCGGCACTCCAGGGCCCATCCCCGCAGGACAACGTCCTCTTGCTCCAGCGACAGGGGATCGCCAGCGGCGAGGGCAAGCTGCTCGGCCACCAGGTCCAGCCCGGTCAACCATTCCGTGACTGGGTGCTCCACTTGCAGCCGGGCGTTTACCTCGTTGAAGTAGAAGCTCCCCTCGGAGTAGATGTACTCGACGGTCCCGGCGTTCGCATACCCAAGGGCCTCGGCTGCTCGAGTCGAGAGGGCACCAATCTCGTCCCGCACCGCGGCGTCGACGACCGGGGAGGGCGCTTCCTCCACCAGCTTCTGATAGCGGCGCTGAATGGAGCATTCGCGCTCCCCCAGGTGAATGGTACGCTTTCCGTCCGACAAGATCTGGAACTCGATGTGTCGGGCGTGACGATGGTACCGCTCGAGGAAGATGTCCGAAACGTCGAAGGCCGACATTGCGAGGGATTGGGCGCGCTCGAGGGCGGGCGCCAGATCCTTGGCCTCTCGGACGAGCTCCATCCCGATCCCCCCTCCGCCCCCCGCGACCTTCAGGAGAACAGGGTAGCCCACGGCCTCGGCGGCCTCTTCTGCCTCATCCGGCGACTCCAACGGGTGGTCCGAACCGGGGGAGAGGGGAACGCCGGCCTCCTTGAGGACGGCCTTGGACCGCAGCTTGTTCCCCGTCACCTCCATCGCCGCAGCGGGAGGACCCACGAACACGACCTCCGCTTCATCGCAGGCGCGGACGAATGCGGGGTTCTCCGAGAGGAAGCCGTACCCGGGGTGAATGGCCTCCGCCTGGGCCTCCTGGGCCACGCCCACGATGGCCCCGATGTCGAGGTAGCTCCGGAGGGGATCCTCGGAAGGCACCTGATAGGCCTCGTCGGCATAGAAACGATGTGGCGAGGAGGCGTCCACAGGGGAATAGATGGCTACTGTCTCGATGCCCAGCTCCCTACAGGTCCGCATGACGCGGAGGGCGATTTCTCCTCGGTTCGCCACGAGGACCTTGCGGAACATCGCGCACGCGTGAGGCGGCATCCTTATTTAAAGGCGACGTAGCGTCGAATGGGGATTCGTTGATTGACGAATTTCCTAGAGGGGGATGTTCCCGTGCTTCCGGAGGGGCGCGGCTTCCCGCTTGTCCCGGAGGGTCTGGAGGGCGCGAATGATATAGGGGCGGGTGTCCGGGGGTTCGATCACGTCATCCAAGTATCCGACCTCCGCGGCGACGTACGGGTTGGCGAACTTCTCCTTGTACTCCTCCACGAGCTCCCGTTCCCGAGCCTCCGGGTCCTTGGCGGCCGCGATCTCCTTCCGGAAGATGATCTCCACGGCACCTTCCGGTCCCATGACGGCCAGCTCGGCCGTGGGCCAGGCCACGTTGTAGTCCCCGCCGATGTGCTTCGAGCACATGACGTCGTAGGCCCCGCCGTAGGCCTTCCGGGTGATCACCGTGACCTTGGGGACATTCGCCTCGGAGTAGGCGTAGAGGAGCTTCGCCCCGTTGCGGATGATGCCGCCGTACTCTTGGGCGGTTCCGGGTAGGAAGCCAGGGACGTCCACGTACGTCAAAAGGGGGATGTTGAAGCAGTCGCAGAACCGGATGAAGCGGGCGGCCTTGATGGAGGAGTCGATGTCTAGCGTCCCGGCCAAGACCTTGGGCTGGTTCCCCACGACGCCAACGGGGTGCCCGTCCAGGCGCGCAAAGCCGACGACGATGTTCTGCGCCCAGTGCTCCTGCACCTCCAAGAAGTCCCCCCCGTCCACGCACCTGAGAATGACGTCCCGCATGTCGTAGGGCTTCTCGGGGTCTTCGGGAACCACCGCGGGGAGGTCTGGGTCCTTCCTGTCCAGCGGGTCCCCGGTGTCCAACACTGGCGGGTCCTCCATGTTGTTCGGGGGAAGATAGGAAAGGAGGCGGCGTACTGTGTAGAGGGCCTCGTCCTCGCTCTCGGCGGCAAAGTGGGCTACTCCGCTCCGCTCGTTGTGGGTGCCCGCGCCACCGAGCTCCTGAAAGCTGACCTCCTCTCCCGTCACCGCCTTCACGACATCGGGACCCGTCACGAACATGTAGCTCGTCTCACCCACCATGATTACGAAGTCGGTGAGGGCGGGCGAGTACACGGCGCCTCCCGCGGCCGGCCCCATGATGACGGAGATCTGGGGGACTACCCCGGAGGCCCGCACGTTCCGGTAGAAGATGTCCGCGTACCCGCCGAGGGAGAGGACCCCCTCTTGGATGCGCGCCCCTCCGGAGTCGTTGAGACCGACGATGGGGGCCCCCACCTTGGTGGCCATGTCCATGACCTTGACCACCTTCTTCGCGAACATCTCCCCCAGGGAACCGCCGAAGACGGTGAAGTCGTGTGAGAAGACGTAGGCGAGACGGCCGTCGACGGCCCCGTACCCCGTCACCACTCCATCGCCCGGGACGCGGCGGGCGGCCATCCCAAAGTCCGTGATGCGATGGGTGACGAAGGGATCGAGCTCCACGAAGGATTCGGGGTCCAGGAGGACCTCGAGCCGCTCTCGGGCCGTGAGCTTTCCCTTGTCGTGCTGCTTCTGAATGCTTTCTTCGCCCCCGCCCGACCGGGCGACCTGTTTCCGGGCCCGAAGGTCCTTGATCTTATCCTCGGTGGACATGAGAAGCCACCGAGGCCGCGAAGGGGACCTGCCAATATGCCTTTTGGGGATGGCTACCGGCGCGTCTCCACCGTGAGAGCGAGTTCGACGGGGGCGCCCAGGGGGAGCTCCGCCGCTCCTACGACGACACGAGTGGGCTTCCCCAGCTCCCCCAGGACCTCGACCAGGAGGTCAGAAGCTCCGTCGGCGACCTTGGACTGTTCGTGAAACCCAGGGGCCGATGTGACGTAGACCACGGCCCGAAGCACCTGTTTGATCCGGTCAAGTCCATTCAGGTGCTCCTTGAGGATGCTAAGGGCCAGGAGGGCGCAGGTTCGGGCCGCCTCGTACCCCTCCTCAGCGCTGATTTCGCCCCCGAGCCGGCCCGCTGCCTGGAGCCGGCCCTCCACCATTGGAACGACCCCGGACGTGTAGGCGACTCTCCCGCTCTGTCGGAAGAGGACGTAGTTGGCGAGGGGAGTCGGAACTGGTGGCAGCCGCTCTTCCCAGTCTCCCAGGGTCGGAGACATGGCCGTAGGAGGAGGCTGGCGCTTAAAACGCCTCTCCGCCGAGGAACGGGGTTCGCGAGCGGGCTACTGGGCCTGCTCCAGTTCCCGACCTCCCGTGCTTGCGAGGCCGTAGGCGTAGGCACCCACGAGAGCACCCAGGGCCGTCGTGAAACCGGAAACGAGGATGGTCAAGATGAAGGGCAGGAAGGTCATAGAGGAGGGCAGGCCAAGGATGTCCACGAGGACGCCGGAGGCACCGACGAGGGGAAAGAAGAGCGCGGAGAGGCCCAAGGGAATCCCCCATGCGAGAATTCCAGCTACAAGCCCCAGGGCGAACGATCGTGCGGGTCGTTTGTGGAGGACCCCCGCCAGAACTCCGGCCGCGAAGACGAGCTGCCAGAGACCTGTGAGCGTCAGAAGGTAGGCGAGGATGGCCGTGAGCGGGAGAACCGTGTACCAGGGGTGTTCGCGCACGAAGACCTCCATATGGACCCCTCAGCTACCCTGAGCCTCCCATTGGGCGACGGTCGTGAGTGTGAGGGTCTGGTACTCCCCATCCATCCACATGGCGAAGAGGTCCAAGTAGTGAGAGCTCGCGGGATTCCCGCTCTGCCCCCCGGGGTAAACGCCGTAGCCGGACATGGGCCCTCCCACGTCCACAATCAGGCGCCACGACGGTCCACTCCGGACCAGGAGGCCCGGATCGGCGAACTCTCCGTGGGCGACGTCGACGGTGAAAGATCCCCCATCACGAGGCTCCATGGGAGAGCTGAGGGCCGCCAGCTGCGTGAGGTGGAGAAGTTGAATCACGTGAAACCGCCCCCAAGGCTGGACTCCCCCGACGCGTTCCTCCAAGAGATCGAGGGCTCGGATGAAGGCGTCCCGCACCACATCATCCCGTTCCTCGACCTCCGCCGTTCCGACATCGTCAAACCAGGGGGAGGCAGGCGCACTCTTCGTAAGGTTCTCGAGGACGGAAAGCGAGGGGAGAAAGATGTCCGAGAGGCCCGCGGCATCCCACTCGTCCCGAAACGTGGCCTCGCGGTATTCGTAGAGCCACGTCCAGTAGAGCGTCGGCTCCGACCTGTGGCGACTCATGTCGTGGTTCCAAAAGAGGCGGAGGAAGGCGATGAGCCGGGGGGCCTCGGGGTGCAAGGACGCCCCGCCGTCGGGCAAGGCGTCGAAGGCGTCAGTAAGGAAGGGGACGAATTCGCGGGCGGCGAGGGAGACGTGATCGAGCTGCAGGGCCTTCATGTCCCCGACGGTGACTCTCGGCTTTGCCGACAACACCTCGGTAATCCGCGCCGCCCGGTACCGATCGGCCCAACTCCAGCCCAGATAGGGGTCGTTCCCGGCTGTGGGCATCTGATTGGCGCTCACGAGGAAGCCCTGCGGCGGATTCAGGGCCTCGGGTACCTCATCCATCGGGCGGAAACCCAGCCAGTCGGACGCGCCGCTCGCGCCGTCGGCCGGGAAGCGGCCCGAGAAGCCCGGCGTCCGCCATGGGTAGAGCCCGTTCACCACCATGCCGATGTTCCCGCCGGAGTCGGCGTAGACGATGTTCTGTGCAGGCACCCTCAGGTCCACCAGCGCCGCGCGGAATTCCGTCGCGTCCCTGGCCCGGCCCATATTGAGGAACGCGCGCAGCTCGTTGGTTGGCTCGTGGCCCGTCCATCGCATGGCCACGGTCTGACCAAGCTGGGACAAGACGGGACCATGGGTGGTTATCTTCAACTCGAGCGCTTCGGGCTCCGCGTCCCGGACAGGGATCACTTCCTGGCGGACCGCGAGAGGCTTCCACTCACCCCGATGAAGGTAGGTTTCCTCCGTCTCGTTGACCTGCTCCACGTAGAAGTCCACGACGTCGGCACCCGTGTTGGTGGCGCCCCACGCCACGTGCTCGTTGAAGCCGAGGACCACCGGGGGGGCGCCGATGAACGACACCCCGTACACGTTGAAACCGGGGCTCGAGAGTCGAAGTTGGTACCAGACGGAGGGAAGGGAGAGGCCCAGGTGGGGATCGTTCGCGACGAGGGCGCGTCCCGTGGCAGACTTCGCGGGGGCTACCGCCCAGTTGTTGCTCCCTAACGCCTCAAAGAGGCCCAGGTCGGCACGGATCTTCGCCTCGGTGGCCAAGAGGTTTTTCAATCCCTCCTTGAACGGAGACGAAGAGGCCCCAGGCCCCGAGGAAACGTAGGCTGGCGGGGGCGAGACGGGCGATCCCCCCTCGGGGATGATGGGCAGCTGCAGCGGCATGACGAGGGGGAATAGGTCGTCTGCGGCCTCCGTGCCGAGCCCATCAACCACAAGCTGCAGCGCCAAATCCTCGAACGTCCCGCTGAGGACCCACCCCTGGAGCTTGGCGAAGGCGACGCTGTCCAGGGGCTCCCAAGGCCGGGGCGCGTAGTCGAGGAGCTTGAACTCCAGAGGAAGGCGATTCGGCGTCGCTTCTCGGATGAACGCGTTTACCCCTTGGGCATACGCACCCAGGACGGCGTGTGTCTCGGAGTCGGCCGCGTCGAGAGAGATCTCGGCGGCGTAGCTTAGGCCGATGGAGCGCAGGAATCGGTCCGTGTCTAGGAAGTCGGGTCCGAACACCTCCGAGAGGCTCCCCGTCGCCACGCGTCGATTGAAATCGAGCTGGAAGAGGCGATCGGAGGCGTGGAGGTAGCCCACTGCATGGAACAGGTCCAAATCGTCCTGGGCGAAGACGTGGGGGACCCCGTACTGGTCACGGTAGACCTCCACAGGGGCCTCGAGGGTCGGGAAGCGCAGGGTCTGCCGTTCGACGGGAACCGCGTCGCCGGCAATGGTCCAGAAGCCCCCGAAGGGTTCGAGCAGGTTGCCGAGGGGCGGGAGGGGTTTTAGGGGGACCGAGAGGCCCGTGATGAAGAGAGCGGATACGATGAGCACGACGGCCAACTTGATGACGAGGCCCCGGGCCACCACGGTATCTGGCCGACCACCGCATTGGCTCCGAAATAGCTTCCGGTGCTCGCCGATCAGGGCGGCCCGCGCACGGTCCCGTCGGCGATTTCAACCTCGTCCCCGGTGGGCACCCTCACGACGAGGGTGCCGGACTCCCGGATGGTCACCGCCTTCCCCTGAATGGTTCCCTTTCCCGTTTCCACAACGACATCCGTGCCAAGGGTAACGCAACGACCTCGATACGCCTGGGCAATCGCGGAGGCGTTTTCGAGTACGTCGACATTGGCCTGAAAGGCTGCCAGGAGCCGAGAGAGGAGACCTTCGTTGTCGACGGCCTTGCCCAGTTCGTGCCGGAGGGTCGTGACGGGGGAGTCCATTCGGCGGGGAAGCCGCTCCTTTGCGACATCGGAGTTGATGCCAATCCCCACCACGGCCCAGTAACCTTCGGGACGGACCAAGCCTTCGACGAGGATCCCGGCCACCTTGGCACCACCCACCTGAACATCGTTGGGCCACTTTACCGCAACGGGGAGCCCCCAGGCGTCCAGGGCCTCCGCGACCGCCAGGGACGCGGCCATGGAGAGCAAGGGAAGGCGGTCCATCTCCTGAGGCAGAATCACGGACAGGTAGAGACCGCCGCGGGGCGAGGCCCAGGATCGTCCGTGACGTCCCTTCCCGGCCACCTGTTTCTCCGCCACGATGACCGTCCAAGGCGGCGCCCCCTCCGCGATGAGGGCCTTGGCTTCGTCGTTGGTGGAATCGACGGCCTTGTGACGGACGAGCTTCCAGGACACAGGAAAACCTGGCCGCTCACTGCGCGACGGTCGGGGCCACAGCTGGCTTGGGAGCTCTCGCCACCATCAGGCTTCGTAGGAAGCCCACGAACATAATAGCGATGCCGATGAGCAAGAAGATGTAAAGCAGTTCCGCCCGGCCCACAAAACGCGCGAGGGATCCGCCGGTGGCCATGAGACCGGCTCCCGCGGCGATGAGGAGGTTGTGGCTCCAGCGGGTGCGGTACCGGGAGTAGAGGGCGCCCCCAATGAGTGCGACCGAGCCAGGGAGGGTAAAGAGAAGGGAGAGGTTTCGCACGAGAGGAGTCAACGCGGTCCTGCCTCCTGGAAAGAAGGCGGCCTGCTCACGCGCCCTCCCGGAGCTCGATCAGGACACCCCGGGTCGACGCAGGGTGGACGAAGTTGACCCGCGATCCCCCCTCGCCGGGATGCGGACTGTCGTACACGAGGCGGACTCCCTCAGCGGCGAGTTCGCGGCCAGCCGCTTCCATGTCGTCCACCTCGAGAGCAATGTGGTGAATCCCCTCCCCGTGCTTCTGGAGGAATCGGTCGATGACGCTCCCCTCCGCGGACGGCTCAAGGAGCTCGATCCGCGTCTCCCCGACGGGAAATAGGGCGACCCTCACTTCCTCCGAAGGGACCTCCTCGACGCCGGAGGCGCGGAGCCCCAGTGCTTCATACGCCTCGATGGCGTCGGAGAGATTCGATACCGCCACGCCAATGTGGTCGACCCGCTTGACTCGCATCAGAACTCCCGGAGGGGTCGGAATGCGCCGTAGACCGCCCGAAGGGCATCGCTCACCTCGCCCAGGGTGGCCCGCCGTCTCATCGCTTCGAGGACCGCGGGCATGAGGTTTGCCCCCTCCTCCGCCGCCTCCTGGAGCCCGATCAAGGCCCTCTCCGCGGCACGCTCGTCTCGTCGCTCCCGGAAGCGACGGATCCCCTGCCTGCGACCGGACTCCAAGGCGGGATCGATGCGGGTGATCTCGACCGGGGACGATCCCTCCTCGGCGTAGGCATTCACCCCGACAATCCGCCGATCCTTTGTCTCGACCTCCTGTTGGAACCGGAAGGCCTCCCCGGCAATCTCCTTCTGGACGAATCCGCGCTCCAGGGCACTCTCCATTCCCCCCAGCTGTTCGACCCGCTCCAAGTACTTCGTGGCCTGTTCTTCGATCTCGTCCGTCAGCGCCTCGATGTAGTAGGAGCCGGCCACGGGATCGATGGTGCTGGCAACGCCGCTCTCATGGGCCAGAATCTGCTGCGTGCGAAGGGCGAGTCGTGCGGCTCCTTCCGTGGGCAGGCCGAGCGCCTCGTCCATCGCGTTGACGTGGAGGGATTGAGTGCCTCCCAGAACGGCCGAGAGCGCCTGCAAGGTGGCCCGCACGACGTTGATATGAGGCTGCTGCGCCGTCAAGGCCGCCCCGGCGGTCTGCGTATGGAAACGAAGGAGGCGAGATCGGTCTTCCTCGGCACCGAAGCGGTCCTTCATGATCGTGCCCCACAGCCGGCGGGCTGCCCGGAACTTCGCCACTTCTTCCAGCACGTCCATCTGCGCCGCAAAGAAGAAGCTTAGGCGGGGGGCGAACGCGTCCACGGCGACACCCCGCTCAAGCACGCGCTCGACGTACGCAATCCCGTTGGCAAGGGTGAAGGCCACCTCCTGGATGGCGTTGCACCCCGCTTCTCGCATGTGGTAGCCGCTGATGCTGATGGGGTTCCAGCGAGGCATCTCCGTCGCACTCCACTCGATGAGGTCGGCGGCGAGCTTCATCGCGGGTTCGACGGGGTAGATGTACGTCCCCCGGGCCGCGTACTCCTTCAAGATGTCGTTCTGTACGGTCCCCCGGAGCCCCCGAGGCGCCACGCCCTCGCGTTCGGCCACGGTCGCATAGAGGGCGAGAAGGACCAGCGCGGTGGCGTTGATGGTCATGCTGGTGCTCACGCGAGCCAGCGGGAGTCCCTGGAGCAGGGTGGCCATGTCCTCCTCGGTCGAAATCGAGACGCCCACGCGACCGACCTCTCCTCGGGACATCGCGTGGTCGGGATCGTACCCCATCTGCGTGGGGAGGTCAAAGGCGACGCTCAATCCCGTCTGACCCTGGGAGAGGAGGTACTGAAAACGCGCGTTGGTCTCCTCCGCCGTCCCGAATCCTGCGTACTGCCGCATCGTCCACAGGCGGCCGCGATACATCGTCGGGTAGATGCCCCGGGTGAAGGGAGCCCGTCCGGGGAACCCAAGCTTCTCCAAGGGCGCTCTCGGGTCGACGTCGCGGGGCGCGTAAGCCGGCAGCACCTCGATGCCGGAATCCGTGCGGATCTCGCGGCCGGCCTTGCCCTCTCGATAAGCCCCCTCGAGCCACCGACGATATTCCTTTTCCGTCCGTTCGGGAAGAGGACCCTCGGCCATCGAGAACGGATGGTCGCACGCTGGGGACGCTATTTATCCATGTCGCAGCGGTCACATCGTAAGGTCTGTCTCGGGGAGATGAACGCTCCGCCCTTCGGTGACCTGGCCGATGACCTGGGCCTCCCCATCCCTGCGGAGAAGCTCCAACGCCGCATCGGCCTCCCCGTCCTCCAGGATAAGCGCGAAGCCCTGCCCCATGTTGAACGTCCGGTACATCTCCCGGTCTGCAAGCCCCCCAAGGTCCCGCAGAGCCTGGAAGATCGGTTGCGGCGGAAACGGGTCCTCGATCTCGTAGCCGACATCCGGCCGAATCCGCCTGAGGTTGAGGAGGCCGCCGCCGGTGATGTGGGCCATCCCTTTCACCTCGACGGCTTCCAGGACACGGCGGACGGACCGCACGTATACCTCCGTCGGCCGGAGCAGCCCCTCCCCGTAGGACTCAGCCGCCCCAGGGATGGCGTCCGCGAGCGAGACTCCCTCGGCTTCCAACAGCTTGCGCACCAAGGTGAATCCGTTGGAGTGGAGCCCGCTGCTACGGAGCCCGACGATGACCTGGCCCGGCCGCACGGCCGTCCCGTCGACGATCTTCTCCTTGCGAACGCTCCCCACGCACGCCCCGACCAGGTCGTGATCCCGGACGATCTCGGGGACGGTGGAGAACTCCCCCCCAACGACGGTCACGTCGGCCAGCTCGGCGCCGCGGTTCAGGCCGCGACCTACGTCGCGGGCCACGGATCTGTCATACTTGCCGACGGCGAAGTAATCCACGAACGCTAGGGGCTCGGCCCCAACAGTTAGACAGTCGTTCACGCTCATCGCGACGCAGTCGATGCCCACGGTGTCCCATCGTCCCATGTCGCGGGCCACCAGGAGTTTCGTGCCCACGCAATCGGTGTTGAGGGTGAGGGCCCAATCGCCGAAGTCGATGAGGGAGGTGAAGAAGCCCGCCGGACCGAAAGGGGCGCCCAGGCCTTCCCGCGCGTAGGCAAGCTGGGAGGCCAACGCGGCGATGGAGCGGTCCTCCCGCACGATGTCGACGCCGGCCTCTTTATACGTGCGAGGCTTCACACAATGAGGAGGGTCCCCTTCGATTAAGCTTTGGCGCCTGCGGAAATCCTTAAGCAATCGCGCTCCCGTGTTGTCCACGTGGGCAAGGCGTGGGTGAAGGACCGCAAACGGGACGCGTATTATCGAAGGGCGAAGGCGCAGGGCTACCGGAGTCGCGCTGCGTACAAACTCCTCCAGATCCAGGAGCGGTTCAACCTGATCGCTCCGGGGAACGTCGTTCTCGACCTGGGGGCAGCCCCGGGTGGGTGGTCGCAGGTCGCCTGCGCGTTGGGGGCCGGGTCCGTCCTGGCGGTGGACCAGGTCTACATGAAGCCCATCGAAGGTGTCGACGTTCTCAAGGCTGACCTGGGAGAGGAGACGGCACTCGCCGCGTTGGAGGAGGAGACCGGGGGCTCGGTTGATGTGGTCCTCTCGGACATGGCTCCCCGTCTGAGCGGGAATCGAACCCTCGACCACGCTCGTTCCGTCGACCTGGCAGAGCGTTCCTTCTCCATCGCCCGCCGCGTTCTCCGTGAGCGGGGCCATCTGGTGACCAAGGTCTTCCAAGGCGACATGTATCCCTCCTTTCGAACCCGGGTCCGGAAGCAGTTCGCCCGAATCAAGGATTTCTCCCCACCGGCCTCGCCTCGGGGGAGCGCTGAAATCTACCTCGTGGCCATGGGATGGCGGGGGCCTAGGACCCCCTGACCGAACCTTTATTACGCGAGCTCAAGTTTGTGTTTTTGCCCATGGAGAGCTACCTGATGGTCACCTTTTCCACCGAGGGTGCGCGCCCCTCCGAGGTCGCCACCACTCTCCAGTCCTTGGGCTTCGAGCCCACGAAGGGGAATTACGACTTTATCTACCGTTGGGACCGGAGCGCGAAGGTGGAGGATGCTTTGTGGCTGGCCGATCGGGTCCAGGCGGCGCTCCGTGGGATGAGCGTGCTCTTCAAGATTGAAACGCTCAACGAGGAGGGGCCGGACTAGTCCCAGAAGCGCTTCGTACGGGCATAGTTGATCTCGGCCTCCAGAATCTCGTGGAGGAACTCGTCTTCTTCGTGGTGGAATCCGCGCAGGATCCGGCCCGCCACGTCGGGCCCCACGCCCCGGGCGACGAGGGCCATGACGGCCTTCCGGCCGTGGGCCATGACAAGACTGGCGTTCGTATAGAGACGCTTGACCTCCCGCCTCTCCTCGGCGGTGAGCCTCTGCTTCCGAAGAAGGGCCGCCTTTTCCCGCTGCCACGGACGAAGAGCGGCCTGCATAACGGAGTCGCAGGAGGGGCACGTGACGCGGTCCCCCACCTCCCTGACCTTCTGCGTGCGACTGAGCTTACAGGACAGGCAGAGAAGGAGGGCCCGCTGATCCTCCAACCGCTTCTTGAGGAGCTTCAGGGTGTGGTGGTCGGGTCGAGGCGGCAGGAGGAGTTCGAGGGCCCGTTCGGCGCCGAGCAGCCCGATGCGTGAGAGCGGTCCTACTTCGAGGCGGAGGGTACCGTCCCGAAGGCCTCGGATGACCTCCTCCGTACGCCGGACGTCCAGGTGTTCCCAGATGAGCTTCTCCACGACCTCCTCCATGAGGGGCGTGTCGTCGAAGGCCTTCATCACCCGGCCCACCTTGACGTTGCGGTAGTTGACCTCCCTCCGCATGGCCCCGAATTTCTTGGCCACCTGCACGAAGACCCAACGGACGAGGGAGGATTGGCGGAGGGAGATGCGAAGGGTGGGCTCGACGGTATCGGGGTCGAGGCCCCGAAGGACGTCCGCGACGTCCTGCGCCCGGACCTTGGCAGGGACCTGAAGGAGCACCCGATAGGGATCCGTCCGCATTCCTACGGTCTGCCCCACGCGGGCCGAGATGAGGGCCGAGAGGAGGTGACCCAGGGTCTCGTTCACCTTGCTCCCGAAGGCGGCGTTCACCACAACGAGCTCTTCTCCCTGCTCCACCGTGAGCAGACAGTCCGTCGGGACGACCTCGGGGGCCTGTCGCTGGAGGTAGGTCTCGAAGGCACGTTGGCCTGCCTCGTTAACAGGATACCCTTCCAGGCTCCCTTCGCCCCGCAGCCGCCCGACCTCTTGGGCGACCTCGAAGGGGACGGGGATCTCCTCGCCCACCCAGCTCGGGATCCCCCCCATCTCCTTGGCCGGGTGGACCATGATGCCGTCCTCCCCGATGTCGATGACTTGCCAGGACTGGCCCTTCATGATGAAGGGGGTCCCCACGTGGAGCTGGCCGGCGACAAAGGCCTCGTCCAGGGTTCCGACGTAGTGGCGGCTCGAGACGTCCTGCACGCGATAGTTGGTCTCGTCCGGGATCATGCTGATGTTTTCGTAGAAATAGGGGAGGGTCTGGAAGGCCTTGTAGAAGGTCGGGTCCCGGTATCGGATGACTCGCAGGTCCGTAAGCTGTCGAAGGACCCCTTCGAAGTCGGCCCACGAGAGATCCCGGAAGGGGTCGGCGCGACGAACCAGCTCATAGAACGACTTCGCGTCGCCACGTCCCTCCGTCATGAGGTGGGCCGCCACCTGGTTTGCGAGGACGTTGAGGGGGTTCGCCCGCACTTCGTAGGCCTCCAGGTCCTCCTCCGCCCCAAGCCGAGCAATGACCGCGGATTCGGCAAGCTCCTCCTCGTTGGAGGCCACCAGAACGCCCTTGGAGACGCGACCCACGCCGTGACCCGACCTGCCGACCCGCTGGACCAGGCGGGTGACCTGCCGCGGAGAGTTGTACTGGAGGACCAGGTCCGTAGAGCCTACGTCGATGCCGAGCTCCATGGAGGAGGTGCTGATCAGGGCCTTGATCCGCTCCGACTTGAATCGCTCCTCCGCCTCGACCCGGGCCTGCTTAGAGAGGGAGCCGTGGTGGACCCCCACGGGCAGCTCCTCCTCCCACTGGCGAAAGCGGGAGGAGAGGAATTCCGCCGCGTCCCGGGAGTTGACGAAGAACAGGGTGCTTCGATGGGTCTCGAATAGGGAGCGCGCTCGCATCAGGGCCGCCGCCTGACGACGCCCGATCGTCAGCTGCTCCGCGAGGGCCTCCTCGTCCGGACCGATGGGCGGGAGCTCCACCGCGAGCTCCATCTCCTTGGCCGCTCGCACATCTACGACCTCGACCTCCCTTCCCAAGCCCCCCAGAAAATGGGCCACCCGCTCGGGACTGCCGACCGTTGCGGAGAGGCCGATGCGCTGGAACCCTCGCCCCGCCAGGCGTTCGAGGCGCTCGAGGGCCACCGCCATCTGAGCCCCGCGCTCGTCCCCGGCGAGCTCATGAATCTCGTCCACGACCACCCAGCGGACCTGGCGGAGGTGCTCGCGCAGGTTCCGTCCCGTGAACATGATCTGGAGGGTCTCGGGGGTCGTGATCAGAATCTCGGGCGGGGATCGGCTCTGTCGGGCCCTCTCCGCCTTGGTGGTATCTCCATGCCTCACGGCCACATCGATGCCCAGGAACTCGCCGAAGAACTCCATTCGACGCAACATGTCGCGATTCAGCGCGCGGAGGGGGGTGATGTAGAGGCACCCAATCCGAGGCGGCCGCTCCACCAACATCGCCTCGAGAATGGGAATCATCACGGCCTCGGTCTTGCCGATGCCCGTGGGAGCGATTAGGAGGACGTGCCTGCCCTCCCGAATGGAAGGGGCGGCCCGGACCTGAGGCTGGGTGAGCTCCCGAATCCCGAGCTCTTCCAGTGCTTCCTCAATTCGAGAATCTTCGGCGAGGGCCATCGTCCATCTTTTGCAAGGGCCCCTCCCCCTCTTAACGATAGCCAGGGCCATTATCACAGGGGAGTCCATCCCCGAAGGGCGAGCCACAGCCCCGGCGGGGAGCCGCCCTACGAGGGGACGCTGAGGAGATGCCGCTCGAGGAAGTCGACCGTAGCCCTCCAGGCGCTGAGCTCGTTCTTACGCTTCGTAAAGCCGTGGCCCTCGTCCTCATAGACGATGTATTCCACGGGGAGCCCCTTCGCCTTCAGCCGCTCCACCATCTGGTCCGACTCCGCCCTCACGACGCGGGGGTCGTGGGCTCCCTGGATCACGAGGAGAGCGGCCGTGACCTGGTCGACGTAGGTTATCGGAGAGCGCTCCACCAGGAGGTCACGGTCCTTCTCCGGGTCGCCCACCCACTTCTCCATGAATCGCTTCCAGTGCTCCGGC
>JBHIDB010000009.1:0-26275 GCA_046759865.1 Thermoplasmata archaeon
GCACGATGGGCACTTGGAAGTCCGGGGGCTCCACCGTGCGCCACATCTCCCCGAGATAGAGGTCGGTCACGATGAATACGGGGCACTGGTAGTTCTCGGCCAGGTTGAAAGCGCGCCAGGCGGCCTCGTAGCACTCCTCCGGGTTGCGAGGTGCCAAGATAATCCGTGGGAAGTCGCCCTGGGAGGCCCCGAAGACCATCTGGAGGTCCCCTTGCTCCGTTTTCGTGGGCAACCCCGTGGAGGGGCCCGCCCGCTGGGCTTCCACGATAACCGCAGGGGTCTCCGTCATCCCTGCCAGGCCGGTCGCCTCCACCATGAGGGAATAGCCGCCGCCGGAGGTGGCGGTCATGGCCCGGGCCCCCGCGAAGTTGGCGCCGATGACGAGGTTCATTGCAGCCAACTCGTCCTCCGTCTGTTTCACGACCACGCCATAGTCATTGGCGTGGGACGCCATCCAATGCATGATGCCGGAGGCGGGGGTCATCGGGTATTGGGCGACCAGCTTGACTCCGCCCGCCAGCGCGCCGAGGCAGAGGGACTGATGGCCGGACATGAGGGGCCGGCCCTCCCCGTTGGGCTGCAGCCCGAAGGCGAGAGACTCGTGGTGTTCTTGGGCGTGCTGGTGCCCCCTCTCCGCCACAGTCTCGTTGAGCTTGACGATCTCCTCCCCCTTCCTCCCAAACATCTTGGCGAGGCTCCCGTTGAGAACCTTCCGGTCGAGCCCCAGGTGGTATACGAGGGCCCCTAGGGTGGCGACGTTCTGCATGAGGGGCTTTCCGCTCACGTCCATCGAGATGGACTGGGCTGGCACGGGGAGAGATCGGATCCCTTCCGGGAGGGACCCCTCATCCAGGTCGTACCGGTCGGTGTCAAAGATCACCCCGCCGGGGGGGGAGAGCAGGGGCGCATGGACGTCGAGGGTCTGCTGATCCAGGCCCACGAGGAGGTGGAAGGTGTCCCCCTGGGAGTACCGCTTCTCGTTGGCCGCCCGAATCTGAAACCAGACGTGGCCGCCCCGGATGACCGATTGATAACTCTCGTACGTCGTGACGTGGAGGCCGCTCCGAGCGCACGTGATGGCGTAGATCTCGCCCGTCGAGGTGACTCCATCCCCGGCGGCGCCCCCTATCCGGATCGCGACGTCTCCTTCTGGCATAGCACACCGCCTTTCGCTCGCCAGCCACCAGGTTACTCCCAAGTTGGGTAAATACTCTTGGCCTGAGGTTCTGGCCGCGATTCTAGCCAGGGTTCTTTCGGGGAGGTCGTCAAATACATAGCCGGGCAGCCCGTAACGAGGGCTTCATCCGCGGAGGGAGGAATCCCATGAACGGCGAAGAAACGTACCGACTGCCCGCTAGCGTGATTCCCGAGCAGTACACCCTGTCACTCACACCCGACCTGGAGGCATTCACGTTCGAAGGGACGGCGGACATCGAGGTGACCGTTCGCGATCCGACCTCGGAGATCTCCCTGAACGCGGTCGAGATGGAGGTCACGGCTGCCCATCTGACCTTGGGAGACAGTAGAATTCTGGAGCCCGAGAGGGTGTCTCAGGACGAGAAAGCGGAGCAGCTGACGCTTACGTTCGCAGAGACCCTTCCGGTGGCGAAAGTCGTTGTGTCCCTTCGGTTCACCGGGATTTTGAACGACCAACTGCGCGGCTTCTACCGCAGCCGGTACACGAATCCGGAAGGCGAGGAGCGGTTCATGGCGGCCACGCAGTTCGAGTCCACCGACGCCAGGCGGGCGTTCCCCTGCTGGGACGAACCCGCCCGAAAGGCCTCCTTCGAACTCACGCTCGTCGTGCCTTCCGAAATGACGGCAGTGGCCAACACGCCCGTAGTCGACGAGAAAGACCTGGGCGACGGGACGAAGGTCGTGCGATTCGCCGAAACCCCCCGCATGTCAACCTACCTCCTGGCCTTCGTCGTCGGAGACCTCGCGGCGGTAGAGACCACCACCGAGGACGGGACCCTCGTCCGCGTTGTGACGGTTCGGGGAAAGGAGGAGCTGGGACGGTTTGCGCTGGAGAGCGCCGTCCGGATTCTGGAATACTTCAACGACTACTTTGGCATCCCCTACCCCCTCCCCAAGCTGGACCACCTGGCCCTCCCCGACTTCGCGGCGGGGGCGATGGAGAACTGGGGAGCCATCACCTATCGGGAACGCATCCTCCTCTTCGACCCGGACGAGTCGGCCGCCATCACGCGCCAGTACATCGTGGACGTCATGGCTCACGAGGTCGCCCACATGTGGTTCGGCGACCTGGTGACGATGGAGTGGTGGAACGACCTATGGCTCAACGAGAGCTTTGCCTCGTGGATCGGAACCAAGGCGGTGGCGGCCCTCCACCCGGAGTGGCATATGTGGACGCAGTTCCTCTATCAGGACACCGCGGCGGGCCTCACCCTGGACGGCCTTCGAAACTCCCACCCCATCGAGGTTCCCGTTCACAATCCCGCAGAGATCCGAGAGATTTTCGACGCCGTCAGCTATGCCAAAGGCGCGAGCGTCCTCCGGATGCTGGAGAACTTCCTGGGGGAGGAGACTTTCCGGAAAGGGCTTCGGGCCTACATGGATGCCCACGCCTACGGCAACGCTCGAACAGAGAACCTCTGGGAGTCACTCGAGCAAGCCTCGGACCAGCCGGTCCGGGCCCTCATGGCCAGCTGGGTCCAGCAGACGGGGTTCCCCCTCCTCGACGTGGAGAGTCACCGTGAGGGCGGGGGCCTTCGTGTTGGTCTCAGCCAGTCCCGCTTCCTGTACGAGCACCTCGAAGGACCCACCGAGGACCAGACCGTGTGGAAGGTACCCGTGGCCCTGCGGCGGGCCGACGGCGGAAGCGCCTCCTTCCTGGCGGAAGAACGGGCCGTGGACCACGTCTTCCCCCCTACGACGTCGAAGGGACTCGACTGGTTCAAGGTGAACGCGGGACAGACCGGGTTCTACCGGGTGAACTATCCTCCTGAGGAGTGGGAGCGTCTGCTCTCGGCCATCCAGACGCGGGACCTCCCTCCCGGGGACCGCCTCGGGCTTCAGAGCGACGCCTATGCCCTCATGCGGGCCGGGTACGTGCCTGCTAAGCTGTATCTCTCCCTTACCCAGGCCTACGCAGAGGAAACGGACTCCACCATCTGGCGCGAGCTCGCCGCCAACCTCCGCTCCTTCGAGATCCTCATCGCCGACGAGCCCTACCTCCCGGCCTTCCAGGCGTACGTACGGCGCCTGTTTCGTCCGGTGGCGGCGCGGGTGGGTTGGGATGCGGCGCCCGAAGAGGGACATCTCGATGTCCTCATGCGCAACGCCGTCCTAGGCCGGCTTGGGTGGGTCGAGGAAGCAGGGACGGTTGAGGAGGCCAGGCGTCGTTTCGATGGCTACCTGGCCGACCCCGCTTCCCTCTCCCCCGACCTACGAGAGGTCGTCTACCACATCGCAGCG
This sequence comes from Thermoplasmata archaeon, assembly GCA_046759865.1. Lineage (GTDB taxonomy): Archaea > Thermoplasmatota > Thermoplasmata > RBG-16-68-12 > JAJISG01 > JAJISK01. The sequence goes on from JBHIDB010000009.1 coordinate 3,439, forward strand.
CAGGAGGGCGACGAGGAGACCTACGAGGCCCTCTGGCGCCTTGAACGGGAGGCGGATCTGAACGAGGAGAAGCTCCGTCTCCTGACAGCCGTAACGCGGCCTAAGACCACGACGCTGCTGCGAGAGACCCTCGCTCGCTCCCTTCTCGAGGAGGAGGTTCGCATTCAGGACACCATCATCGTAATCGTCGGCGTCGGCGCGAATCGCTTCGGGCGAGACCTGGCTTGGGACTTCACTAAGGAGAACTGGGCAGAGCTCGATCGCCGCTACGGCCGAGGAGGGTTCGCGCTCGGGAGACTCGTGAGCATCACCGACGCCTTCAGCACACCGGAGCGGGTCGATGAGGTCGAGGCCTTCTTTCAGGCGAATCCGGCCCCCGCGGCCAGACGGCGCATCCAGCAGGCCCTGGAACGCATCCGATTGAATGGACGCTGGCTCGAGAAGAATCGGGCCGACTTGACCGATTGGCTGCCGAAGGCTTGACTGGGAGACGGGCTCCCCCTGCTTGACGCCCTGAGTTTAAAAAGCCGGCCTCCTGTATCCTCCGCGCCCATGCGCCTCTGGCTTCGCCCCGCGGACTCAGTTTCCAGCCTTGTCCTCAACGGGGGAAGGAGGTGGTGTCCTGCCGATTGAGACGGTAGATTTCGATTCCGAGATCACCCACATGTCCATCCTCGACGAGAAGGGCAGCGTGGACGAGGACCTGGAGCCCGAAATCCCGGAAGAGGACCTACTCGCCCTCTTCAAGACGATGCTCTTGACCCGCGAGTTTGACGAGCGGAAGGAGAAGCTTCAACGCCAGGGGAGGATCGGGACCTTCGCCCCAGTGCGGGGCCAGGAAGCCGCCCAACTCGGGAGTGCCTATGCCCTCCGGAAAACGGACTGGCTGGTGCCCTCCTTCCGGGAGACCGCCGCCTCCATCTGGCGAGGCATGCGACTCGAAGACGACTTGGTCTTCACCGCCGGGTACGAAGAGGGCATCCGTTTTTCCAAGGAATCTCGGGACCTCCCCATCGCCGTTCCCGTGGCCAGCCAGATCCCCCATGGCGTGGGAGTCGCATGGGGCATCCAGCTAAAGGGGGCGGACGAGGTCGTCCTTACCTATTTCGGCGACGGGGCTACCAGCGAGGGGGACTTCCACGAGGCCTTGAACTTCGCCCAGGTCTTCGAACTCCCCGTGGTCCTCCTCTGCCAAAACAACCGGTGGGCCATCAGTGTCCCCCTTCACAAACAGACCCACTCCAAAACCCTCGCCCAGAAGGGGATTGCCTACGGGATGCGGTCCCTCCAGGTGGACGGCAACGACATCTTGGCCGTCTACGTAGCCACCCGGGAGGCCCTCGACCGCGCTCGCAAGGGGAAGGGTCCAAGCTTCATTGAGGCCCTGACGTACCGCCTGAGCTTCCACACGACGGCGGACGACCCTACGAAGTATCGGCCTGCAGAGGAGGTAAAGGAGTGGGAGAAGCGGGACCCTCTGCCTCGGTTCCAGGAGTACCTCATCAAACGGGGTCACCTAGACAAGGAAATGGTCAAGAATTGGACCACCGCGGCGGTCATCGAAGTCGATCACGCCGTAGAGCGATTCGAGAGGCGGGTCGACGGTGACCCGAAGGTCATCTTTGACCACGCGTACGCCAAGAACCCGCCGTACGTCGAGCGGCAGAGGCGGGAGGTGGAGGACTGGGTGCGCGAGCACCCCGACGGAGGGAAGTAAGTGGCCGGCGTGACCATGGTCCAGGCCCTGAACGAGGCCATGCGGGAGGAGATGGCTCAGGACGAGACCGTCCTGCTCCTAGGGGAAGACGTGGGAGTAGACGGCGGCATCTTTCGGGTCAGCGACGGCCTCATCAACGAGTTCGGCGAGAAGCGCGTCGTGGACACTCCCCTGTCGGAGGCGGCCATCGTAGGCGCGGCCATCGGCCTCGCCCTCTACGGCTTCCGGCCCATCGCGGAGTTGCAGTTCAGCGGCTTCTCCTATCAGGCCTTCCACCAGGTCGAGTCCCATGCCTCCCGGTACCGCAAGCGGAGCCAGGGCCGCTTCACGGTCCCGTTGGTGCTGCGTATGCCTTACGGGGCTGGCGTGCGGGCCCTGGAGCACCATTCGGAGAGCCGAGAAGCCTACTACGCCCACACGCCGGGTATCAAGGTAGTCATCCCCCGATCACCCCGGAAGGCATGGGAGCTCCTGAAGGCCTCGATCCGGGACCCCGATCCGGTGGTGTTCATGGAACCAAAGGCCCTCTATCGGCGGGGCCGGGAAGAGCTGCCCAAGGATCGGCGGCGGGTTCCACGGCTGGACGGGGCCGAGGTCTTGCAAGAGGGGGAGGACATCACGGTCATCGCGTACGGGGCGATGCTGTACCGGGTGATGGGAGCCGTGAAGACCCTGGAAGAGGAGGACGTCGTGAACGCCGAGGTCATCGACCTGCAGACGGTCTCGCCCCTGGACAGCGAGGCGGTGAACAAGTCGGTCCAGAAGACAGGACGAGCAGTGGTCGTTCACGAAGCACCGCGGACTTTAGGGATCGGGGCTGAGATCTCCGCCCGCATTACCGAGGAGTCCTTCCTGAACTTGGAGGCCCCGGTGAAACGCATCACGGGCTACGACGTCCAAGTTCCCCTGTTCGCCCGGGAACAACTCTACCTGCCAAGCGAGGAGCGTATCCTGAAGGGGATGCGCGAAACCCTGGCCTTCTGAGGAGAACCGGAGGAAGCTGACGATGGCAGGAGCGGGTGGCCTCGTTCACGTGGAAATGGACGGGAGTCCCTGGGAGATCGGCCGCGCGCAGGGCGACCAGGCTCGCGATCTCATCCGGCGTAACCTTCGACTCTACTTCCACCGCTTCAAAGTCGAGTGGGGCCTCCCCCGGGAGGAGGTCTTGAATCGGGCCCGGCAATACGAAAGGGTGGTCGCCGAGGCGGACCCGGGCTACCTTGAGGCCATGCGAGGGGTCGCCGAAGGTGCCGGACTCTCTGAGGCCGCGGTCCTCGCCCTGAACCTCCGGTACGAAATCGTCTACAGCGAGTCCTCCCAGCGCGGGATGGACCAAGCGGACGACCGGCTCCCCAGCGGCTGCACCTCCCTCGCCCTCCTCCCGTATCGCACAGAGGGCGCCCATCTCCTCATGGCCCAGAATTGGGACTGGATTCCCGGAATCGAAGCTCTCGTGGTGACCTATCGTGTCGACGGCGGACCCACGGTCCTCGCCTTCACAGAGGCGGGCATCGTCGGGCCCAAGATCGGCCTGAACTCGGCGGGTCTCGGACTCCTCATCAACGGCATGCTTTCCGACAAAGACAACTGGGAGCGCTTCGGGATCCCCTTCCACGTCCGATGCTGGCGGATCCTGCAGGCGCAGACCCTGGAAGACGCCGCTCGAGTGGTCCACGACACCCCGGGTTCTTGCTCCGCAAACTTCGTCCTCGGACAGGCTTGGGGGAACTACGCCCAGGTTCTTGACCTCGAATCCTCCCCCGTGGGAACGGCCGAGCTGACCCCCTCGGAGGGGATCCTTACGCACGCCAACCACTTCTCCGATCCGGACGCCTTAGGCATCTGGCAGCCCCTGCTGTACGAGAAGACCTCCACCTTCGAGCGGCAGGGGCGGATCGATGAGCTCCTCCCGCGCGGGGAGCGCAGGGAACTGACCGTCGCCGACATTCAGGAGATGCTCCGGGACCATGAGAACGCCCCGAAGTCCCTATGCCGCCACCCCATGAGCGAGCTGCCCGAGGAACAGCGCTACCAGACGGTGGTCTCCGCCATCATGGACGTGGATGAACGACGTTTTCTCCTCGCCCACGGGCCTCCGTGCGAGACGGAGTACGCAGAGTTCTACTTGGAGACGTAGAGGCGCTGGCACTCGTTAATCGAAGACGACGTACACGGAGTCGCCCTCCACCTCCACAGGGTACGTCCTCAGGGGCTCCTCCGCCGGCGGACCGACCGCCTCCCCCGTCTCCACATCGAACTGCGACTGGTGCAGGGGGCAGCGCACGTACTCCCCCGTGAGGAACCCCGTGGCGAGCTCGGCGTAGGCGTGGGTGCAGATCCCGTCGAGGACGTGGAGCGTCCCGTCTAGGTTGACGAGGATGAGCTGGCGTCCGTCGACCTCGACGCCGTGGATGCGGCCCTCTTCGAAGTCGTCGAGCTTGCCGAGGAGCGCCCGTTCCGCCATCCTACGCGTTCCACTTCTTGTCAATGAGGTCGTACAGCTGCGCTCGGGCGTCGGGGAGCTGCACCTGCTCCACGATGGGCGTGAGAAAGCCCTCCACGAGCATGCGGCGGGCGCGGTCTCTAGGGATGCCCCGACTCATCAAGTAGAAGACCTGGTCGTCGTCGAGTTGGGCCACCGAGGCCGCGTGCTTCGCCCGCTGGACGTCGTTCGTCTTGATCTCAAGGCTCGGGATGGCCGTGGACTTGGACTTACGGCTGAGGAGCATGGAGTACTGTCCCAGGTAGGAGTCGGCGTTCCCAGCCTCTTCCTCGATGGTGATGACTCCCTTCAGGGCGGAGCGAGAACGCTCCTGCATGACGGCCTTGGAGAGGAGGTCACTCACGGAGTCCCGCCCTTGATGGACGACAAAGTTGGTGTTGTCGAACCGCTCCTCCCCTGTCCCGTAGACCACTTCGGCCTGTCGGATTCGCGATCCTTGTCCCGCGAGAAAGCAGTCCGCCCGCGACTTCGTGAGAAAACCGCCGAAGCTCCCGAGGGCCTGGTTGAAGCTCCCCCCCTGGCCGACAGTGGCCTGACGGGTGAGGAAGGAGACCACGTGATCGGCAAACCGCTCGACGGCTACGTAGTGGAGACTCGCCCCCTCCTCCAGGTACACCTCCGTGGCGTTTCCAAACAGGCTCTGGGCTCCGTTGCTGGGACCGGAGCTCTCAGAGACATACTCCTCGATGACCGATGCCCGGCTCCCCGCGCCTAGATGGATGAGGGTCCGGGTATGCAAGGCGGCCGAGGGCTCGGAGAAGGACCATCGAAGGTGGATGGGGCGGGTAATCTCCACCCGAGGGGGCACCCACAGGACCAGGGCGGACCCGAAGAGGGCCCGGCTCATCATGCCGAACTTGTCGTCCTTCGGGAGTGAATCCGGTCGGGCGAGCAGGTCCCGCGCAACTTTTGGCCGCTCCCGAAGGAAGGCCGAGGCTTCGTTGAGGAAGAAGTCGCGGTCCCGGAGTTTCTCGGTAATCCGGACCTCGTGAAGGCGGCCTTCTCGCATGAAAGCGGCCGCGGCTTCGTCTTCGCCCTCGTAAACCGGCGCTGGCGCCTCCCCCCGCGCGCCCTCCACGGGAACGGCCTCGTCGACCTTCACGCCCCGCAGGTCGGTGTGCCGGATGAAGAGAGGCAGGGGTTCCACGGGCATCGCGAGAAAGGCGTCGAGCGCTTTGCCTCGATTCTTCCGCAGCCAGGCCGGCTCCCCGCGCTCCTTGGAGAGCTCGCCAACGCGTTCTTCGGTGGCGTACCCTAGCTCGAACTCCATGAAACCTCGGTTCGGGACACGCCCGTCGGCCTATCCGACGTCGCCCTCAATCTCCATCTTGATGAGGCGATTGAACTCCACGGCGTACTCCATGGGCAGTTCCTTGGTGAAGATCTCCAGGAAACCCAGGACGACCATGTTCATCGCCTCGTTCTCCGTGAGGCCCCGGGACATCAGGTAGTAGAGCACGTCCTCGCTGATCTTCCCCACCGTCGCCTCGTGGGTGATGGAGGCGTCCTCCTCCTCGATGTCCATGTAGGGGTACGTGTCCGATCGCGAGACCGCATCCAGCATGAGGGCGTCGCACCGGACGTTGGACTTCACGTTCTCGGCGCCCTTGGCGACGGCCAGGTGGCCCCGGTAGGTCACGCGCCCGCCGTTCTTGGAGACGGACTTGCTCGTGATCCGGGACTGGGTGTCCGAGGCGAGGTGAATCGCTTTGGCCCCGGCGTCCTGGTGCATCCCCTTCCCTGCGTACGCGACGGAGAGGATCTCCGCCTTAGCCCCCCTGCCGAGGAGGTAGACGGACGGGTACTTCATAGTCAGGCGACTTCCAATATTGGCGTCCACCCACTCCACGGTGCTATTCTCGTGGGCGTAGGCGCGCTTCGTCACCAGGTTGTAGACGTTGTCCGACCAGTTCTGGAGGGTGGTGTAGCGCACGTTCGCGCCCGGCTTGGCGACCACCTCCACGACCGCAGCGTGGAGGGAGTTGGTCGTGTAAGTCGGCGCCGTGCACCCTTCGATGTAGTGGAAGTGGCTGTCCTCATCCCCCACGATCAGGGTCCGCTCGAACTGCCCCATATTCTCCGAGTTGATGCGGAAGTAGGCCTGGAGTGGTTGCTCCACCTTGACCCCCTTGGGGACATAAACGAAGCTCCCCCCGCTCCAGACGGCGGTGTTCAGGGCGGCGAACTTGTTGTCCTCCGGCGGCACCAGGGTCGCGTAGTACTCCTTGAAAATCTCGGGGTACTCCTTCAGTGCGGCGTCCGTGCCCATGAAGACGACACCCTGCTCCTCGAGGTGCTTCAACGTCTTGTGATAGACCACCTCGGAGTCGTACTGGGCCCCCACCCCGGCGAGGAACTTGCGCTCGGCCTCAGGGATCCCCAGGCGATCGAAGGTCTGCCGAATCTTATCGGGAACCTCCTCCCAAGTCCGGCCCTCCTTCTCGGAGGGCTTGAGGTAGTAGCTGATGTCGTCGAAGTCAATGTCGTCGAGGTCTCCGCCCCAATCGGGCATGACGCGCTCCAGGAAGTGATTGTACCCCCGGAGGCGCATCTTGAGCATCCACTCCGGCTCGTCCTTGAGGCCGGAGATCTCCCGGACGACGTCCTCGCTCAGGCCCTTGGGGGTCCGGTAGACGTACTCGATGTCGTCTCGGAACCCGTACTTGTACTCCCGCTCGACCATCTCGGGCTCGAGTGCCATCCTAGATCACCTCTACAATGGCTTCTTCCTTTATCCATTTGTACCCCAGCTCCTCCAGCTTCTGGGCCAGGTCGCTGCCCCCGGAGCGGACGATCTTGCCGTCCACCAGGACGTGCACGAAGTCGGGCGTCACGTAGTCGAGAAGCCGTTGGTAGTGGGTAATGAGGAGGATGCCGACCTCAGGACCGGCGTAGTGGTCGATGGCCTGGGCCACCGTCTTCAGCGCGTCGATATCCAGGCCCGAATCGCTCTCGTCGAGGACGGCGATGCGGGGCTCTAACACGAGCATCTGGAGCACCTCGGCGCGCTTCTTTTCCCCGCCTGAGAAGCCGTCGTTCAGGTAGCGGGCGCCGAAGCTCGCATCGAGGTTGAGCAGGTTCATCCGCTCGTCCACGTGGGCGAAAAACTCGGGAATCTCCATCTCCCTCTCGGGGTGCATCCGCTTGTAGGCCGCGTTCAGGAAGCTCCCCATCTTCACGCCGGGGACCTCCTGCGGGTACTGGAACCCGAGGAAGAGGCCCAGACGAGCACGGTAGTGGGGCAGGAGACCCAGGATGGAGACGCCGTCCAGGAGGACGTCTCCCTTGTACACCTCGTAGCGGATGTGCCCCATGAGGACGTGCGAGAGGGTGGACTTGCCGCTGCCGTTGGGACCCATCAGGGCGTGAATCTCCCCCGCTTTCACCGTGAGATCCAAGCCATGGAGGATGGCCTGGCCATCCACACCCGCGTGGAGATTCTGGATTTTAAGGACGGACATTGACCACGACCTCGGGACGGTCTCCTTGGCCCCGCTAAATCAATAACGCCGTTATTATATAAGCGTAACCAGCCCGGCTCTCGCCGGCGATAAGGGTCCGCAACCTTTTATCTGCCACCCTCTATATCACTCCGTATTGAACGCGGAGGACCTGGGCGGCCGTCAGTGGTGTGAGCACGCCGTGCCGGAGTTTCTTCCTGCCCTCCGAGCCGGAATCGCCCAGACCCTCGCCACCGAACACGACCTGAGTCAGCGAGAGATCGCCGAGCGGATGGGACTCACCCAGGCGGCGGTGAGCCATTACGTCACGAAACGTCGCGGGCGCCGCTCCCGAAGGCGGGACCAGCGTTTACAGAAATACGCAGGGCGACTCGCAGGCCGCGTAGCGGCGGGGCTGTCCGGCCCCCGGCTCACGGCCGCAATCTGCGGGGCCTGCACGTCCTACCGGAAGACGGAGGGTGTCGGCCCGTGTTCCTGCATCCTCGGCGGGGTCTCGAAGCCCAACTTCCTCCTCGCACTCGGGGCGCGGGGCGGTTTCCCGAAGCAACCCTGTGAGACCTTTGTCGTCGAACGGCTGCTCCCGTTCGTCCGTTCTGAACTCGCGAGACGCCTCGTCCCGGACCAGGGCCAGGTTCCTGTGGCCTCCCTCCTCGGCGTCAGCCAGCCTGCCGTGAGTCAGTACATGAGCGGCCACCGAGGCGAAGACCCGCCACTCAGGAAAGACCCTGTCGTGCAAGCGCAGCTCGACGACCTCGAGCGAGACTTGGTAGAGGGCCTCTCCGATCACGAGCGAAAGCGGGCCTTCTGCGATGCCTGCGTCCAGATTCGCTCCCATGTGTTGGACGTCGACGCTCTCCGCCCCACTGCGTGAGGGTGTCCGAAGCCACGCCGAACCGGTTTCACCAAAGCCTTAAGGTCGGCCCTCGATTGGTTCTCGAGCCGCATGGGAGAGAAGGGGAAAGAGATCGTAGGGGACCTCGCGGAGAGCCTCGTGGCCACCTTGAACCAAGGCGTGGCGGCAGAGGCCCTCCTCGCCTACCGCTTTCTCTACCTCTCTAAGTGGGCCGGGGGGATCCACGCACCCGCCCTCGCCGCCGATTTCCAGGCCTTCTCGGAGGGCGAGAGGGCGCACATGGGGCAGCTGATGGAGCGCGTCATCGAGTTGGGGGGACGCCCGGTGTACCGGCTCTCGGACTGGGAGGGCACGTCGTTCGTGGACTACCATGAGCCCCCGGTGGATCAGACGGATCTGAGGGCGATGGTGGAAAGCAGCCTCGAAGCCGAACGGACGGCCGTGGCGTTCTACCGAGGCCTCGTTGAGTCGACGGATGGGAAGGACGACGTGACGTACTGGATGGCCCTGGAAATCCTCGCGGACGAGGTGAAGGAGGAGGAGTACTTGGAGCGTCTCCTTCGCAAGTGGGAGTAGGTCCCAAGGAGCGTTCATCGAGACACGTGTAACGGAGGATCCGTGTATGGGAGAAAAGGGGAAGGAAATCGTCGGCAAACACGCGGAGGAGGTCATCAAGCGGTTGAACCAGGCCCTGGCTACGGAGGGCCTCGAGGCCTACCGCTTTCTCTACCTCTCTAAGTGGGCCGCCGGCCTGGATGCCCCGGAGATGTCCGAGATCTTCACGCTCCTCTCGCAGCACGAATGGCAGCACATGGAGACGTTGATGGAGCGCATCGTGCAACTCGGAGGGCGGCCCCTCACGCGACCGTCGGAATTCGAACGGCACTCCTACGCCCACATCCGAGCGCCTCCGGAAGACCGAAAGGCGCTCCACAAGATGCTGGAGGACAGCTTGGACGGAGAGCGGCAAGAGATCGAGTTCTACAAGGAGTTGGCCGATTACTGTCGGGATGTGGACCTCGTGACCTACCGCCTCGCCCTCGAGGCCTTGTCCGACGAGGTGGACGACGAGGAGCGCTTGGAGAACCTTCTTGATTGAGGCGGTGGATGGTTTGGCGGTGCGCCACCGGAATCTGACAAACTACTTAATCGATAACGGCGTTATTTTGGCCAGATTTCAGGAGCCCTCATGCCCGCACAATTGGACATCCTAGACCTCCGTGCCGGGATCGAGGAGAAGGAAATCCTCAAGGGCATCAGCCTCTCGGTTCGGCAGGGAGAAATCCACGCTCTGATGGGGCCCAACGGGAGCGGGAAGTCGACCCTCGCCTACGTTCTCCTTGGCCATCCGGGCTACCGGGTCTTCGGCGGACAAGTGCTGCTAGACGGAGAGGACCTCCTCTCCAAGGAGACCGACGAGCGCGCCCGACGCGGCCTCTTCCTAGGCTTTCAGTACCCCACGGACCTTCCCGGGGTCAAGATGACCCGATTCCTGCGGGAGTCCCATCGGTCCCTCCGGCCTGACGAGCCGGATGGGGAGGCCTTCGATGCCCGGGTGCGCGAGCACCTCGAGGGCCTTGGTATGGAGGAGACCTTCCTCCATCGCTACGTGAACCAGGGGTTCTCGGGAGGGGAGAAGAAGCGGGCGGAGGTCCTCCAGCTGGCCCTCCTTCGTCCCCCCTTGGCCGTGATGGACGAGACGGATTCCGGACTGGACATCGATTCCCTCCAGATCGTCGCGGACGCCATGAACCGGCTCGCGAAGGGGGGAACGGGCATCCTTCTCATCACGCACTATCAGCGCATCCTCCGGTACATCGTCCCGAAGGAGGTTCACGTCCTGGTCGATGGGCGCATCGCCCGCTCAGGCGGCAAGGACCTCGCCGCGGAGCTGGAGGAACGGGGGTACGATTGGCTGCGTGAGGAGGCATGAAGATGGTAGGTAAGGTCAAGGCGAGCGTGCTGGACACCCGAGCTATCCGGAGGGACTTCCCCGTCTTGGACCAGGAGGTTCACGGGAAGAAGTTGGTCTACCTCGACAACGCGGCGACATCCCAGAAGCCCCGAGCGGTCATCGAGAAGATGAACGATTACATGGACCTCTACACGGCCAACGTCCACCGGGCGATCCACGAGCTCGGGGAGCGGGCAACGGAGGAGTATGAGGATGCACGGGACAAGCTCCAGGCCTTCCTCAACGTCCGGGCCCGGGAGGAGGTGGTCTATACCAGCGGGACGACGGAGGCCATCAACGCCGTCGCCTACGGTTGGGGGATGAAGGGGGGCCTCCAGGAGGGAGACGAGATCGTCTCCACTGTCATGGAGCACCACTCCAACACGATCCCCTGGTACTTCCTGCAGGACCAGAAGGGGGTGGTCCTCAAGTGGGTGGACATCCACGACGACGGCACCCTCAAGATGGAGGACTACGACGAGCTCATCACCGCACGAACCAAGCTCGTCACCGTGACCCAATGCTCCAACGTGCTGGGAACCATCAACCCCGTGGCAGAAATCGCCAAGAGGGCCCACGAAGCCGGGGCCCTCTGTCTCGTCGACGCAGCCCAGTCCGCGCCCCACATGCCCGTCGATGCCCAGGCCGTCGACGCCGACTTCCTCGCGATCTCCGGGCACAAGATGCTGGGGCCCACGGGCATCGGTGCGCTCTGCGGACGGGAGGACATCCTGGAAGAGATGGAGCCCTTCCTCGGGGGCGGCGAGATGATCCGGGAAGTCCACCTGGGATGGGCCCGCTGGAACGACCTGCCCTGGAAGTTTGAGGCGGGGACCCCCAACATCGTGGGGGCCATCGGCCTGGGGGCGGCGGTGGAGTACTTGCAGGGCCTAGACATGCATCGCGTCAGGGAGCACGAGAAGGCCATCACTGCCTACGCCCTGGAACGCCTGGAGACCATCGAGGGTCTGCGCGTCTTCGGCCCCACCGACGTCGACCAGCGGGCTGGCGTGGTCTCCTTCCTCCTCGAAGGGGTCCACGCCCACGACATCGCCTCCATTCTCGACGCGGAGGGCATCGCCGTCCGGGCGGGCCATCACTGCGCTCAGCCTCTGATGGATCGGCTAGACGTGCCTGCCACCTCTCGGGCGAGCTTTTACCTGTACAACACGGAGGAGGAGGCCGACCGCCTGACCGAGGCCTTGGAGAAGGTCAAGGAGGTCTTTCGCCTATGAGTTACGAGATGTACCAGGAGGCGATCCTGGACCACTACCAGAACCCGCGGAACAAGGGGGACCTGGAGCCCGCTGACATCTGGGCCCGGGAGGACAACCCCCTCTGCGGCGACGAGATCGCCCTTTATCTTCGGCTCAACGACGACGGCGCGGTCGAGGACGTGAGATTCCAAGGTCAGGGGTGCGCGATCAGCCAAGCCTCCGCCTCCATGCTGACCGTCAAGCTCAAGGGAAAGACCTTAGAGGAAATCCTCGCCATCGACGAGGACGCCGTCCTGCAGACCTTAGGCATTCCCATCAGCCATGCCCGCCTCAAGTGTGCCCTCCTCTCCTTGAGCACTCTCCGCATCGGACTCGAGGCCTACCAAGGGGACGGCCCGTAGATGCAGCGCAGCGTCGCGGGCTCTCCAGGCCGGAGGCTCGAGGATGTGCCGGTCGTCGCGCTAATCGGGAACACGCCGCTCCTCCGGTTGAACGCAGAGGCCTGGGGCCTCGGGGGGGTAACCCTTCACGCCAAGACGGAGTGGTTCAATCCAGGCGGGAGCGTCAAGGATCGGCCCGCCTTATGGATGATTCGGGACGCCCTCGAAACGGGCGCTCTCCGCCCTGGAACGACTCTCCTGGATGCGACCTCGGGCAACACGGGCATCGCCCTTGCCATGCTCGGGGCGGCCCTTGGTATCCCCGCCAAACTTGTCCTCCCCTCCAACGCGAGCGGGGGGCGGCAGCGCATCATGCGATCTTTCGGGGCAGAGCTCGTGCTGACGGACCCGCTGGCGGGGACCGACGGCGCCCAGCGGGTTGCGCGTCGCATCCAGACCGAGGATCCGGAGGCGTACGCCTATGTGGACCAATACAACAATCCCGCGAACTGGACAGCCCACTACGAAGGCACAGGATCGGAAATCCTCGACCAGACGGGGGGAGAGGTCACCCACCTCGTCGCGGGGGTCGGAACCGGCGGGACTCTGGTGGGGACGGGGCGGCGGCTCAAGAAGCATGACGCCTCCATCCAAATCGTTGGATTCCAGCCCGCGGAGCCACTCCATGGCATCGAAGGGCTGAAGCACATGGAGAGCTCGCTGCAACCGGGCGTCTTTGATCCCTCCATTCAAGACGACGCCCTGTTCGTGGAGACCGAAGAGGCCCAGCGCTACGCCCGCCTCCTGGCCGAGCGGGAAGGCCTCCTGGTTGGCACCTCGTCCGGAGCCGCCCTAGCAGCCGCGCTTCGCGTAGCCAATGGGCTCCGGGACGGCGACGTGGTGACCGTGTTCCCTGACGCGGGGGAACGATACCTGGCCGAGCTCTACTGGGAGGAGGGCTAGATGCTGGAGCTGCCCAAGACCCTGCTCCAGGAACTCCACCGGCACGCGCGCGAGGGGTATCCCTCGGAGGTGTGTGGCCTGCTCCTCGGTCTCGATGGGGAGGTCCGGCGAGTCACCTCGACGCGGCGGGCGACGAATCTCCGGGCCGACACGACGCGGGATCGCTACGAAATCGACCCGCAGGACATCGTCGACGGGGACCGCGATGCCCGGGATCAAGGTCTCGTCCTCATCGGATTCTACCACTCCCATCCCGACCATCCCGCCGCCCCCTCCCTCTACGATACCGAGCGCGCGTGGCCCTGGTATTCCTACCTCATCGTGGCCACCCGGGCCGAGGAGGAGGGGGAGGCGACCGCCTGGCGCCGGGGGGAGGAGGGGATGGTGGAGGAGTCCTTGAGGTTTATTAGTCGTGAAAAGGTAGGAGAGAGTGAGCATGAGTAAGCCTACCGTGACCATCCGCATTCCCACGCCGCTGCGACAATACGTGGAGGACCGAGACAGGCTGGAGGTAGAGGGACAGACGGTTCAGGAGCTCCTGGACGGGCTGGTCGATCAATACGGGCCGCTAAGGCGGTACCTGATGGGAGATAACGGCAAGCTCCGAAACTTCGTGAACGTCTACGTCAACGACCAGGACATCCGATACCTGGAGCGGGAGGCCACTTCCGTGGGTGAAGGGGACACCGTCATCATCGTTCCGAGCGTCGCGGGCGGTGCCCTCCCGAACGTCACCCTCGGCCCCCGTCCTCCTCCACGGCAGGGGCTGACCCAGGAGGAGATCAAGCGGTACAGCCGGCACCTCATTCTCCCGGAGGTGGGCTTGGAGGGGCAGGAGAAACTCCGCCGTTCCAGCGCCTTGGTCGTAGGGGTAGGCGGTCTCGGGGCCCCCCTCGGGATGTATCTCACCGCCGCAGGCGTGGGACGCCTCGGCCTGGTGGACTTCGACGCCGTGGACGAGAGCAACCTCCAACGCCAGGTCCTCTTCGACACCACAGACCTGGCCCGCCCGAAGCTGAAGGCGGCCCGGGAGAGGCTGCAGGCACTCAACCCTGGCGTGCAGGTGGAGACCCACGAGGTACGCCTCACCAGTGACAACGCCCTGGACATTTTGGGGGACTACGACGTTATCATCGACGGGACGGACAACTTCCCGACCCGGTACCTGGTGAACGACGCGAGCGTCCTGCTGGGCAAGCCCAACGTTTACGGGAGCATTTTCCGCTTCGAGGGGCAGGTCTCCGTCTTCGATGCGGCGCAGGGACCCTGCTACCGCTGCCTCTATCGGGAGCCCCCGCCGCCGGGCCTCGTACCAAGCTGCGCCGAGGGGGGCGTCCTCGGTGTACTGCCGGGTATCATCGGGAGTCTCCAGGCCAACGAGGCGCTGAAGGTCCTGCTCGGGAAGGGGGACACCCTGGTGGGTCGCCTCCTGCTCTTCGATGCGATGAGGATGAGCTTTCAAGAGCTGAAGCTCCGGAAGGACCCGAACTGCCCGGTGTGCGGGGAGAACCCCACCGTGACGGAGCTCATCGACTACGAGGCCTTCTGCGGGCTTGGAGAGGAGGACGCCTTGGCGAGCGAATTCCAGGTCGACGTGGCGGAAGCTGCCGAGATGGTCCAGAAGGGCGATGCGATGCTCTTAGACGTCCGGGAGCCCGTCGAGTGGCAGATTGTCCACATCGACGGCGCCAGACTCATGCCCGTGGGGGAGGTCCCGTATAAGGTCGGAGAGCTCAGCACGGCAGACAACATCGTGGTCCACTGCCACACCGGCGCCCGCAGCGCCCGCATCACCCAATTCCTCCGGGACCTGGGGTTCACGCGCGTCTGGAACATGGCGGGGGGCATCGACGCCTGGGCGCAGAAAGTCGATCCCACCCTCACGCGCTACTGAGCGAGCCGGACGGCGCTTCGACGGAGGTCAGTCGTGGTCAAGCGGGTCCTCTTCATCTGCGTGGGGAACAGCTTCCGCAGTCAGATGGCAGAGGGGTTCGCGCGACACTACGCGCCGCGGGGCGTCCTCGTCCGCAGCGGGGGCGTGAACCCTGCCTCGGGTCTCAGCCCGGCGGCAGTGCGCCTCATGGGGGAGCGGGACATCGACATTTCCCTTCACGTCCCGAAGGCGGTGGACATGGCCTTCGCGAGCCAGGCCGACCGCATCGTCACCATGGGATGCACCCCGGAGGAGGCCTGTCCCGCCGAAGTCCTGGATCGGGCCGAGGAGTGGTCCCTCGCCGACCCGGGTGGCATGGGGGAGGAGGAGGCGAGGGGCCTCCGCGACGAGATCGAGCGACGGGTCCGGGCCCTCGTGGAACAGCTCTAGGGCCGCCCGAAGGAACCTTTATTCCTCCGGGACCCCTTCTTCGCCCCGGGACGGGCAGATGACTTCCGAGAATGTCACGCACCTCGTGGGGCTGTGTAAGGACTTCGTTTTCGCCATGCTTCGGACGGAGGAAGCCGTCTCGCGGATGGATGAGGACCTCACGACGGACGAGATGAAGGCAGCGCTGGGGGAGGTTCTCACCTGGATTCAAGAGACGGATGAGATCCCGGAAAACTCCTTCACCCGAGAGCTCGCACGAGAGATCATCGGACAGCTTTCGAGCGTCGTCGCACTGAAGGATTACGAGGGCTCGGCCGATCGTTACATCGCCTAGAGGCAGGTCCGTGGCCGGCGTCCTCCTCCTCGACCCGTCGTTGGCCGGCATCAGCGGAAACATGCTCCTCGGCTGTCTGTTGGACCTTGGGGCGAGCCGCGGCTCGTTGGACGAGCTGGTTAAGACCGTGTCGAAGGCCTCCGGCCAGCAGGTTGCCTTGGAGGCAAACCGGGTCAGCCGCGGGGGCCTCGACGTTCAGTGGGCGGACTGGTCCCTTCCCGAGACGCAGAGAGATCGGTCAGGGGACGACTTTCTCCTGGAACTCAAAGAGACCGCTTCGGCAATCACCCTGACCGGCCAGGCCGAGGAGGTGGCCCTCCGGGCCGGCAGCATCTTGGTTGAAGGCGAGAGCGAGGTACATGGGAAGGCGCCCGAGACCCCTCGCCTCCACGAGCTGGGATCCCTGGACACCCTCTTGGACCTGCTCGGAACGGCGGTCCTGCTCGACGACCTAGACATCCTGGATGGTCGGACCCAGATCGTCTCCACTCCCGTCGCCGTCGGAAGCGGCACCGTGGAGTCCCGGCACGGGCGCCTCCCCGTCCCTCCCCCGGTGACGGCCGAGATCCTGACTGCGTACGCCATGCCATTCCACCTGACCTCCGCGGACGGCGAACTGGCGACGCCTACTGGGGTAGCCTTGCTGGCGGCCCTCGTAGACAGTTTCGATCCCACCTTTACGATCCGGGCCGCGGCCATTGGGTACGGGGCGGGAGGTCGGGAACTGGCGGGCGTCCCCAATGTCCTGCGGGCCATGCTGGGCACGACGGGCCCCCCGGGGGAAGAGGTCATCTCCGTGCTGGAGACCAATCTCGACGACGTGACGGGGGAGGTCCTGGGCCACCTGGCCCAACGCCTGACGGAGGCCGGCGTGCTGGACTTCCATCTGGTACCCACGGTTACGAAGAAAAACCGACCGGGTCACCTCTTGCAGGTCTTCACCCCGCCGGGGCGAGAAGATCGAATCGTCGGCCTAATCCAGCGGGAGACGGGGACCTTGGGAGTTCGGGTGAATTCCACCCAGCGCCGGATGGTCCTGGAGCGGGAGACCAAGACCCTCGAAGTGCCCGCCCTCGACGGGGCGAAGATCCGATTCAAGGTCGCGCGGGACACGCAAGGAGAGGTCCTGAATGTCAAACCGGAGTACGAGGACGTGCGGGAGGCCGCGGAATCCCTAGGGATTCCCCTCCGGGACGCGACCCAACAGGCCGAGGAGACCGGGCGCCAGCTTAAGCGAAAAGGTTGAAGCCGCCACACGGCGTGGTTTCCCCGCTGATGGAACCCGCGGAATGCCCGACGATCAAGAGGAAGGACCTGGCCATCCTCCTCCAGAACCTCGATCCGCTCCGTCGTCCCAAAGACAAGCTGGAGCAGTACTCCGTCCCGGCGGAAATCGCTGCCGAGGTCCTCTTTCGGGCCTACGGCCACCGGGACGTCTGGCGACAACGCGTCGCGGATCTCGGGTGTGGAAACGGCGTCCTGGCGGTGGGAGCGGCCCATCTCGATGCCACGCGGGTGGTGGCCCTCGATGTGGACCGGGAAGCCCTACAGGTCGCGCGTCGCAACGCAGCGGCCCACGGCCTCGAGGTCGTGTTCACACAGCGGGACGTCCGGGATTTTGACGAACAGGTGGACACGGTCTTCATGAACCCTCCCTTTGGCGGCCAGACCAAGCACGCGGACCGACCGTTCCTCCAGGCGGCCCTGCGGGCCGCCCCCGTCGTGTACACGTTCCACAACGCAGCGACGGGGCCGTACGTGGAGCGCGAGGTAAACCGCCTAGGAGGAACCGTCCTGGACCGGAGAACGTATAAGTTCCCGCTGCCCCATCTCCAATCCTACCATCGAAAGAGAAGGAGTAAGGTCGAAGTCCAGCACTTCCGGGTTGTGAGGGAGGCCGCATGAAGGCGAAAGTCGTATTCCCAGGGCAGCGCGTGGCCGTCGTGGAAGAGTACATCTCGGGCGAGGGGACGTACGAGCTCGACGGGGACATCTATGCGTCCCAGATGGGGGAGTTGAGTCTCGACCCCCAGGAGCGCGTCGCGCGCGTCCGCGGTTTCAACCCACCCCTGGAACTCAAGGTGGGCGACATCGTTCTGGCCACCGTCAGAGACAGCCGCCCGAGCATGGTCATCGTCGACGTCGAGGCCGTCGAGGGGAACGAACGGGCCATCACAGGACAGACAGAGGGTACGATCCACATCTCCAAGATCTCCGACCAATACACGGAGGACGTGAAGCGGGAGATGCGCATCGCCGACTTGGTCCGGGCCCGGGTGGTCCAGACCGACCCCTCGCTCCAGCTGGCGACCAACGAACCGGCCCTGGGCGTGGTCCGGGGCCTCTGCACCCGCGATCGCTCGCCCATGGTGAAGCGGGGAAGGGAGCTCTACTGCGATGTATGCGAGCGTACCGAACCCCGGAAGGTGTCCACCGTATACGACTCCGTTGTGGGTTGGAGAAAGGATTAAAGCAAGGCCTCGCATAGGCCGAAATCACAGGGGAGTTCCCCATGGAGGAGAGCAGGGACGAGCTTTTGGCGGAAGTCAAGCGGCTACGTGAAGAGATCGCGCAACTTCGGGAGATGGTCAGCGCCCTGTTCGGCGTCGTGTTTGAGGACATCGGGGAGGAGGAGGGACCGGAGGAGTTCCCCTCCCGCGACGACCTGTCGATGTACAACTGAGTCGATTACATCCTCGAACGCGCGTGGTGAGAAGCCCCCTAGCGTGGATTCGCGTCAGCCTTCCAAACGGGGAGGTCCTGGGATTTTCCCCCGGATTATCGTCTGGAGGCTCCGCGCATCTAAGTTGCCCCCCGAGACCACGCAGACGACCTTCTCCCCCTCGACGCCTCCCATCATCGCCGCCGCAACCGAGGTCGCCCCCGCCCCCTCGACCACGATTCGATGGCGCTCGAGGAGGAGGCGAATGGCCGCCACGACCTCTTCCAGCGGGACCACCAGTGAGGCGCGGAGGAGGCGCCGCGTCAGAGGCCACATGTCGGGGTACACCAGCGGGTGCCCGATGCCGTCGATGAAGCTCGAGACCCGGGCGATCTCCTGCGGGGCATCCGCGGCGAGGGAGGCTGCCAGAGGAGCGGCCGTCTCCACCTCCGCGGCGAAGGCCTTCACCTCGGGGGCAAGAGCCTGGAGGCCGGAGGCAATTCCCGTGCTCAGTCCTCCGCCCCCATACGGAATCACCACGGAGTCCAGCTCGGGGAGATCCTCCAGGATCTCCAGTCCAATGGTGCCATTGCCCGCGATCACGTCCGGGTCTGCGAAGGGGTGGATGAAGTGACCTTGGATACCCGCATAATTACCCGACTCGGCCACCCGAAACGTCTCCTCGACGGGGGCCGAGACGATGTCGGCTCCCATGCGTTCGAGGGCGGATAGCTTCGTGGGAGGCGCATTGTCTGGCACGAGGACGCTGCTGGGCAGACCGACGTGACGTGCGTACCAGGCGAGCCCTTGGGCCATATTCCCGGCGCTCACCGTCCAGACGCGCTCCTCCAGCCCCCCGGCCCTCGCCTTGAGCACCGCGTTCCCCGCTCCGCGCATCTTGAAGGAGCCCACCGGCTGCAAGTTCTCCAGCTTGAGATGGATCTCGGTTGGGGCGTCCTCTACGTTGAGACGAACCAACGGTGTTCGCACGGCCGTACCGGCGATCCGTTCGCGGGCGGCCTGGATCTCCGCCACGGGAATCGGCTCGAGGCGGCTCATGGGAGCTGTGTACCGCTGATGGCCCATAAGAGGGGCGGTCCACAGGTAGCCGCGCGACCGTTCGAGGGGTCTCTTCCCCGGATGTGGCGCGGGTCCTCTATCGCCACTACGTGGGCCTCTGGCGGCCGCCAACCGTTATAAATCCCTCCAGCGCTCAATAAGCGTTGAAATCTGGAAGGGGCACGCTCCTGCTGAGCGGGGGCATTGACAGTCCGGTGGCCGGTCATCTCGTAGCCGCTCGGGGCGTCGAGGTTGTCGCCCTCCATTGCTCACTGGAACCCTTCACAGACCGTGCCCCCGAGGAAAAGTCCCGGCAGCTGGCCGACCTCCTCGGCTTCTCGGCCCTCTACGTGGCGCACTTGGGGGACGCATTGGCTGAGATCGCCCGCAGGGCACGCCGGCGCTATTACTTCGTCCTGTCCAAGCGCCTCATGTTCCGGGTCGCCGAGGCGCTGGCGCGGCGGGAAGGGGCGGACTTCCTCATCACCGGAGAGAGCCTCGGGCAGGTGTCGAGTCAGACCCTCTGGAACCTCCGAGCCATCGAGGAAGCCGTCCGACTCCCCGTCCTCCGACCCCTCATCGGCTGGGACAAGGTCGACATTGTGCGCGAAGCCGAGCGCATCGGGACCTACCCCATCTCGGTGGGACCCGAGGTGTGTGACGTCCTGGGACCCGCCCATCCGACGACGCGAGCCAAGCTGGAGGTGGTGGAATCCGAGGAAGCGCGGTTGCACTACGACACGCTCCTCGAGGGTTCCATCGCGAGCCTGGACCGGGCGGCCCTCGTTGAGGCCCCCGCGGTGGAAGCTAAATAGACGGCCGCCGGTTGAAGGGAGCGCGCATGAGTTACTTCATGATGCGACCCTGCCGCACCACGGCCGCCTATGTGGCCACCCTCAGGAAGCACCTCGTCCTCAACCTAGCGGAGGCTCGAGACGTCCTGGCCGACGATGGCTATCGCATCACCGACTGTGGAGTGCTCCTCCTGATTCACGACGAACCCGAGCGGACCCTCTACAAGACAGGCCGCATCCTCGTTAAGGGAGGGGAGGAGCCCGATGCGCGGCGGGCGGTGGAGGAGATTTACGACCGGCTGGAGATTGCGGAGCGGCTCGCCGCGTAACCGCCCGAGGGTTCCTCGTGAGACTCGTTCTCGACACCTCGGCCATCCTCTCCGGGATGGATTTCGCCGGGGAGGTCTACATCCCCTCCAGCGTGATGCGCGAGGCTCGAAATCAGGGGGGTCTGGACCCCCGTGTCGAGGCCGTCCTGGAGACGAAGAGCCGAATCTTCGAGCCACGGGATACCGACCTGCAGCGCGTGTCCAAGGCGTCCCGGGAGACCGGAGACGACGCCAGCCTATCCCGCACGGACCAGGAGGTGCTTGCCCTCGCCCTGCAGCTGGACGCCGCCGTCGTGACCGACGACTACGCCATCCAGAATGTCGCAGACCGGCTGGGTCTCCCTTATCGACCCGCCCTCCTTCCGGGGATTCGTCGTCGAGAGGGGTGGTCCTTCCGGTGTCGGGGCTGCGGAAGGTACTGGTCGGAGACCCATGAGGCGTGCCCCGTCTGCGGGGCTGAAGTCCGCCGTTACCGAGCCCGCGCTTAGCGACCGAACCGCCTACGCCGCATCTGAAAGGAGCGGATCGCCCGTAGAAAGTCAATCTTACGGAAGCCGGGCCAGAAGACGTCGACGAAGTAGAGTTCGCTGTAGGCGAGCTGCCAGAGGAGGAAGTTGCTGATGCGTTCCTCCCCCGAGGTGCGCAAGACTAGGTCGGGATCGGGCAGGTCGGCCGTGTACAGTCGCTTGGAGAAGACCCCCTCGTCGATCTCGTCCAGAGAGACGCGTCCCTCCACGGCGTCCTCCACCAGCTGGCGGATGGCGTCGAGAATCTCCTGGCGTCCTCCGTAGGCGACGGCGAGGTTGAAGAGATACGCGTCGTAGTCCGCGGTGCGCTCCTCGGCGTAGGCGATCGCGTCCTGGACCGCGGCAGGAAGCTGCTCGGTCTGGCCGAGGACCCGGATTCGGATCTTGTTCTCGTGGACCCGTTCGTCGTCGCCGGCCCGCCGGAAGTTCTTCGCGAACAGGCTCATCAGGTCATCCAACTCCCCGTCGTCCCGGCGCAGGTTCTCCGTGGAGAAGGCGTAGACCGTGAGGATGCGGATGCCCAGGTCCATGCACCACTCCAGGACCTCCTCCAGCTTCTCCCGCCCCCGCTCGTGCCCGTCCGCAGAACTCAGGCCCACCTCCTCGGCGAATCGCCGGTTCCCGTCCATAATGATGGCGAGGTGATGGGGCACGGGGCCTTCGAGAACCTCCCGCAGGAGCTTCTTCTCGTACGCTTGGTAGGCCGCCTCCGAGATGACGCGAGCAATCTCCGCCGCCATGGCCAGTACCGTTCAACCCAGAGGCCGCTCTTTAGGTTTGCTATTTCAGGCTATGACTCTCCCCGGGCTTCAGGAGGGTGACCAGGGAGCGCGTCTTCTCCGTCACGGCCGCGCGGAAGGCTGCGGGGTCCTGCTCGATGGCGGGGAAGGTGTTGAAGTGCATGGGTATGACCTGGTTCACCCCGAGGAGGGCCGTGGCTTTCGTTGCCTCAAGGAGGCCCATGGTGTAGAAGTCACCGATCGGCAGCAATGCCAGCTCCGGCTGGTAGAGCTCTCCGATGAGAGCCATGTCGCCGAAGACCGCCGTGTCGCCGGCGTGGTAGACCCGGGCGCCGGAGTCGATCACAAAGCCAGCGGGGTTTCCCCCCGCCTCCACCTTGCCGTCTCCGACGAAGCAGGACGAGTGGACGGCATGGGTCATGGTGATTCGCGTGTGGCCGACCGTCGTCGACCCTCCGACGTTCATCCCTACCGTTTCGGCGCCTTGCGCCTCCGCCACGACCGAAATCTCGTAGATGGCAACCAGAGGAACTCCGAGGCGGGTCGCGACCGCGACGGCGTCCCCGTAGTGATCCCCGTGGGCGTGTGTTACGCAGACCAGGTCGCACTCTACCTCCTCGGCGGTGGTGGCAGCCGCCGGATTTCCCGTGAGAAACGGATCCACGAGGATCCGGTCATCCCCCTCTAAGAGGAACGCCGCGTGACCGAGCCAGGTGACCTTCATCCCATTCGCCGACTCTCCTCAACGGATTTCGGCCTTTACCCTTTTTCCCTGAGGTGGCCACTCCTCACGGTCTGGGTGTTGACTCTCGGCACGTGGGACTGGCCTCATAACGCTTTAATAAAGTTAGCCTCAATAGGAAACCCGGAAACATCGGCATGGACCACGAGACGTACAGGGGCCTATACAGGCGCCTGAACACACGACGGGACCTGGAGCGGCTGGTCCGT
Source organism: Thermoplasmata archaeon (assembly GCA_046759865.1). Lineage (GTDB taxonomy): Archaea > Thermoplasmatota > Thermoplasmata > RBG-16-68-12 > JAJISG01 > JAJISK01. The sequence continues at coordinate 26,206 of JBHIDB010000009.1, forward strand.
ACCTCCCCCCACGATGAAGAACTCCTTACCGTCATCTACACGCAGCGGGTCGTGCGAGACGCGACGAAGC